>JAPOYG010000047.1:8294-18407 GCA_026706755.1 Acidobacteriota bacterium
TGCTGCTCGGCGCAGCGCCCGCCATCCCCCCGCCGACCGCCCCCGATCCGGCCGCGCCGGGGCTCCGCCTGGCGCCCGCCCAGCGCGACGCCATCCTGGCCCAGGCACGGAGCCTTCCGCGCCTGCGCAGCCTGCTGGTGGCGACCGGCGGGACCCTGCTCGAGGAGCACTACTTCAACGGCGCCACGCGCGAGAGGCGGGCCAACCTCAAGTCCGCCTCCAAGACGCTGATCGCGATCCTGGTCGGCATCGCCATCGACCGCGGACACATCGCCGGCGTCGATCAGCCGATCACCGACTTCTTTCCGGACGAGCTGGGCGAAGCCGACCCGGTCCGCCGATCCATCACCATCGAGGATCTCCTGACCATGCGGTCGGGGCTGGAGACCACCTCCAACCGCAACTACGGGCGCTGGGTCGCGAGCCGCCACTGGGTGCGCCACGTGCTGACCCGCCCGATGGTCGACCGGCCGGGCGGGCGGATGATCTACAGCACCGGCAGCACGCACCTCCTGTCGGCGATCCTGACGCGGGCGACCGGCATGACCACGCTCGCCTTCGGGCGCCGCTACCTCGCCCGGCCCCTGGGCATCGATCTCCCGGCCTGGGTCCGCGACCCCCAGGGGATCTACCTCGGCGGGAACGAGATGGCGCTCACCCCTCGCGCGATGCTCGCCGTCGGAGACCTGTTTCGACGGGGCGGCTCCGTCGACGGCCTGGAGCTCGTGTCGCGGTCGTGGATCGAGGCGTCGTGGACCCCGCGCACGGCGTCGCGCTGGAGCCGCCGGCAGTACGGCTACGGCTGGTGGATGCGCACGCTTGCCGGCTACCGCACCTACTACGGGTGGGGCTACGGCGGCCAGTTCGTCTTCGTGATCCCGGCGCTCGACAGCGTGATCGTCGCCACGTCCGCCCCGGAGCCGGGGGACGGGCGGCGCCGGCACCGCCGCGAGCTCGACACCCTGATCGACTGCCTGGTCGTGCCGGCAATCGAGGGTGCGCTGCGGGCGGCCGGAGCGGGCCGAACGCCCGCTCGCGACCGCACGGCGGCGCCGCGATCGGGGCCGCGGGACGGTGACCGCCGGCAGCGTGCCGCCCGGCGAGCCGCCGAGCGCGGGTGATTGGACAGTCGGCGGAACGGCGGCGGCGCCCGGCGACCGCCGCATGAGGGCGACATGAGGACACCGATCAGCGTGACGGCGGCGGTGCTGGCGGCGTTGACGATGGCGTGCGGTGGAGCTCCCGAGGAGCCGGCGGAGGAAGTGGAGGCGGGCCCGGCCGGGGAGGCGGCCGGCGCGGGTCGCATCGTGCGGGTCAATCCGCGGCTCGACCGGCTGGTGCCGGTCGGGGCGACCATCGAGAAGATCGCCGAGGGCTACGTCTTCACCGAGGGTCCGGTCTGGGTGAGCGGCGAATCGCGCCTGCTCTTCTCGGACGTGCGGGCCAACGCGATCCACCAGTGGACGGAGGCCGACGGGGCCAGCCCGTTCATCGATCCGGTCTTCGAGGGGGACCGCGAGGGTCTGCGGTCGATCTCGTCGAACGGGCTGACGCTGGACAGCGAGGGGCGGCTCGTCATCGCCGAGCACGGCAACCGGCGCATCTCGCGGGTCGAGGAGGACGGCAGCCGCACGACGCTGGTCGACAACTACGAGGGCAGCCGCCTGAACAGTCCCAACGATCTCGTCTATGCGAGCGACGGTTCGCTCTACTTCACCGATCCGTCGTACGGCCTCGAAGGGCTGGAGGAATCGCCGCTCCGCGAGCTCGACTTCAACGGCATCTACCGCCTGAGCCCGGACGGCGAGCTGGAGCTGCTGGTTCGGGATCAGACCCGGCCCAACGGCATTGCGCTCTCGCACGACGAGCGCGTGCTGTACGTCGCCAACTCGGACGCCGAGCAGAAGGTCTGGATGGCCTACGACCTCACCGAGGAGGGCGCGGCCAACGCCCGGGTCTTCTACGACGTCAACGACCAGGACGCCCCCGGGGCGGCCGACGGCATGAAGGTGGACTGGGAAGGCAACGTCTTCGCGACCGGGCCCGGCGGGGTCTGGGTGTTCGGCTGGGACGGCGTGCACCTGGGCACCATCGTGCCGGACGAGAATCCCGCCAACGTCGCCTGGGGCGGCGACGGGCGGACCCTCTACATGACCGCCAACACGGGCGTCTACCGTGTCACGCTGGGCACCGGCGGGAGGGTCCCCGGCAGCAATCCGCGGGTGGTCATGGAGACGAACCAGGGCGCGGTGACGATGGAGCTCTACCAGGATCAGGCGCCCATCTCCGTCGGGAACTTCCTGCAGTACGTCTACGCCGGCTTCTACGAGGACACCGTCTTCCACCGCGTGATCGAGGACTTCATGATCCAGGGCGGCGGCTTCACGGACGACCTGGTCCAGAAGTTCACGCGCGAGTCGATCCGCAACGAAGCCACCAACGGGTTGAGCAACCGGCGCGGGACGGTAGCCATGGCGCGCACGGCCGGCATCGACAGCGCGACCTCGCAGTTCTTCATCAACACCCGCGACAACGCGCGGCGCGGCCTCGACAATCGCGGTACGTCGCCTCAGGAGTACGGCTACGCCGTGTTCGGCGAGGTCGTCGAGGGAATGGACGTCGTCGACGCCATCTCGCGCGTCCAGACGCGCCGACAGGGCGCCCACGAAGCCGTGCCCACGACGCCGGTCGTCATCCAGTCGATGACGGTGCAGTAGGTTCGCTCGGGAGCGCTGCCGTCACCGCGGTCGCGTCGGCGACGGCGTGGGAAGGGGCGAAGCTGCCCGAGCCGCGCCCGACGTGATGGGTTTCTTCGACAGCGAGCAGAACGTCGACGCGTACGTGCGGATGGCGGAGGGCTTCGACGGCCGGGAGCTGGTCGCCGTTCTCGAGCGGCACCTGCCGCCCGGCTCGTCCGTGCTGGAGATCGGCATGGGTCCGGGGAAGGACCTCCACTGGCTGGGCCGCCTCTTCCGTCCGACCGGATCGGACAAGTCGTCCCTCTTCGTCGACCGCGTGCGGTCCGCGGACCCGCGTGCCGACGTGCTGTCGCTCGATGCGATCACGCTCGAGACCGACCGTCGCTTCGACGCCATCTACTCGAACAAGGTCCTCCACCACCTGACGCCGGACGAGCTGGCGCGGTCGCTGCGGGCGCAGCGGCGGATACTGCGTGTGGGCGGGCTCGCCCTGCACGCCCTCTGGCAGGGAGACCGGCTGGAGGTGCATCAGGGCGAGCGCTTCCAGTACTACACGGCGCAGACGTTCGCCGATCAGATGGGCGAATCGTTCGAGATCGTTGAAACCGGGACGTATGCGGAGATGGCCGACGACGATTCCCTCTACGTCGTCCTGCGACGCTCGGTGTCGGGGCGTGAGCGGCTCGAAGGAGAACCCACTGCACTTCGTTGACGCGTCACCGGCGGCGCGTGCCTGTTCTCGCGCTCTGCGCCGCTCGAAGGAAAACCCACTGCGCCTCCATGACGCACCATCCCGAAGCAGGGCGCCGGCGCGTCGGGCGGCGGCCCGGGTCGACCCCGGACGCACGGGTCGCCCGCAACGGGTGACCGGGCCCGGAGTGGGTGTGCGTCCCGTTCAGGTCCGTCCCCCAGGCGGCAGGTTCCGGACCCTGGTCGCGGTTCGCCACGCGTCGGCTCGTCCCTCCACCTCCCGGTAGATGAGTTCCGGCGGGCCGCCGCGCCGGCACGCCAGCTCTGCGTACGACGCGATGTCCTCCATCGGCGCCCGCGTCTCCCGATGACCCAGCAGCCCGAGGCGCTCCCACGCGGCCGGAATCTCGTGTCCGTCGATCGTTCGCGTGCGCCTCGTGCCGGCGGCGGTTCGCGTCGTCATCCGGAGGCGGACTCCATGCCGCTCGATCACCAGCTCCTCGTACAATGCGCGGAGCAACCGCTCGCTGGCCCGCGAGCCCAGCGTTCCGATCTGCGCCTGCTCGTCTGCCGGGATTCCGCGGAGTCTCGTGCGCGCCTGCCTGTCGATCGCTCGTTCGGTTGCGAACCAGTGCAGGGCGACTCGCTCGGTCCGCCTCCGCGCGTGCGCGTTGGCGGCGACTTCCAGCGCCTCGGGGTCGACGTCCGCTGCCGTGGCGACGTCGTACACGCCGCGCGGCAGGCCGTCCAGCCCCCGGTTCAGCTTGCCCCACAGGATCTGCACCGTGGAGAGCGTCGTCTCCTCGCTCCCTTCGACGCGCTCCCGACGCTCGGCGCCCGCCGGTTCGGCGCGATGCGCCCACAGGTCGATGCCCTGCTCACCGAACGCGATGCGGTAGACCGCCCCGTGCGTCTCCGTATCGCACTCTCCCCCGAGCTGTTCCATCCGCTTCCGAAGGCCGCAGGTCTCACGGTCGTCGAGCCGGTCGAGCCGTGCGTTCGCGGGCAACGACAGGTCGATGTCGTCGCTCGCGCGATGGTGCTTCCAACGCGCCGCCAGGATGGTGCCGCCGCCGATCGCGTACTCGGAGACGCCGATCTCGTCGAGGCTCGTCCGGATGGCGTCCCGCGTGCGCAGCCACAGGCCGCGCGCCGGCTCGGGCAACCGAAGGTCGCCCCCGGCGCTCACCGTTCCGCCGCCTCCGGGTTCTCCACCCAACGGTTCAGCTTCCACGTCCAGCGGCCCTCGGTCACGCCCGCTCGGTGCAGCGCGCCCACCAGCTCGCGCAGGGTGTACGCCTGCTCCGCCCAGGCCGCCACGATCTCGTCGGGCGTGGTCTCCGTGATCCAGGCTTCCAGAACGTCCCGTTCCCGGGCGGATGGTTGGTCCGCGCGCACGGCAGCGTAGAACTCCTGGGCTGTCGGGGGCTGCCGCCAGCCGGCGCCACTGCTCGTGAACCGGGCCGCAATCACGCGGGATCGTTCTCGAAGCCGCCGGCGGTCCCGCGTCGGATGGACGCGCCGGGCACGGTCTTCGGTCAGATGCCAGTCGCCGAAGGCCGCGGGCGGCGCGAGGGGCTCGCGCGGTGGCGCGCCGACATCGAGCCGCCGTCGGGCGCCGACAGCCCACGCCGCCATCCGTTCCCTCGCTCCGCGGTCCACGACCCATTATGGGGTGCCGGGCGGCAGACGGCGCGTTGTTCCACGCGGCGGCGTTCCGTCACCGGTTGTCGACGGGTGGTCCGCCCGGTCGTTCGCGCGATCGTGCCCGCTACGGA
Organism: Acidobacteriota bacterium; assembly: GCA_026706755.1. Taxonomy (GTDB): domain Bacteria; phylum Acidobacteriota; class Vicinamibacteria; order Vicinamibacterales; family UBA8438; genus JAGWAJ01. The sequence continues at coordinate 13,462 of JAPOYG010000047.1, forward strand.
CGGGACGGCGCCGTCGGGGCCAGGCGCTCGGCGACGTGGCGGGCGAGGCGCCGGGAGAGTTGCGCCCGCTCGACCGCCGGGACGCCGCGGGCGCACAGGCGGTCGAGGTCGTCACGGGTGAGGCCGGGGCAGAGATGGCTCTCCGGAACAGCGCGGAATCCCTCGGACTCGGACGGGTCGGGCCGCCAGAGAGAGGCGCCCTCCTTGCGATTCCAGGTCCAGGCTTCCTTGACCCCCATCCGGAAGTAGGGCGCCAGCTTGAGACGGGACCGGCGGCTGCGGTCGATCTCGACGACGAGGTCGGGGGGCGGCAGGCCGTTGCGCACGTCGAGGTAGCCCTCGACCCGGCGGACGGCGCGCTCGGCCTCGGGATCGAGGTAGAAGCCCGCGTCGGGCTCGAAGGCGCCGTCGTCGCTCAGCAGGCGGAGCGCGCCGGCGGGTTGCCAGGCGACGTCGTGTCCGCGTTCCGCGAGCGCGTCGGCGATGCGCGCGAACAACTGGCCGATCTGCCACGCCGGTCCCTCGTGCGCGAAGCCCGGCTGCGCGACGAACTCCGCGAGGCCGGTGTGCTCGTCGTAGCGGCAGCGCGGTGCATCGTCGTGGTCGGTGAGGCGGTCGAAGAGGGCGCGCGGCATCGCCACCTCGACGCGCACGGGAGCGTCCGGCGAGGCGGCGGTGCTCGGCGTTCCACCGGCCCCGCCGGCCGGGGGCGGCTCCGCGACGTCGGCGGGCGACGCGGCCACGGTGCCGACCCGGGTGGCTGGCGCAGCCATGTCTCCTACCGCAGCGGCCGGAAGAAGGAGCGGATGTCGTCGGTCAGGAGCTCCGGCTGCTCCAGGGCCGCGAAGTGGCCGCCGCGCGGCATCTCCGTCCAGTGGGTGATGTTGTACGCCGCCTCCGCCCACCGGCGCGGCGGAATCCTGATCTCGCGCGGGAAGAGCGCGCCGCCGGTCGGCGTCTCCAGGTAGCCGATCGCCTGACTCGCCGGCGTGTGGCGCGACTCGTAGTAGATGCGCGCCGAAGACGTGATGGTCTGCGTCACCCAGTAGATCGTCACGTTCGTCAGCAGCTCGTCCTTCGTGAAGTGGCTCTCGACGTCGCCGTCGCAGTCGCACCACGTCCGGAACTTCTCGACGATCCACGCCGCGAGGCCGGCCGGCGAGTCGTTGAGGCCGTAGCCCAGCGTCTGCGGCTTCGTGCCCTGGATGCTGCTGTAGCCCCGCTCGTTGGCGAACGACGCCTGCCGCTCGCGCATCCGCTCGAGCTCCGCCGCCGGCACGCCGGCCTCCGGGTCGTCGACCCCCGCGGGCGGACCCGCGGTGACGAAGTTCAGGTGGACGCCGACCACGCGGTCCGGGTGCTGGACGGCCTGCCAGCGGCTGATGATGCTGCCCCAGTCGCCGCCCTGCGTGCCGTAGCGCTCGTAGCCGAGGCGCGCCATCAGCTCGCCCAGGATGCTGGCCATCCGCTCCGGGTTGTAGCCGCGGCCGCGCGGCTTGTCGGAGAAGCCGTAGCCGGGGATGGACGGCGCGACGACGTGAAACGCGTCGGCCGCGTCGCCGCCGTGGGCGGTCGGGTCGGTCAGGGGCCCGATGATCTTGTGGAACTCCATGAAGGAGCCGGGCCAGCCGTGCGTGATGATGAGCGGCAGCGCGTCCTCGTGCGGCGAGCGCTGGTGGATGAAGTGGACGTCGAGCCCGTCGATGGTCGTCTTGAACTGGTCGAAGCGGTTCAGCATCCGCTCCTGCGCGCGCCAGTCGAAGCCGTCCCGCCAGTAGGCGAGCAGCTCCTCCAGGTAGTCCCGGTTGGTGCCGTAGTCCCAGCCGGTCCCGGGCAGCTCGTCGGGGAGGCGGGTCCGGGCGAGGCGGATCTCCAGGTCGGCCAGCACCGCGTCCGGGACGTCGATCGTGAACGGGCGGATCGCGTCGGGATCGGCGGGCGCGCCCTGGCCCTGCGGTGCGGCGGACGCGGGACGAGGGCCCGCGCCGGCTCCCTCACCCTGCGTGGACATGGCGAACGCGAACGTGACGGCCACCGCGGCGGCCGCGACGGCGGCCCGAGCGGGGCGGCCGGCCCCAGCGAGTCGAAGCATGGTCATGAGCCCCTTCCATACCGAGCGACCCTATAATGCCACGACTCACAGGAGGGACTGCGATGGTCAAGACGTGGCTGCGGCGCGCGCTCGTCCTCGGTTGGATCCCGACCCTCATCGTCGTTGGCGGTGCCCGCTGGTTCGACGAGCCGGCCGCGACGGCCCAGGAGCGGACCCCGATCAAGGTGACACGCATCTACACCGGCGACGACGGCCAGACCCACGCCGAGGAGTACGACGTGCCGCTGACGACACAGCGGGGCGCCACCGAGCTCTCCGACCCCGTCGACGTCACCAGCGTCCAGTTCCGCCGCACCTCGCCCGAGTACTTCATCGACTGGCACACCGCTCCGCGCCGGCAGTACGTCATCACGCTGGCGGGGGAGAGCGAGGTCGAGCTCGGAGACGGCACGAAGGTCCGCCTGCACCCCGGCCACATCCTGCTCGCCGAGGACACCACCGGTCAGGGACACATCTCGCGCGCCCTCGGCAGCGAGGACCGGATATCCATCTTCCTGCCGCTGGCCGAGCAGTAGCGCGGCCCGTGCGTTCCGCACCGCCCGTCAACGCCCCGTTCCGCCGCCGAGGTTCCGGCGGATCTCGCGATACCTCCGCGTTGCCGGTCCGGAGGGTCGGCCCCGCGCACAGAACCCAAGTCCCTTCAGATCGCGGTGAGGCCGTTCCACGACGACCCGCCCCTCGCCGTCCAGTCTGGCTTCGAGCGTCGCCAGGGCGGATCCGAAGCGGGCATCCCCCCTCGCGCGTTCGAAGAACGACAGCACGTAGACGTAGAAGAACAGGCTGTACCGCAGGAAAGGGTACTCGACCTGCAGAAACCGGCTCCCGATGCCCCAGTGACACGGTCCCGCCGGCAGCCGCGACTCCCAGTGGTCGAGCAGGGACTCCACGGCCCGCCCGACCACGTCGTTGCCGTGCCGGTACGCGGGAACGTGGCGGACGACATCGAGGACGTAGAGGGTTGCGCCGGGGTTGGCGCACTCCGTCTCCGGCCCGCGACCGAACCGGGTGAAGTTGCAGCGCCATCCTCCGGTATGGTGCGCGGCCCCCATGAGATAGGACATCGCCCGCTGCACCGCAGCGTGTCGCGTCATCCCGAACCGGCACATTACCCGAGCAGCCTCGGCCGTGTAGCACGGGTAGAGCGGCGCCCTCGGGGCCAAGCGGATCCGGCCGTCCTCCCGGCAGGCGCCCAGGACGACCTCCAGACCTCCGGCCACCGCCTCGTGGTCCGCCGGGACGCCGAGCTCGTAGAGCATGCCGAGACACGCCAGGGTGCTGAACGGGTTGCCGACGTAGCACCGGCCATCCGGCGTCGCCCAGTAGTCCGCCCCGTTGTCGTGTCGTCGCGCGAGGAGGGCCTGGATGTCCGATTCGTTCTCCGGCATCGCGAATTGTCGCATCCGGCAACACGTCGCAGCATACTCCCGACCCGCAACGGATCGCTCGTCACTGCGCCGAGCGCTGGTGCGGCCCGCGAGGGAGCCGAAGTGCCGGTACGAATCGCGTTCCGCGCCGCGCATTGACGGGTCCGGGCGCGAGTGGGACAATCCCACCCGTGGCGACGGTACGAGCGGATTCGAAGCGGCACGTGGTCGTACCGGGAGCCAGGCCGGGGGACATTTTCGACATCCAACGCCAGGACGATCACCGGTATCTGTTCGTGCGCCTGCAGCGTCCCACGGCGGTGCCGAAGATGACGCGCGAGGAATGCCTGGAGGCGATTTCCCGTTATCCCCTGCCGGTGGGCATGTCCTGGGAGCAGCTCCGAAAGCTCACGCGCGAACCATGACGCTGCTCGACACCAGCGTGCTGACGCTGGCGACGGCAGACCCTCGCCGGTTCCGCACCTACTTCCCGTCCATCCCGTTGACCACCCCGTAGAGCCGGCCACTCCGCCGTGGGCGGCTGCGAAGACAGGAGCCGACAGATGGACACGCTGCGTCACGAGTCACGGTGGGGCTGGGCGGTCGCAGTCGGGGTGCTGGCGGTCGCTCCGGCACTGGGGGTGTCGGCGCAGTCGATTCGCGAGTTCGTTCCGGTGACCGACGCGATGCTGCAGAACCCGGCCCCGGGCGACTGGCTGACGTGGCGCCGGACGCTCGACGGCTGGGGCTACAGCCCGCTGGAGCAGATCGATCGGGACAACGTGCACCGCATCCGGATGGTCTGGTCGCGCGGGCTCGCGGAGGGCCGGCAGGAGGGGACGCCGCTCGCCTACGGGGGCGTTCTCTACATGCCCCAGTCGAGCGACGTCATCGAGGCGATCGACGCCGTCACCGGCGATCTCGTCTGGCAGCACCGGCGCGATCTGCCCGAGGACGTCTACGAGTTCGTCGGCGGCAACGCGCGGAACAACCGGAACATCTCCATCTACGACCGTTTCATCGTCAACACGAGCGACGACGACTACATCTTCGGGCTCGACGCCGCGACCGGCGAGATCGCGTGGGAGACCGAGATCTTCGACTACCGGGTGATCCCCGCGGGGCACAGCTCGGGGCCGATCATCGCGGACGGCAAGGCGATCTCCGGGCGGAGCTGCCGCCCGCGCGGCGGGCCGGAGTCGTGCGTCATCGTCGCGCACGACGCCCGCACGGGGGAGGAGCTGTGGCGGCGGCGCACCGTCCCGGCGCCGGGCGAGCCGGGCGACGAGACGTGGGGCGGCGTGCCCTACGAGGAGCGGATCCACGTCGGCACCTGGATGCCGGGCAGCTACGACCCGGAGCTCCGGCTCTTCTACCAGGGCACGTCGGTCACGTCGCCGGCGCCCAAGTTCTTTCTCGGGGGGATCGAGAACTCGCACCTGTACCACAACTCGACGCTGGCCCTCGAC
>JAPOYG010000677.1 GCA_026706755.1 Acidobacteriota bacterium
TGAGCCGCTCGGCGCAGGCGATGGCATCGTCGGAGTCCTTCCGGGTGTAGAAGTCCGTCGGCGCCCCCGCATCCAGTCCGTTGGGGTAGCGCGTCGGGATGTAGTGCTTGTCGAGCGTCTTGGCGCACACGACCAGATCCTCCCCGGCCGCGCCGTCTGGTGCCACGACACCGAGAAGCGCGGTCACCGTGTGCCCCCACGCGTCCGCGCCGCGACTCATGAGGACCGCCTTCAACGCTTTCTCGGCCGCCTGCTGCGCCGCGAAGCAGGCCCAGTCGTGCGCCGCGCCGTCGCGGGCCTGGCTGGACAGCCGCAGGTCGGCTTCCGCCTGTCGGAACCAGTCGGCATGCCTCGAACCCACGGATCGATTGTAGCGACACCCGCCAGCGCACCCGGTTGGGGCCGGTTACAGTCCCGGGTCGCGCGAACGGGTCGCGGCGCAGAGAGCGGGGCCTGTCAGACAAACCCCGCGCGACGCCACGCCGCGACGGTCTCCGGCGCGTAGCCGAGCTCGGCCAGGATGGCCTCGCTGTGCTCGCCGATCTCGGGGATGGCGTCCATGCGCGGCTCGGCGCCGTCGAGCGTGGCCGGCGGCAGGGTGGCCCGGAGCGGCCCGGCGCTCGACGGCACCTCGCACCAGCGGTCGCGCGCGCGGAGCTGGGGGTGGTCGGCAAGCTGCCGGACGGAGTTCATGCGGCCGTTGGCGATCTGCGCCGCGTCGAGCCGGGCCACGATCGCCTCCGCGGTGAGAGTGGCGAACACCTCCCGGATCGCCGCCTCGAGCGCGTCCCGGTTGGCGACGCGCTTCGCGTTGGCGTCGAAACGCGGGTCCGTGGCCAGCTCGGGCCGCCCGAGGACCTCGGCGCAGAAGCGGACCCACTCGCGCTCGTTCTGGAGCCCGAGGAAGACCGTCTCGCCGTCGGCGCCCTCGAACGGGCCGTAGGGGGCGATGGCCGCGTGCCGCGCGCCGCTCCGGGGCGGGGGCGAGCCTCCGTACATCGTGTAGTAGAGCGGGAAGCCCATCCACTCGCCGAGCGCCTCGAGCATCGACACCTCGATGGTGGCCCCCTCGCCGGTCCGCTCGCGGCGGAAGAGCGCGGTCAGCACCCCCGAGTAGGCGTACATGCCGGCCGCGATGTCCGCGACCGAGATCGACGACTTCACCACCTGATCCGGCGTCCCCGTGATCGACACGAGGCCCGCCTCGGCCTGCACCAGGAGGTCGTAGGCCTTCTTGTCGCGATAGGGCCCCGTGGCGCCGTAGCCGGAGACGTTGCACACGATGAGCCGCGGGCGCCGGCCACGCAGCGTCCCGGCGTCGAGGCCCAGCCGGTCGGCGGCGCCGGGCGCCAGGTTCTGCACGAAGACGTCCGCGCGGTCGATCAGGCGGTCCACCACCTCGCGCGCCTCCGGCCGCTTGAGGTCGAGGGTCAGCGACTCCTTCGAGCGGTTCAGCCAGACGAAATGGCTCGACAGCCCCTGGACCGTGGCGTCGTAGCCCCGGGCGAAGTCGCCGACGCCCGGGCGCTCCACCTTGACCACCCGCGCCCCGAGGTCCGCGAGCTGCCGCGTGGCGAACGGCGCCGCGACCGCCTGCTCCAGGGTGACGACGGTCACCCCGTCGAGGGGGGCGGCCATCAGGGCGGCCATCAGAACGAACGCGGCAGGCCGAGCACGTGCTCGGCGATGTAGGAGAGGATGAGGTTCGTCGAGATCGGCGCCACCTGGTAGAGGCGCGTCTCGCGGAACTTGCGCTCGACGTCGTAGTCCTCGGCGAAGCCGAAGCCGCCGTGGGTCTGGAGCGCCACGTTGGCCGCCTCCCACGATGCGTCCGCCGCGAGCAGCTTTGCCATGTTGGCTTCGGCCCCGCACGGACGGCCGGCGTCGAACAGCTCCGCCGCACGCATCCGCATCAGGTCCGCCGCCTCGACGTTCACGTGGGCGCGGGCGATCGGGAACTGCACGCCCTGGTTCTTCCCGATCGGCCGGTTGAAGACGATGCGCTCGTTGGCGTAGCCGACCGCGCGCTCGACGAACCAGCGGCCGTCGCCCACGCACTCGGCCGCGATCAGGATCCGCTCGGCGTTCAGCCCGTCGATCAGGTAGCGGAAGCCGCGCCCCTCCTCGCCCACGCGGTTCTCGGCCGGCACCGTCAGGTTGTCGAAGAAGACCTCGGTCGTCGCGTGGTTCATCATCGCCCGGAGCGGCCGGATCGTCACCCCGTTCCCCACCGCGGTCCGGAGGTCGACCAGGAAGACCGACAGCCCTTCCGTCTTCTTCTTCACCTCCTCGAGGGGCGTCGTGCGCGCGATGAGCAGCATCAGGTCCGAGTACTCCGCGCGCGAGATCCAGACCTTCTGGCCGTTGACGATGTAGCGGTCGCCGTCGCGCACCGCCATCGTCTTGAGCTGCGTGGTGTCGGTTCCGGTGGTCGGCTCGGTCACCCCGAACGCCTGCAGCCGCAGCTCGCCGCTCGCGATCTTCGGCAGGTACTCGCGCTTCTGGGCCTCGGAGCCGTGCCTCAGCAGCGTGCCCATGATGTACATCTGCGCGTGACAGGCGGCCGAGTTCCCCCCCGAGCGGTTGACCTCCTCCAGGATGATCGAGGCCTCCATGATCCCGAGCCCGGAGCCCCCGTACTCCTCCGGAATCAGCGCGGCCAGGTAGCCGGCGTCGGTCAGGGTCCGGACGAACTCCTGCGGATAGGCCTCCTCCCGGTCGAGGTCGCGCCAGTAGCTGTCGGGGAAACGCCGGCAGAGCTCCGCCACCGCGTTGCGGAGATCCTGGTGCAACTCGGCGTCGGGTGCGGCCGGGCGCGGTGCTTCGATCGTGGGCATCCGCAGATCGTAACCGCTTCGGCGCGCGGTGCGGGGCGGCGATCGGCGGTCGCGCGGAACCCACTCCCGGGCTCGGGGCATGCCGCACGCGGGCGCGCCCGAGGCGCGGCACGCGATCACGGCGACGATCGCGGCCACGGAGGAGCCGGCTTCCGCGTGCTACGATCCCGCCGTACGGACCCTCCCGGCACAACCCCGATGGCTGCCGCTCCGCAGCGAACCGGCGGTGCGAAATCTCGCTCCCGCTCCGCGTCGGCGCGCGGCGAGGCGCCGGACCGGGGCGCCGATGCGCCGCGGCGACCGTTGCGCCCGTTCCTGAAGTGGGCGGGCGGCAAGCGGCAACTTCTCCCGGCTTTGCGGCCCCACTATCCGGCCCGCTTCGGGACCTATCACGAGCCGTTTCTCGGGAGCGGCGCCGTCTTCTTCGACCTCGCCTCGCTCGGCGCATTGCGCCCGCGCCGCGTGCGGCTGACCGACGTCAACGGCGACCTGATTGGCTGCTGGCGGCAGCTTCGCGACCATCCCGACGCCGTGATCGCCCAACTGCACAACCTGGCGGCCGAACGCCTCGCGGCGCCGGAGGAGCACTACTACCAGGTCCGGGACGATTGGTTCAATCCGAGCCGAGCCCGCATCGCTGCCGGCGGATCCTGGGCCGAGCGCTACACGACAGATCTGGCTGCGATGCTGATCTACCTCAACCGGACGGGCTTCAACGGCCTCTTTCGGGTGAACTCGCAGGGTCTGTTCAACGTCCCGCGCGGCCGGTACAAGAATCCCCGCATCTGCGACGAGCGCAACCTGCGGCGGACATCCGAAGCACTGTCCGCGCTCGAGGCGGTGGTCGACTACGCGCCGTACGAGGCCGTGCTGGACGTCGCCCGGCCACGCGACTTCGTCTACCTCGATCCCCCCTACGCACCGCTGAGCACTACGGCATCGTTCACGTCCTACACCCCCGACCGCTTCGATGCCGACGCCCAGCGCCGCCTGCAGGAGGTGGTGATTCGGTTGGCGAGACGGCGGTGCCACGTCGTGCTGAGCAACTCGACCGCACCCGAGATCGCCGCCCTGTATGACGGCAACATGGAGGCGAAGCAGGCCGGCATACGAGCCTACAAGGTACCTGCCCGCCGGGCGATCAACTCCAATGCGGCGCGCCGGGGACCGATACAGGAGTACGTCATCACCAACGTGACACAGGCGCCCGGGTGAGCAACCGTGCGTTCTCGACCTGCGGTGGAGGCCATGGGGCTTGACGAGCTGGCGAAGACGTCCCCGGGAGAGCGGGGTGGAAGCGGGCGCACTCCCGCCGGTCGGACGACGGTCGCGAGCGGCGCCGATCTGGAGCGGGCGGTGGCGACCCTCGCGCGTACACTCGGACTGCGAGTACGGACCCAGGTCCGGGTGGCCCGCAGACTGTGGGGTGCCGAGCGGCGGATCGACCTCGTGCTGAACCACGACGCGTCAGGACGCAGCCTCGGCATCGAGTGCAAGTACCAGGGCACGGGCGGCTCGGCCGAAGAGAAGATCCCGGCGACCATCCAGGACATCGCCGCGTGGCCGATTCCCGGCATCGTCGCCTTCGAGGGATCGGGCTTCTCGGCCAACATGCGCGCTTACCTCCACTCGACCGGCAAGGCCGTGGCGTACGAGGATCTGCGCGGCTGGCTCACACTCTTCTTCGGGCTCCCGGACGACGCCACGCCAGCCTCACCGGCGGCGATGACGCCCGGTGAACCCGAAAGTCTGCGCGGCAGAACCGGCGGCACTGGACTTCGCGCGAGCGCAGGCTCCCAACCGCGACCGCAAGGTCGCGCCAGCGGCGGCAGGGGACCCATCGGTGGCTGACCGCGCATGGCGGTGACTCTCGGCTCCGAACGGCTGCTCGCCTCCGGCGCGCTCGCGGGTGCGCGCGTCGGCCTGGTCGCCAATCCCGCGTCGGTGGACCACGCGTTCCGCCACATCGCCGACCGGATCGCGGAGCAGCCGGGCGTGACGCTGGCCGCGCTCTTCGGGCCGCAGCACGGCTTCCACGCCGACGTGCAGGACAACATGGTCGAGACCGGGCACGCGAGGCATCCGCGGCTCGGAATCCCCGTCCACTCGCTCTACAGCGACACGCGGGAGCCGACGGCGGACATGCTCGCCGGGCTCGATGTCCTCGTGATCGACCTGCAGGACGTCGGCACGCGCGTCTACACCTACGCCTACACCATGGCCAACTGCCTGCGGGCGGCGCGCCGGGTGGGACTGCGCGTCGTGGTCTGCGACCGGCCGAACCCGATCGGCGGCGAGGCGGTCGAGGGACCCGTCCTCGATCCGGCCTGCGCCTCGTTCGTCGGGCAGTTCGCGATCCCCCTCCGGCACGGGCTCACCATCGGGGAGCTGGCGCGGCTCTTCAACGACCACTTCGGCATCGGGGCCGACCTGGAGGTGGTGCCGCTCGACGGCTGGACACGCGCGATGTGCCACGACGAGGCGGAGGCCCCGTGGGTGATTCCGTCACCCAACCTGCCGACCCTCGACAGCGCGATCGTCTACCCCGGCATGGTCCTGCTGGAGGGCACGACGCTGTCCGAGGGCCGCGGCACGACCCGGCCGTTCGAGATCGCCGGCGCACCCGGCCTCGATCCGGACCGCCTCGCGGCCGGGCTCAACGGGCTCGACCTGCCCGGCGTCCACTTTCGGCCCGCGACGTTCGAGCCGACCTTCCAGAAGCACGCGGGCCGCACGTGCGGCGGCTGCCAGATTCACGTGACCGAGCGCCGCTCGTTCCGGCCCGTGCTGTCCGCGGTCGCGTTCGTTGCGGCGTGCCGCCGGGCCGCGCCCGAGCACTTCGCGTGGCGCGAACCTCCCTACGAGTACGAGCACGAGCGGATGCCGATCGACATCCTGGCCGGTTCCGACGCCCTCCGGCGCGACCTGGACGCGGATCGTCCCGCCTTCGACATCGCGGCCGGCTGGGAGGCCGACCTCTCGCGATTCGAGGCCGCCCGCCGCCCGTTCCTCCTCTACCCGGAGCCTGCGCCGCAGGGGCGGTGACGGCAGGAGTCTCCGAGCGCAGACTCCCGGCGCGCGACCAGCGGCCCGCGCGGCCCGGCGCACGAGGGGCGTCGGAACCGGCGGGCACGGCCCGCAGCCGCGCGAGGGCGCGCCGCGCAGCCGTTCCGGTGATACGATGGCGGTTTGCTCGTGCGGCAGCCGTAGCGATGGCCAGGAACCGCGGCCGGCAGATCGAACACGAAGTCGCCATCACCGCCGCGCCCACGCAGGTGCTGGCCGCCTTCTTCGATCCCGAGGCACTGGCCACCTGGTGGCGGACGGTGCGAGCCGTGACGACTCCCCGGCCGCTGGGCATCTACGCCTTGGAGTGGCGCTCGTCGCCGTTCGCGGACGATGTGTTCGGCATGCTCGGCGGCGTGTTCTACGGCACGGTGATGGAGTTCCGGGACGGGCGCCAGTTCTTCGTCGCGGATGCGTACTGGCTGCCCCCCGAGGACGACCCGATCGGCCCGATGGGCCTGGAGGTCACCTGCCGGGTCGCGGGCCCGGGAACGCAGCTGCACGTGCGCCAGGGCGGGCCGCTAGACAACGCGCGCTGGGGTCGGTACTACGACCTCCTGTCAACCGGCTGGGCCGAATCCCTCGGCGCGCTGAAGCACTATCTGGAGCAGGGCGCGGACCCGCTGCTGCCGCCGCGCGGCGTGGCGCCGCCGGCCTGATCGCACCCTTCGCCGCCAGCAGGACATGTCCGCGGACCGGGTGGTCATCGTCGGCGGCGGCGTCGTCGGGTCGAGCATCGCCTGGCACCTCCTCGAGCGGGGCTTCCGCGGCGACGTCGCGGTCGTCGAGCGGGACCCCAGCTATCGCCGGGCGTCCTCGTTCCTCGCCATGGGGGGCGTGCGGCAACAGTTCAGCTCCGCCGCGAACGTCCGGCTCGCCCAGCACAGCATCCGCTTCTACCAGGGCTTCGACGCCCGCATGCGGACGGCGGAGCACCGCCCGCGGGCCTGGTTCCGGCAGCGCGGCTACCTGTTCCTGGCCGACGCGGCCAGCGCGCGTCGCTTCGAGCGGCGCTACGAGCGGCAGCGGGAGCTCGGGGCCCGCGTGGAGCGGCTCGACGTCGGCGCCATCCGCGGACTCGTACCCGACCTCCATCTGGAGGACATCGAATTCGGCCTCTTCGGCCCGGACGACGGGTACGCGAACCCCCGCGAGGTGCTGGCCGGCTTCCGCCACGCCGCCGCGGCCGCCGGCGCCGCCTACGTAACGGGCGAAGTCAGCCGGGTGGACGCGGCACAGGACCGGGTCGCCGGCGTAACCCTCGACGACGGCCGGGCGATCGAAGCGCGGGCCGTCGTCAACGCCGCCGGCCCCTTCGCGGCCACGCTCGCGGCGCGCGCCGGCGTCGAGCTGCCGGTCACGCCGGTGCGCCAGCACCTCTTCCGATGCGCGCTCCCGCACCGCTGGCCGCACCGCTTCCCCGTCGTCGTGGATCCGGGCGGCGTGCACTGGCGCCACGACGACCCGTCGGCACCCGAGGATGCGGACCGCATCGTCGTGGCGTGCACCAATCTCGACGAGCCCCCCGGCGAGAACTTCGTTGCCGACGCCGATCGCTGGACGGACGTCGTTCGCCCCCCGCTCGTGGCCCGCCTGCCCGCGTTCGAGGCGGCAGAGCTGGTCGAGGCCTGGGCCGGGTTGTACGAGATGACGCCGGATCACAACCCCCTGCTGGGGGAGCACCCCGATCTCGGAGGCTTCGTGCTCGCGAACGGCTTCAGCGGCCACGGCCTCATGATGGCGCCCGCAACCGGGGCCGCGATGGCGGAGCTTCTGACGACCGGCGCCTCGACGACGCTCGACATCGCAGCGTTCGATCCGGGTCGCTTCGCCCGCGGCGAGTCGTTCCACGACGACGCGATGATCTGATGCCCTGACGGGCGCCGCGACGAGCCCCAACGCATGGACCTCGACGCCTGGTTCGACCACGCGCGCCGGCAAGCGACCGCTCGGGTCGACCCGGCGCTCGAGCCGCTGCTGGAGATGCTGCGGCGCGCGACGCTCGGGCTACGGGCCGCCGACTGGTCGCAGGGACGGGACGACGGACACGCCGCACCCGATGCCGCGACGCCCGCCGCGGGAACCGCCGGCGGCTCCCTCCGCCCGTCGCCGCCCGCCGCCCCCGCAACCACCATCGCCGACCTCGCCGCGGCCCTTCGTCGCCGCGAGGTGAGCGCGAGCGCGCTCGTCGAGGGGTGCCTGGCCACGATCGCGGAGCGGGACGGCACCCTGAACGCGTTCGTCCTCGTCCGCGGGGACGACGCACGCGCGGAGGCCGACGCGGCGGATCGGGCGCTGGCCCGCGGGGAGGACCGCGGGCCGCTGCACGGCATCCCGGTCTCGCTGAAGGACGTCATCGACCTCGCCGGAACGCCCACTACCGCGGCGACGGCGGCCCGCATCGCGCCCCGCGCGGCGGTCGATGCCGCGGTCACGGCCCGCCTTCGCGCCGCCGGTGCCGTCGTCGTTGGCAAGTGCAACCTGCACGAGCTGGCGTTCGGCACGACCGGCGAGGCCTCGGCCTTCGGTCCCACCCGCAATCCCCACGACCCGCGGCGGGTCGCCGGCGGTTCGAGCGGCGGGTCGGCCATCTCCGTCGCCACCGGCATGGCTCTGGCGTCCGTCGGGACCGACACCGGCGGCTCCATCCGCATCCCGGCGTCGGCCTGCGGAGCGGTCGGCCTGAAGCCGGCCTACGGAGAGGTGAGCACGGACGGCGTCTTCCCGCTGGCCCCGTCGCTCGACCACGTCGGCCCCATCGCGCGGTCCGTGCCCGATGCGGAGCTGGTGTACCGCGCCCTGCGCGAGCCCGCGGGACGCGGCGCCGACGCCGCGGGGCCGCCGGCCCCGGTCCCCGCGCGCCCGCGCCTCGGCGTGCCGCGCCGCTACTTCCTCGACCTGCTCGAACCCTGCGTCGAGGAGAGCTTCCGGTCGGCCGTCGAGCGCCTCGCGGATGCCGGCTGCCACATCGCGGACGCCGAGATCCCGCACGCCGCCGACGCCGGCCCGGTCTACCTGCACACGCAGCTCCCGGAGGCCAGCGCCTGTCATCGGGCGCTGCTGGAGCGCCACGGGGATTCGTTGAGCGAGGAAGTGCGCCTCCGGCTGCAGCTCGGACGCTACGTGCTGGCCGAGGACTACGTGCGGGCGCAACACGGCCGGGCGGTCCTGACGCGCGAGGTCGACGCGGCGCTCGAACGCGCGGACGCGCTGCTGCTCCCGGTCCTGCCGATCGTCCCGCCGCGCCTCGGGGCCGTACGGGTCGCCGTGGGCGAGGCCACGGTGGACGTCCGCCCGCTGACGCTGCGTCTCACGCAGCTCTTCGACCTCACGGGGCACCCGGCGGTCACGGTCCCCTGCGGCCTGGCGGGCGGCCTGCCGGCGGGATTGCAGCTCGTAGGCCGCCGGGACGGCACGGACGCCCTCCTCGCCCTGGCCGCGGCCTACGAGGACGTCATCCGCGGCTGAGCCGCTGGCCGCTCGGCAGGGATCCTCAGGCGGTCACGGCTCGCTGGAACCGTCAAGGGGGCGCAGGCGTTGCGCGCAGCGAAACTCCCGACGGCCCCCGTCAGGAGCCCGCCTTGGTCCGGAGCTCCTCGTAGCTGGCGGCGGGCGCCGCCGCGGTCTCCACCGGCAGGCCCGCGCCGGACCACCCGGCGTGAATGACCTGCCCGGTGGCGCGGTCGTACGCGCCGCCGAAGCCGCCCATCACGTTGCAGACCTCGGTGTAGCCGGCCGAAGCCAGGATCCCGGCCGCGCGGGCCGAGCGGCCGCCCATCTGGCACCCGATCAGGAGGCGGGCGTCCGGGGCGTAGTTGGCCTGCATCACGGCCAGGAACTCCGGGTTGGGCATCATCTGGCCGGTCGCCGGGTCGCGGTGCAGGAGCGGCACGTTGCATGCGCCGGCGGGATGGCCGCCGTCGAACTCGGGGACCGACCGGACGTCCACGTAGGTATAGCCCTCGTTCTCCTGCAACTCGCGCGCCTGCCGCACGTCGATGTCCTTCACACCCATCGCCGATACGCCCTCCTCGTACGGGTGGCCATAGTAGCATTCCCGGCCGTGCCGCCGAGACCGCGATGATCGCGCGCCTGTTCCACGCCTGGGAGCGCCGGCTCGTGGCGGCGACGACGGACCGCGTGGTCCGCCCCTTCGACTGGGGGCTGGAGTGGCTGCCCGACGCCCCGCGAGCGGAGTCGCCCGCCGAGGCGTTGCGCGCCTGGGCGAGGGCCGCCACCGCCGAGAGCGAACGGTTCTTCGCGGCGCCTCCGTCCGAGGGATTCCGCTTCGACGGTCGACTGCTCGAATACCCCAGCGCGGTCGAGACGCCGCACCCCGAGAACAACGTCGCGCGGGCACGCTTCTATCCCGCGCGGTCGCGCGGCGGCGGACGGGGCACGGCCCGGCGCGCCGTCGTCGTGCTCCCCCAGTGGAACGCGGACGCGGGCGCCCACGTCGCTCTCTCCCGGCTGATGGCGCGCTTCGGCGTCAGCGCCCTGCGCCTGAGCCTGCCCTACCACGACGCACGCATGCCCCCCGAGCTGCACCGCGCCGACTACATCGTGAGCGCCAACATCGGCCGCACGCTGCAGGTCTGCCGGCAGGCGGTCCTCGACGCGCGGCGCGCCGTCGACTGGCTCCGGTCGCGCGGGTACGAACGCATCGGCATCCTGGGGACGAGCCTCGGGTCGTGCCTCGCGCTGCTGACCGCCGCGCACGACCCCCGCATCACGGCCGCAGCCCTGAACCACATCTCGCCGTACTTCGCCGACGTGGTCTGGGAGGGGCTCTCGACGGCACACGTCCGCGAAGGGCTCGACGGCTCGATCGATCTTCCCCTGCTGCGCGATCTGTGGATGCCGATCAGTCCCGCGCCCTACGTGGAGCGGATGCGGGGGACGGACGTCCTCCTCGTCTACGCACGCTACGACCACTCGTTCCCGGTGCGCCTGTCCCGGGAGCTCGTGGCGGACTTCCGCGGCCGCGGGCTGGACCCGGAGGTGTTCGTCCTGCCGTGCGGCCACTACAGCACGGGGATCGCGCCGTTCAGCTGGATCGACGGCTACGCGCTGGTCCGCTTCATCGCCCGCCGCGTGTAGCGGCGGCCGCCGGCGTCCGGGAGTTGCGCCGCAGAACCGGCCGACGTGCCCGTGGGGACGCGCGGCGGCCACCGCCGCATCCGGGAGGCCGCCGTCCGGCCCTCAAAGGAATCGCAACAGGCTGCGGAGCGCAGCGTAGAGGATGCCCGCCAGCTCGCGGGCCAGCGGCGTGAGGTCCTGCTCGGTCATGGCGTCGGCCACGGTCATCGGCTCCGTGAGCAACAGCCAGATGGTCGCCCCGGCAAGGGTGGCCGCGAGAACGCCGATGATGCCGACGAGGCTCAGGCCGACGCGGAAGAACGACATGGACAACGAATCGGGGGGCCGCGGAACGCGACCGATCTCCGACTCTACCTCATTGTGACGACCACGGCCGCTCCCCCGTTCAGACGACGGCGCGGCGCCGGCGGCCGGCGGCGCCGGAGGAACTCGTCGTCACGGCCCGAGCGGCTCGCCGAAGCCGGCGTCGGCGAGCGAGGACGACAGCTTGTCGGGGTCGCCCACGACGACCGCGACAAGACGCTCCGGCTGCAGGAGACGCCCGGCCGCACCGGCGACCGCGCGCGCGTCGAGGGCCGCAACGCGCGGGACGAAGGTGGTGTAGTCGTCGGCGGGGAGGTCGAACAGGGCCAGCCTCATCGCAGCCGCGGCAAGCTGCCCGGCCGTCTCGAAGCGGCGCGCGAAGCCGCGCGTGAGCGCAGCGCGGGCTCCGTCGAGCTCGGCGTCCGAGACCGGGCGGTCGCCGCGGATTGCCGCGATCTCCGCCGCCGCCTCGCGGAGGGCGTCGGCGGTGGCCGACGTTTCCACCGCCGCTCGCAGCACGAACGGCCCCCGGCCGCGGCGCAGGTCCAGCACGGTGCGGGCGCCGTAGGTGTAGCCCTTTCGCTCCCGCAGGTTGAGGTTGACCCGGCTGACGAACTGACCGCCGAGCACCATGTTGAGCACCACGAGGGCGTGATGGTCCGGCGCGGTACGGGCGGCGCCGAGGTGCCCGAGCCGAATCTCCGACTGCACGGCGCCGGGGCGCGGGACCAGCAGGAGTCGCCGGGCAGCAGGCGCGGGGTCGGGCGGCGGAGGCGCGGGGGCTCCGCCGCCTCCGGGCAGCGCGGCGAGCTGCTCGGAGACGACCGGCCGCAGTCGTGCCGCGTCGGACCCGACGACGATTACCGTCCATCCCCCGGCGCCGAAGTGCCGCTCGTGGAACGCCGTGACGTCCGCTGCGCCGGCGCCCTCGAGCGACGGCGCGCTGCCGATCGGCGAGTGGGCGTAGGGATGCGAGCCGTAGAGCCCCGCGAGCCAAGCACGATCGGCGACGGAACCGGCGATCCGCTCCATCTGCGCCAGCCGGTTCAGGCGCAGGTCCCGCACCCGCTCGACGTCGTCCGGATCGAAGCGCGGGCGCGCCGCCACCTCGATGAGGTGGGCGATCGCCTGGTGCGCGAAGCGTGTGAGGGCCGTGACCGACGCGAACGTGCCGTCGCTGGTCACTTCGGCAGCGAACGCTCCCCCCATGCGCTGCAGGGCCCGGTGCAGCTCCATCCCGTCCCGCTCGCGGCTGCCCTCGTCGAGGAGGTCTCCGGTCAGCGCGGCCAGCCCGGCACGATCCGGCGGGTCCGCGGCCGAGCCGTGCCGCAGCAGCAGGACGACGGTGACCAGCTCCGAGCGGGGCCGGTCGATCGTCCAGAGGCGAATCCCGTTCGGAAGCGTGTCGGTCGTGATGGGCGGAAACGCGAACGGGGCCGGCGCGCCGAGACCCGGCAGCGCCGAACGATCCGCGGAGGTCACGACGCGTCCGCCGGCTCCGCGCCCGGGAGCGCGGCGTCGTTCGCGCCGAGCGGGACGACCGAGAGCGCGATTCGGCACTCCGCCGCGAGCCGGGCGGCCGCTGCTCGCACCCCGCTCCGGTCGACGCGCCGGTAGCGGGCCAGGTCGCCGGCGAGGTAGCCGGGTGTCCCTGCGAACACGTTGTAGCGGTTCAACTGGTCCGACCTTCCGCCGAAGCCGCCCACCCGCTCGAGGAGCGAGGCCATCGCGCTCTCCGCGCAGCGGACCACGCGGGCCAACTCGTCCGGGTCGGGTCCCTCGTCCGCCAGGCGGGCCAGCTCGCCCGTCACGACCGCCTCCACGTCGGCCGCACGGGCCGTCGGCGCGACCGTCACGGAGATCGCGAAGACGCCCGCGATCTCGCGGGAGTCCTGCCAGGCCCCGACGTCGGCGGCCAGCCGTCGATCGTGGACCAGCGCGCGGCGGAGGCGCGAGGAGAGCCCTCCGGCCAGCAGATCGGCCAGCACGTCCAGCTCCGCGTCTCCGGCCTCGAACAGCGCGGTGGTGCGCCACGTGAAGTAGAGACGCACCAATTCGACCCGATCCTCCACGTAGAACGACCGGGGCCGCGAGTCGCACCCCGGGGACGGACCGGCGGGAATCGCTACCGGCGGGGGCGGCGGTCTCGTGGAGATCTCCCCGAAGTGACGGCCGGCGAGCGCAAGGGCCTCGTCCGTGTCGATGTCGCCGGCGATGGCGAGCGACGCGTTGCCCGGATGGTAGTACGCGGCGAAGAACTCCCGGACGTCCTCGAGCTCCACCGCGTGCAGGTCCGCCGGCACTCCGATCGTCGGCCAGTGGTACGGGTGGGGCAGGGGGAAGTGAGCCGCCGCGAGGGTCATCGGCGCCAGGCCGTAGGGCCGGTTCTCGTAGTTCTGGCGGCGCTCGTTCAGCACCACGTCGCGCTGCGTGGCGAGCTTCTCGGCGGACAGGGCCGGCAGCAGGTACCCCATCCGGTCCGACTCGAGCCAGAGCGCACGCTCGACCGCTTCGCGGGGCACGGTCGCCCAGTAGTTCGTCCGGTCGGCGTTGGTCGACCCGTTGAGGGTGCCGCCGGCCTCTTCGAGGGGCCGGAAGTAACCCGCGTCGTGGTGCTCGGACCCCTCGAACATCAGGTGCTCGAACAGGTGCGCGAACCCCGTCCGGCCGGGGCGCTCGTTCTTGGATCCGACGTGGTACCAGAGGTTGACGGCGACGATCGGGCAGGCGTGCTCCTCGTGGACGATGACGTCGAGCCCGTTGTCGAGCGTCGTCTTCGTGTAGGAGAGCGCGCCCGGCACCGGCTCAGTCCCCCAGCATCCGGACCACGACGCTCCGCGTGCGCGGCCGGGTGTCGAACTCGGCCAGGACGATCTGCTGCCAGGTGCCCAGGTCCACCTGGCCGTCCGTGAACGGCAGGGTGACCGATGGTCCGAGGATGGCGGCGCGGACGTGGCTCGAGCCGTTGTCGTCGCCCCATCGCTCGTGGTGGCGGTACTTGCCGTCTCGCGGCGCCAGCCGCTCCAGGGCCGTCCCCAGGTCCGCGACGGCGCCGGGCTCGTGCTCGATGGTCGTGATGGACGCCGTGGAACCGACGACGGCCACCGTCACCACGCCGGACGAAAGACCCGAGCGCGCCACGGCAGCGGCCACCTCGGCGGAGATGTCGCGCACGTCACCCTGCCCCGTCGTCCGGACCTCGCAGCGAGACGTCGCCACCATGCGGACCGTGATTGTAGCCGACTACCGTCGAAGCACCGGCTCGAGCGGGCACCCGCCGCCTCCGGTCCCGACCGGCGATCGTCCCGGCCGTTGCGCGACGCCCGGCTGCGCAATACGATTGCGATTGGGAAGTGACTGGACCTGTCGCGCTGCTCGAAGCCTGCGTGCGCGCGTTGCCGGCCGTCGCACTCGCCGCGTGCCTCTCCGCCGGAGCGGCCGGGGCGGCCCAGGGGATCCTGCGCTTCGAGGCGCCGGCGGACTGGCAGGAACAACCGCCGTCGTCGACCATGCGCGTTGCGCAGTACCTCCTGCCGCGGCTCGCGGGCGACGTCGAGGACGCCGAGCTCGTGGTCTTCTACTTCGGGGGCGGCGGGGGGACGGTCGAGGCCAACCTGGAGCGCTGGACCAACCAGATGCTGCAGCCGGACGGCACGCCGTCCGCCGAGGTCGCGACCACCACCAGCTTCCGGGTCGGCGACCTCCCCGTGACCCTGCTCGACGTGCCGGGAACGTTCGCGGCAGAGGTCCGCCCCGGCTCTCGCATACGCTATTACAAGCCCGACTTCCGGCTGCTGGCCGCGGTCGTCGAGACCCCGGACGGTCCCTACTTCTTCAAGTTGACCGGCCCCGACCGGACGGTCCTCCGCTGGGCGGACTCGTTCGAGGCGGCGATCGAATCGGCGCGCGTGGAGTAGCCGGCGCCCGCCCGCTCAGGCCGGCCCGTCCTCCAGATCGGGGTGCATCGCCCTCCACGGGGCGAGTCGCTCGTAGGCGTGGGCCACTCCGAGCACCGTTGCCTCGTCGTAGAGGCGGCCCGTGATCATCAGCGCGACCGGAAGACCGCCGGCGAAGCCCGCCTTCACCGCGACGGCCGGGTGACCCGTCAGGTTCGTCATCGCCAGTCCGGCGCTGCGGGTGGGGCTGACGAAGACGTCGACGCGCGCCAGCAGGTCTTCGAGGCGCTCGATGAGCAGCGTCCGCGCCCGCTGGGCCCGGAGGTACTCGACGGCGGGGATGTAGCGGGAGGCGCGGAAGCTGTTGGGCCACGCGTCGGCCGTCTGACGGGTCAGGTCGTCCACGCCGCCGCTCCGGGTGAGATCATCGAAGGCCGCGGCCGACTCGGCTTCCAGGATGATGCGCAGCGCGTCGGCCGGGAAGTCGGGCAACTCGACCGGGACGAGCGTCGCCCCCGCGTCGCGCAGGATGTCGAGCGCCGCCGCGAGCGCCGCCCGGTGCTCGCCCGTGGCGTCCCGGGGCGGCGCCGCGAGCTCCCCGGCCACGTGGCCGATGCGCACGCGTCCGAGATCGAGACCCGGATCCCACCGGAACGGGGCGTCGATGACGGTGGCGTCCCGCTCGTCGGGCCCGTAGATCGCGTTGAACACCAGGGCGCAGTCCTCGGCCGTCCGGCACATCGGTCCGATCTTGTCCATGGTCCAGCTCAGGGCCATGGCGCCGTGGCGGCTCACCCGGCCGTAGGTGGGCCGGAGGCCGGTGACGCCGCATGCCGCCGACGGCGAGATGATGGAGCCGAGCGTCTCGCTGCCGATCGAGAACCCGACCAGGCCGGCCGCCGTGGCGGCGCCCGGCCCCGCCGACGATCCGCTGGAGCTCCGGGTGAGGTCCCACGGGTTGCGGGTCGAGCCGCCGAACCAGACGCCGCCGCGGGCGAGCGCGCCCGTCGACAGCTTGGCGATCAGCACCGCGCCCGCCTCGCGCAACCGCTCGACGACGGTCGCGTCGTGGTCGAACACCTGGTCGGCGAAGGGCCGGGCGCCCCACGTGGTTCGGATGCCGGCCGTCGCCAGCAGGTCCTTCGCCCCCCACGGCACGCCGTGCAGCGGCCCGCGATAGCGGCCGGCCGCCATCTCGCGGTCGGCCTCCGTCGCCTGCGCCCGAGCCAGATCGGGCGTCAGGGTGACGACGCACTGCAGGCGGTCGGCGTAACGCGCCAGCCGCGCGAGGTACATCTCCGCGAGCGCGGTCGCGGTGACCCGCCGGCGCTCGAGCAGCGTGGCCAGCACGGTCAGCGGAGCGAACGCCAGGCCTTCCACGGCGGACGGCACCTCGCCGTCGGTCGCGCGCGAGAACGGCTGTGCCGCGGACGGCGTGGCGCGGCCCGGGGGCCGACCGGCGACGTGCGACGGATCGAAGTGGAACGCGGGCTCGACCTCGGGGCCGATGGCGACCGCGCGCAGTTGGCGGTAGCGCCGGCGGTTGCGGGCGACGGCGGCGCGCATCAGCTCGTGCTCGGCCGTCGTGAAGTCGAGGTCGGCCAGGGAACCGGCACCGGCAAGGGTGTCGGTGAGGAGATCCGTCGCCGGCTGGCCCGCCGCGAGTCGCGGTGCCCCGCCGGCCGCAAGCCCGGCCGGCACGGCCCGCAGGAACGTCCGGCGTCCGACGCGCGAGTGCGGCATCGCGAGTGCCCCCCGTAGTCGGGTCAGCATACCGCACGCGCCCCGGCCGACCGGGTTCGGCGACGCCCGGCCGGTTCGCGACGGACCGGCCGTCAGGTGCGATCGAGCGGCACGTTTCCGCCCGGCGCGGAGCTGGACGGCGCCATGGCTGGCGCGCCCGCCTTCGCCGGCGCGGTCGCTCCCGACGGCGAGCCTGCTCCGGACGCCGCGCCTCCCGCCGCCGGCGGGACGCCGCCCGGCGGCGGGCTCGCTCCGGGCGGCGTGGGCGCGGCCGCTCTCGGCGGGGGTGTCGCCCGCGGCGGCGCCGGAGAAGCAGGCACCGGCACGGACAGTTGCGGGGCCGGCGGAACCGGCGCCATCGGCGGAGCCGGTGCGGTCGGGGGCAGCGGCACCCCGGGCGGCCCGCCGGGGATCCCTCCCGGCGAGGCGGGGGAACCGAAACGGTTCAGGATGATCGCCCCGAACCCGGCCGTCCACGCCAGGTACTCGACCAGCAGGCCGGTGAGGGTGAACAGCACCGCAAAGAACGTGAAGAAGTTGCCCGCCGCGCGCATGGCGTCGCTCGCCATCGCGGGGATCAGCAGGATGGCCATCCCGCCCCAGACCGTCAGGTAGGGGGCGGGCCCGGTCCGGCCGAAGCGCTCGCCGACCCACGCGCCGACCCCATGGACGACCCCTGTGAAACCGACCAGCATCACGACGAACAGCGCCAGCCCCAGGAAGGGAAGCAGGAGCAGAAACGGGATCCCGATGACGGAGACGACCAGCAGGAAGACGCCCGCCAGCAGCACGGGCACGAGCAGCATCTGGGCCAGAAACCCCACGAGCCCCGCCTTGACCGGCTCGCTGCGGCAACGGCGCGCAACGCGCTCGACCGGGCCGGCCCCCACGAACACGATGAGCGATGCGAGCAGCGCGAGCAGTATGAAACGCACCACGGTGCCCGCCAGATCGGCGACGTAGTAGGGGCGGAAGGTCCCGCCGTCGAACCAGTCGCCGCCGCCGAAAGCACCTCCGAACCCCACGTGGTTGATGCCGCGCCGGAACTCCGCCGTCGGCGCCCGCGAGACCGGCCCGCCCACGACCGTGACCTCGCTGCGCAGCGAGGCCTCGGGGCCGAAGCGGGCCGAGCCGCCGACCACCACGACGTCCCGCGCGACGTAGCCGTTCACGTCCAGGGCCCCGCCGATGACGACGATGTCGCCGCGCGCCTCGCCGTTCATCGTCACCCGGCCGCCCAACACCACGATGTCGCCCTCCACCCGCTCGTCGTCGGCCACCGTGATCGTCCCGAAGAAGCGCACCATGTCCCGGGCGACGATGCGCCGAGCGGGCGGGTCGGGCGGAGCGGGCGCGACCGGCGCGGCCGGCGCGACCGGCGCCGCGGGCGGGGCGGGCGCGGCCGGCGGAGCGGGGACTTCCGGCGGAGCGGGCGCCGGCTCGGAGGCGAGCTCGGGCTCC
>JAPOYG010000246.1 GCA_026706755.1 Acidobacteriota bacterium
CGCCTCTTTCCCGGGCATCACGGGCCGCCTGAAGATGCCGCGCTCGTACGTCGACCAGTGGCCGGAGAACGTGACGCACTGGACCGATTACGACACCGGCGGCCACTTCCCGGCCATCGAGGAGCCCGACCTCCTCGTGGACGACCTGCGGGAGTTCTTCCGACCGCTCCGCTCGATGTAACGCTCGACTCCGGGACGCGCGGTCGTGTGCCACGGCCGCGCGTCCTCATCCCGCTTCAGATGATGTGGCCCGTCCAGCGGCCGGCGAGCACGACGCCGGCCCACAGCGCGAGCGAGACCGCGCCGGCCGCGCGCGCCGCCGGCGGAGGGACGGTCCCCACGTCCCACAGCGCGACGTCCCGGAACGTGCGGAACTGGAACAACGCCATGTTCGCGCAGGCGAGGATCAGCAGGATCAGCTTCATCTGGAAGGCGGGATTCTCGACGTAGGCGGTGGCCCGCGTCATGAACATCCCGGTTCCGGTGATGACGGCCACCACGAAGGCACCCCAGGTCCACGGAACGAGCTCGCGCGTGACACGGCTCGCCGCGTAGGCGACGGCGGCGACGCCGAGCAGCCGCAGGTCGACCATCAGGATCGACCCGACCACGAAGCCGATCGCCAGCACGTGGATCGACTCGAGCAGCGGGAACCAGTACGTGAAGCCGATGTACTCGGACAGCGGCAGGGCCTGCACCCACTCCCAGAACTCCGGAAACGGCATCGGGCGGTCCTCACTCGGGGAAGAAGAGGTACTCGGAGTACGCGATCCAGCGGCCCGCCAGAACCACGCCGACCCAGAGCACCAGCGACACCAGCGCGATCGCGCCGAGGGCGAGCCGCCGGCCCTGGGAGATCTCCCAGTAGCCCGGTTCCCGCCGGCTGAGGTAGTGGATGACGAACGCCAGGACGAGCGCCGGCACGAGCAGCGAGAACTTGATGGCGAAGACCGGGTTGAAGTAGTAGCGCAGCGGGCGCGCGATGACGAAGATCGACCCCGTCAGCGCGTTGACCAGCAGCGCCCACCAGGTCCAGGGCATCAGTCGCCCGATCATCTCGCTGACGTTCTGGGACGGCACGGCGATGCCGAGGATCCGGAGGTTCAGGAAGATGCTCGACCCGGTCACGCAGGCGATGCCCAGGATGTGGAAAGACTGCGTGATTGGCGGCAGTCCCGGCACGTTCCCCAGAAGGTAGACGGCGAGCTCGCGCGCGCGGCTCTCCGCGAGAGCGTAGGCGAAGTCCTCGATCATCGGCGGGCCTCTGCCCCACGAGCCCCGGCCCCGCTGTGCGCCGCCGACCGGGGCGCCATGAAGTCCTCGAGGTCGACGCCGAGCCCGTCGGCGATCCGGTTGATGTAGTTGAAGTAGGAGACGATCTGCACCGCGTCGTGAAGGTCCGCGTCGGCGAGACCGTGGCGGCGGAGCTCCTCCAGGTCGCCCTCGGTCGCGGCCCATGGCTCCCGCGTCAGCTTGTCCGCGTACGTCAGGAGCGCCCGGTCCGCCGCGCCGAGGCCCGCCGACCGCCAGTCCCGCTTGATCCGTTCCACCAGTTCGTCGTCGTGGACCTCGCCCCGGAGGTCCTCGGCATGCGCCTCGATTCAATAGTGACAGTCGTTGGCGACCGAGACGACCACGGCGAGCATCTCGCGCCGGGCCCGGCTGAGCCCGGAGGGGCCGTGCATCAAGCTCATGTAGAGCTCGACGCTGCAGCGCAGGTGCTCGCTGCTCAGCCCCATCACCTTCAGCACGTTGAAGACGCGGCCCGCGCGACCGATCGCCCTGTCGTACTCCCGGCGCAGCGCACCGGTAGCGGCCTCGGGCTCGATGGTCCGGATCCAGGCCATGATCGATGATCGGCTACGGGAGGTCCGACTCGGCGCCCCGCTCGACGAGGAACTCGACGACGGAGATGTACTGCAGGGCCTCCGCCTCGTCGAGCGCGGTGCGACCGTCGGTGCCGGCGGCGCGGATGTCGGCGCCGAGGTCGGCGGCCAGCGTGACCGCGGCAAGGGCCTGCGCCTCGGGATCGCCGGGCAGGGGCGGAAACCAGGCGCGGAGCCGCCGCCCGCCGCCCATCCCGAGCGCCGCCATCAGCGCCGTGGTCGCCTCGCGCCGGCGCTCGAAGCTGCCGTCCGCGATGTAGTCGGCGCGATGAACGAAGGTCGGATCCGCGCCGTGCGCCACGAGCAGGCGCATCAGGCCGACCTCGCCGAAGCGCGCGGCGAGCCAGAACGGCGTGGCGCCGATCAAGGACGGGCGGAAGTTGTAGTCCCGCGAGGCGCGGCGCGCCGGCGTCCAGGTCCGCAGAAGGATATTGGGGTCGGCGCCGTGATCGAGCAGTACGGCGGCCAGCTCCGCGTCGCGCCGCATCACCGCTTCGTGCAGCGCCGCGAAGCCCGCTTCGTCGCCGTCCGGGTCGGCGCCCCGCTCCAGCAGGAAGGCCACCAGCTTCCGGTACCCGGAATGCGCGGCCATCGTTACGGCGCTCACCCCCCAGGCGTTCGTGTCGTTGACGTCGGCGCCCGCGTCGACGAGCAGCCGCGCCGACGCGAGGTCCCCGGCTCGGGCCGCGAACAGCAGAGCGGTGTTGCCCCCGTGCGGGATCTCGCGGTTGTAGCCGTACTGGCCGTGCGGCGGGACGCCCATCACCTGGCTCCAGACCTCCGACCGGACGTGGGGGTCGGCGCGGAGCGCCAGGAGCGCCGCGACGACGTCGGCGTGGTGCTGGGCCACGGCCCACATGAGCGCCGTCTGCCCGCGCGAGCCGCGCCGGTCGAGATCGGCCCCGGCCCCGGCGAGCTGCTCGACGACATCCGCGCTCCCGGCCCGCGCCGCCACCATCGCCGGCGTCTCGCCGCTCAGCAGGGCGAGGTCGGGGTCGGCTCCCGCCCCCAGCAGCAGGCGGACCATGGCGCCGCTGCCGTTCTGGCTCGCGGCCCAGAGCGGGGTGGCCCCCAGATCGTTCGCCGCGTCGACCGCGGCGTCCGCTTCCAGGAGCCGCCGCGCGGTGTCGAGGTCGTCGCGGTGGCTCGCCCACAGCAATGCCGTCGACCCGTCGCCTCCGGTTACGCCGACGTCGGCGCCGGCGTCGAGCAACGCCTCGACCGCGCCCGCGTCACCCCGCCGGGCGGCGTCCAGCAGGTCGCGGCCGCTCGGCTCGGCCGCCGCCGTGGGCGCGGGCATCGCGCTCGACTGCGCCGGCCACCACGCGACGGCGGCGACCAGCAACGCGGCGACGAGACGCGGCGCGGTGCGCATGCTCATCAATCTCCCTGCGACTCCCCCGGCTCAACCGGCGACGACGTCGTCCGCGATCCGTGCGCGGCTCCTATCCGCGCCC
The DNA here is from genome assembly GCA_026706755.1 of Acidobacteriota bacterium. Taxonomy (GTDB): domain Bacteria; phylum Acidobacteriota; class Vicinamibacteria; order Vicinamibacterales; family UBA8438; genus JAGWAJ01. The sequence continues at coordinate 3,344 of JAPOYG010000246.1, forward strand.
CTACCGCCGCCAAACCCGTCGCAGGCTCCGTGTTCGGCCCCAGCCCCCACCGGCCTAGGAGCTTGCGCCGCAGCACTCACCACGTTGCGTTCTGCGGCGCAAGCTCCTAGAGGTCCGCGAGCGAGTCGAGCGGCAGCGGCCCCGTGCTCCCGCCCATCCGGTCGACCGGCACGTCAAGCTTGTCCATGAGGGTGACGAGCAGGTTCGCCTGCGAGGGCTCGTTCCCGTAGCGGATGTGCCGCCCGCTCGGCAACCGCCCCGCGCCCCCGCCGACGAGCAGCAGCGGCACGTTGTCGCCCGAGTGTCGCGTGCTGTTGGAGAGGCCCGAGCCGTACAGGATGGTCGTGTGGTCCAGCAGCGTGCCGTCGCCGTCGGGCGTCGCGCGCAGCTTGTCCACGTAGCTCGCGAACAGCGAGACGTGGTAGCGGTTGATCTTCGACATGTGCGCCACGAGCTCCGGCCGGTTGTTGTGGTGCGAGAGCGGGTGGTGCGCCTCCGGGACGCCGATCTGCGGATAGGCGCGCGCGCTCTGCTCCTTGCCGATCATGAACGTGATGACGCGCGTCAGGTCCGACTGGAACGCGAGGAGCTGCAGGTCGAGCATCAGCTCCAGGTGATCCTCGAAGCGCGCCGGCGCGCCCTGCGGCTGGCGAATCTCCGGCAGCTCCAGATCGCTCTGCTCCTCCGCCCGCCGGATGCGGCGCTCGACGTCGCGCACCGACTCCGTGTACTCGTCGAGCTTCAACTGGTCCGTGGGGCCGAGCTCGCGCTTGAGGTCCGCGAGCTTCCCGTTGACGGCGTCGAGCAGGCTCTTGTGCTGGCGCAGCCGCGCCTCGCGGGCCGAGCGCTCCGTGCTGCCGCTGTCGCCGAAGATCGCCTCGAAGACCGCCCGCGGGTTCCACTCCATCGGGAGCGGTTGGGTCGGGCTGCGCCACGAGATCGTGTGCGTGTAGACGCAGCTCAGGTTGCCGGTGCAGGCGCCGGCGTTGTTCGGCCGGTCCATCGCGACCTCGAGTGATGCCACCTGCGTCTCCCGCGCGAAGTGCCGCGCGAGGAGCTGGTCCATCGAGACGTCGCCGATGATCTCGATCTCGTTGCGCCCGCCGCGCGTCATTCCGGTCAGGAACGACCCCGAGGCGCCGGCGTGGATGTAGTTCCAGCTCGAGCGGAGCCCCGACAGCACGATCACCTGGTCGCGATACGGCGCGAGCGGCTCGAGGATCGACGGCAGCTCGAAGCCCGAGCCCTCGGTTGCCGGCGTCCAGTACGGCATCGCCATGCCGTTGGGGACGTAGAACGCCTGGAAGCGGTGGGCCGGCCTGCGCGCCGCGCGCGCAGCCGCGGTGGACGATGCCGGCGCCATGGCGTCGAGCAGCGGCAGGGCCAGCGTCGCCCCGAGCCCCCGGAGGACGGTGCGCCGCGGCAGTGCCTTGTGGATGAAGGTCATCTTGGCCGTCTCCTCAGTGCCGATCCGTCAGTCCCTCGCAACTTGTCGATCCGCGGCGCGCCGCTCCGCGTCCGGCGCTTCCGGCGCGGCCCGCATCGTGAACTGCGGGCTCCGGACGATGCCCCGCAGGAGCGCCGACCACCGATAGTCCTCCGGCGCCGCCTCGCGGACGATGTAGCGGATGGCGGGCCGATCGTAGTGCTCCAGCCGCCGGCCGAGCGCGTAGCTCAGCAGCTTCTCGGTCACCGTGCGCGGGAACCGCTCCGGGTCGTCGAGCAGCAGCGCGCGCAGTCCCGGCAACCCCTCGACGGGCTCGCCGCCCGTGGTCGTCCCGGTGGCGTCGATCGGCCGGCCCTGCGGGTCGACGGAACGCCAGCCGCCGATCACGTCGAAGTTCTCGAGCGCGAAACCGAGCGGATCGATGACCGCGTGGCAGCTCGCGCACGACGGGTTCCGCCGGTGCTGGGCCAGACGCTCCCGCATCGTCGCCGGCGCCTCGCCCGGGGTCTCCTCGAGGTCGGTGTTCACCCCGGGCGGCGGCGGTGGGACCGGGAGCCCCAGAATGTTGTCCACCAGCCACTTGCCGCGCAGCACGGGCGAGGTGCGGTCGGGGTACGACGTCGTGGCCAGCAGGGCACCGGCCGCCAGCAGCCCGCCCCGGCGCTCGGGATCGGGGAGCGTGACGCGGCGGAAGCGGTTGCCGTAGATGCCCGCGATGCCGTAGTGGCGTGCCAGCCGCTCGTTGACGAACGTGTAGTCGGCGTCGAGCAGTGCGCTCACGGGCAGGTCGTCCTCGAGGGTGCTCGCCACGAAGCGCTCGACCTCCTCCTCGAACGCCTCCAGCAGGCTCTCGTCGTAGTGCGGGTACTGCACTGGGTCGACCACCACCTCGCCGACGCGGCGCAGGTTGAGCCACTGCGCCGCGAAGTCGCGGACGAGGGCCTCGGTGGCGCGCGGGTCCGCGAGCATCCGCCGCACCTCGGCGTCCAGCACGTCGGGCTCACCGAGGACGCCGGCCTCGGCCAGGTCGAGCAGCCGCTCGTCCGGCACGCTGCTCCAGAGGAAGAACGCGAGGCGCGAGGCGAGCTCGACGTCGCTGAGGCGGTAGGGCGGGGCGCCCGCGTCGAGGTCGACCGGATCCCGGTACACGCGCAGCAGGAAATCGGGGTCGACCAGGATGCGCTCGAGGCCGAACTGGATGCCGGCGTCGAAGCTGCCGCCGTCCGCCCGCCCCGTCTCGAAGAACCCGAGCAGGGCGTCCACCTCGTCGGGTCCGACCGGGCGGCGGAACGCGCGGCGGGCGACCGAGGACAGGATCTCGGCCGCGCACGCCGGTTCCTCGTCGGGGTCGGTCGGACGGCAGGTGAAGATCGCGCGCCGGCTCGGCGTATCGCCCGCCACCGCGTCCGCGGTCCCGAACGGGCCGCCGATCTCCACCGAGCGGACCGCCGCGTAGCCCATGTAGATCTGATCGTTGGTCAGCACCCGCCCGCGCTGGAGCGGCTGCGGCAGGCCCTCGGGCTCCCACTGCTCCCGCACGAAGGAGACGCCGACGACGTGGGGCCCCGCCTCGACCGGGACGAGCACCTCCAGGTGCGCGTCGCCGGTCATCTGCATGAACTCCTCCCACTCGACCGCGCCCGCGAACCCCGGCTCGCCGTCGCCCGCGTAGCTCGCCGCCGCGGGCCGGCCCGGAGCGTTGCCGCCGACGGTGAAGCGCTTCACCAGCCGGCCGTCGAGGCGGACGTCGAGCGACTGCCGCCACCCCATCCCCATCAGGTAGTCCTGGTACTGCCGCCGCAGACGCACCCGGATCAGGTAGTCGCCGTCGACCGGGAAGGTGTAGGGCACGGCCACGCCGCCGCGCGAGCCGAGCGGGAGATCGTCGCTCTGCCGGCCGTCCTGCACGACGTGGATCGACACCTCGAAGGCGTCCATGCCCGGCGCCGGCGGCGGCAGGCCGGTCGCGAGGCGCGTGACGTGACGGGCCACCGACAGGTAGCGCTCGAGGTGCGCCCGGGACACCGTCAGCACGTCCGCGAAGTTGTCGAAGCTGCCGTCGGCGGTCTCGTCGCCGGGCAGGAGCGGCTTGACGTCGACGTCGAGCGCGAACAGATCCCGGATGGCGTTGTTGTACTCGGTGCGGTTGAGCCGATGGACGGCGTTGATGCGGCCCGGATCGGGATCGGCCAGCCACGCCGCGTCGAGCCCGGCCTCGAGCCTGGAGGCGAGGGCCCGGTAGGTCGCCGCATCGGGCCGCTGGCGTCGGGGCGGCGGCATGGATTCCGCGCGCAGCTTCTCGACGACGCGCTCCCAGAGCTCCGGGTCGTCGGCCGGCCGCGTGGGATCGGTCGCGTCCAGGGCGAGGCCCGCCGTGCGCAGCCGCTCGTTGTGGCAACCGACGCAGTAGCGGTCGAGGACCGCCCGCGGATCCACGGACTCGGCGGACGTGGGCTGCGCGGGTGGAACGGGCTCTCCCGCAGCCGGGGTGACGGCCGACGCCGGGGCCGCGCACAGGTGCGGCAGAGCAGCAAGGACCAGCCCGCCGCACACCAGCCGGATCCGCGTGCCGAGCCGCGCCGCCGCTGCGCTCCCCCTCATGCGCGACCTCCCGGGCCGGGACGACCGGAGCGTGCCACCATCTTCCTGATCCGCTCAGTATAGGCCCATCGCCGTCCCGGCGACATGTTTTCTTGGCGTCGCTTCCGGCTCCCGCCCGCCGACGCCGCGCGGCGAGCGCGACGTTCACCCGGCCGGCGGCCTGGCCACAGGCCTGTGGCACCGCGCGGCGCGGCCGGCGCGCCCGGATCGTCCGGCGGCTGCTCCGGCGACGGGCGCGCGTTGAGGAGTCCCCTCTCGCACAAGCGGAGGGCGCTATCATCGCTGCAGGGTCGTCCGCAGCGCCGTGCGACGAAGCCGACTGGGAACTGCAGCGATGGACCGTCCGCGATGCGCCTGCTTGCTGGCGGCCTGCGGGCTGGCGGTTTCGCTGGCCGCGTGTCAGTACCCGACACTTGCCTGGGAGGACCTCATGGACGCAGGCCACGAGGCCTACCTGCACGGGCAATACGGCGACGCCGAGGAGCTGCTGCTCGAGGCACTGGATCGCGCCGACCGCTTCCCGCCCGACGACGTGCGCCGGGTGTCGACGCTGACCGCCCTGGCGGAGCTCGCGGACGCCCAGCTCCGCCCGGAGGAAGCCGAGACCCTCTACCGGCAGGCCTTGGCGGAGGCGGAGGGGGCGTTGGGTCCGGTGCACCTCAATCTCGCGCCGCTCCTCGTCACCCTCGCCGACCGCTACGCCGACCAGGGACTCCATGCGGAGGCGGCGCCGCTCTACGAGCGGGCCGTCGTGCTTCTGGAGACGGAGCTGGGGCGCTACCACCTCGACGTCGCCAGCGCGCTCGCCGGCCTCGCCTCGGCGTACTACCACCAGGGATTCCACGCCGAAGCGGCGCCGCTCTACGAGCGCTCGCTCGAAGTGCTGGAGGTGATGCTCGAGCCGGACAACGTGCGCCTGGCCGACCTGCTGGCGGAGTATGCCGGCGTGCTGCGCGCGACAGGCCGCGGGCTGGAGGCGGTCGCGATCGAGCGCCGCGTGCTGGCCCTCCGGTCGGCGCCCTGAATCGACCCAAGGGCAGGTCCGGCGGGCGCTCACCGAGCCGCCGCGCGCACGAAAGCGTTACGATGGAGTTGATGCTGGAGAACGTGAACGCGGTGGAGTTGCTGACCGCGGCGGGCGTCTTGCTGAACAGCTACTGGTTGTATCGGCTGAACAGCAAGTTCGACGCGCTGACGGGCCGCGTCAACGAGCTGTCGGTGGCGCACAACGCGCACGTCAACGCGCCGGGGCTGCACGGCCGCTGACGATAGTTCGACCGTGGAGCGGAGCCTCGGACCCGGCGCGGCAATGCGCTATCCCCCCGGCGCCGGGGCCGACACCAGGTAGCTCAGCCCGGTCACCGCCACGTAGGTTCCGAGCAGCGCGGCGCCGGCCGTCCGGGGCAGCGCGCCGTGGCGCGCGGTCTGGATGCCGACGCGGAAGACCAGGATCAGGAACAGCATGGCGGGGAAGTGCATCACGAAGAAGATGGAGTCCGCGGCCAGCCCGCCCGGCGTGACCGCGGCCGCGCCGCCGGCGACGAAGAGCACGTTCAGGACGTCGGCCCCGATGACGTTCCCGACCGCGAGCTCGCCGTGCCCCTTGATCGTCGCGGTGACGACGACGGTCAGCTCCGGGAGCGACGTGCCGAAGGCCACGAGGGTGGCCGCGATGATGCTCGGCGGCACGTTCATGCGCGCCGCCAGCTCGGCCGCCACGGCGACCAGGACCGCCGACGAGACGATCACCAGCGCGACTCCGACGCCTAGCGTGCCCAGTGCCGCCCCCAGGCCGCCGGCATCTCCGCCTTCGGCGCCCCCGGCGCCGACCCCCGCGCGCGCGAGGCGGACGGACCAGACCATGTAGGCGACGAGCAGCCCGAGGAAGACCCAGCCCGCGGCCTGCGGCAGGTTGCCCCCGGCCGTGAACGCGGAGGCCGGCGCGGCCCACGGCAGGCAGACGAGCACGAGCAGGATGCCGGTCACCACCTTGCCCCACCCCTGCCGGTTGACGACGCGCAGGTCGAGCGGAAGTGGCCGGATCAGGCAGCCGATGCCGAGGATGAGCCCGGTGTTGCAGATGATGGAGCCGACCGCGTTCCCGAGCGCCATCTCGGACCGCCCCTGAAGCGCCGCCACGACGGAGACGACCGCCTCCGGGGTCGTCGTGCCGAGGCTGACGATGGTCGCCCCGATCACCACGCGGGGCACGCCCCAGCGCTCGGAGAGGGCGACGGCGCTATCGACCATCCAGTCCGCCCCCTTCGCGAGACCCGCGACGGTGGCGGCGAGGGCGGCCACGAGGGCCGGCGTGGACAAGCCGGCCACCAGACTGTCGAGATACTCCGCCATGCAGCCCGACAGTTTAGAAGAACCAGCTCACCATCATGATGCCGACGGGGCTGACGAGGCCGTACGTCGAGGCGAGGGGGCGGGTGGGGCTGCTCTCGTCGGGTCCGAGGCCGAAGTAGACGCTGGCGGAGACCGAGGCGTTGGCGGCGGCGTTGTAGCCGACGGTCGGCGCCAGGAGGGTGCTGCCGTCGTTGAGGTTGTGGAGCCCGAACACGGACACGTTCCAGAGCGGGGTGACCTCATACGAGACGCTGAGCACGGTCTCGTCCTGCCCGAACACCTGGAACTCGCTGCGGCTGAACTGCGGCGACGCAAACACCCGCAGCAGATCCTCGGGGCCGACGGCGCCCAGCCCGTTGCGCTGGTACTCCCAGCCGAAGGTGAGCGCGCGGCCCTGGGTCCCGAGGAAGAAGGCCCGGTCGATGCCGATGGTCCCGCTGCCGACGACGGTCCCGTCGTAGTCCCGGACGACTGTCTCCGCCCGCACCGCCCAGGGCCCGATGCCGCCGGCCAGTCCGATCGCGCCCGCCGTGTCCCCGTAGAGCGATCCGCCCCAGCCGGAGATCTCCCAGTTGCGCCAGGTGGTCAGGCCGCGCAGGAGGGCGGTGAGCTCCTCCCCCAGCACCGTGCGGGTGGGGCGGACCACGAAGTCGATCTCGCTCAGCGCGCTCGGGTAGACGCGGACGCGGAACGCGTCCACGCCCGCTCGGTACAGGCGGATCGGATCCGAGGGAACGAACGGAACGAACGGGTCGGCCGGGTTGAGGAACTGCGTCGTGCCCCACGCGATCGCCTGCCGCCCGACGCGGATATCGATGTTGTCCGTCGGGCTCCACCCGATGTTGAGGCGGTCGAGGCGGTGCTGCCAGACTGCATTCTGCTGCCGGCTGGGGGTGATGGTGCCGCCGAGGTCCCACCACTCGGCCCCGCTCTGGAGGCCGGTCAGGCCGAGGCCCAGTTGGAAGGGATGCTGCTGGAAGGTGACCGCGTGCTCGTACGCGATCTCGACCGAGAAGGGCCCCGCCGACGGGTCGACGTTCAGCCGGAAGCGATTGAAGTTGCTGGCGTTGCTCGGGCCGAACGTGCTGGCGCCGCTGAAGAGCGGCGCGCTGAGCAGGTAGCCCGAGATCCAGTCGGGCTGGGCCTGAACGGTGCCGGCTGCCGCGGCCCACCAGCAGGCGGCGGCGACCAGGACGCGCGAAACGCGGTGTGTCAAGAGCGTGTCTCGTCCGAATCGATGGCGCCGTCGACCATCCGGACCAGCCGGCGCGACCGCTCCATCACGTGCCCGTCGTGCGTGGCGAAGACGAAGGTGACGCCGAGCTCCCGGTTGAGCTCGGCCATCATGTCGAGCAGCGCCTCGCTGGCGTGCGAGTCGAGGTTGGCGGTCGGCTCGTCGGCCAGGACGAGGGCCGGCTGGCTCGCCACTGCGCGCACCACCGCCACCCGCTGCTGCTGCCCGCCGGAGAGCTTGCCCGGCCGCCGGTCCTCCAGCCCCGTCATGCCGGTCCGATCGAAGAGCTCGCGGATGCGCTCCGAGCGCTCGGCCGCGGGCACGCCCTGGAGCAGCATCGGGAACTCCGCGTTCTCGAGCGCCGTGAGCACCGGCAGCAGGTTGTAGGCCTGGAAGACGAAGCCGACCTGCTCGAGCCGAAGCTGGGCCAGCTCCCGGTTCGACAGCGCGCCCAACTCGCTGCCCGCCACCCAGATCTCGCCGCGGGTGGGGCGCGTGAGCCCGCCGATGAGGTTCAGCAGCGTCGTCTTGCCCGATCCCGACGGCCCCGCGAGGGCCGTGAACTCGCCGCGGCCGATCGTCAGGCTGACGTCGCGGACCGCCTGCACCTCTTCCGCTTCCTGCTGGAAGATCTTCCATACGCCGGCGGTGCGCACGGCGTAACCGTTCGATTCGCTCATTGTCATTACCTACCGTTCGAACTTCATCGACTCCGTGACGTCGATGGTGCCGGCCCGCAGGGCGGGATACAGGGAGGAGACGACGCCGACGAAGAGCATGAAGCCGAGGATCTGGAGAATCCGCACGGGATTGACGACGGGGACGATGACCGGATCGACCGTCACCCCGACAATCTCCACCTCCCCGATGTCCATGCTGCCGTAGAGGCCGCTGATGTCGAGGCCGTCACTGAGGGCGGCCGTGACGGCGAGGCCCAGCCCCACGCCGATGAACGTGCAGACCACGGTCTGCAGCAGGCCCTCGACCAGGACGACGGAGCTGGTCTGCCGCGGGGTCAGGCCGAGCGCCTGCAGCACGCCGAACTCCCGGTGGCGGTGGAGGACCGACATCAGCACCGTGTTGATGATGCTGAAGCCGATGATCACGAACAGGATGCCCAGGACGAGGAAGCCGACCCACTCGTCGAACACGATCATGGTGTAGAGCGCCGGCATCGCCTCCTGCCAGCCCATGACGACAGCCTCGCCCCGCGCGATCGGCTCGGCCAGCTCCCGCCCGAGATGCCGGACGATCTCCGGCACGGCGAGGCTGCTGTCGACCATCACGCCGATGTTCGTGACGTCGTCGCCGATGCCCAGCCACTCGCCGGCCGTCGCGATGGGAACGTGAATCACCGACTCGTCGAGCTCGCCGATGCCCGTCCGGAAGATGCCGACGACGCGCACGAGCTGGCCGGCCACCTCCTTGTGCGTGTCCTGGGCCATCAACACCAGTCGGGAGCCGATGCGCAGGTCGAGGGCGTCGACGAGGCCCGCCCCGACGTAAGCCGCGAGCCGGTCGTCCGCCTCAAGGTAGCGTCCCTCGACGACCTGCTCGTCGAGCGGACTGAGCGCCGCCTCGATCGTCGGGTCGACGCCCAGGATCTGCGCGGGGCGGGCGCCGGTCGCCGAAGTGGCGAGCCCGTGGACGGTCAAGCGGTAGAAGACGTCGGTGACGCGCTCGGCGCCCGGCGGCGACGCCACCGCCGCCCGGACGAGCTGCAGCGTGCTCCCCGGCAGCCGGTCCTCGATCCTGCGGCTGACGCGGAACCCGGGAGCCTCCACCGCCACGTGCCCGCTCCCGGTCCGGACGCCGGAGTCGACCATCTGCTCGTGCGTCCCGGCATCGAAGGTCTGGGAGAAGGTGAGCAGCGCCCCGCCGATGACGAACGATGTCGCGGTCAGGATGGTGCGCCGCAGGTTGCGCCGCAGATTGCGCACCGCGAGCATGAGGATGACGCCGACGTGCAGGGAAGGTCGTGCCCTCATCGGCCTACCGCTCGAACTTCATCGATTCGGTGACGTCGATCGTGGCGGCCCGCATGGCGGGATAGACGGACGAGACGACGCCGACGAGCATCATGAAGCCGAGGATGTACAGGACGCGCACGGGAGTGACCATGGGCACGATGACCGGATCGATCGCCACCCCGGTGACCTGCATGTCCTCCATGCCGCCGGCGATTTCGCTGATGTCGATGCCGCCGCTGAGGGCGGCGACGAGGCCGAGCCCCACCCCCACGCCGAGGATCGCGCAGACGACCGTCTGCAGGAGCCCCTCCACCAGGACCACGGAGCCGGTCTGCCTCGGGGTCAGCCCCAGCGCCTGGAGCACGCCGAACTCCCGGTGGCGGTGGAGGACCGACATCAGCACCGTGTTGATGATGCTGAAGCCGACGATCACGAACAGGATGCCCAGCATGAGGTAGGCGCCCCACTCGTCGACGAGGACGGCGGCGTGGAGCGACGGCATCGCCTCGCGCCAGCCCATCACCGCGGCCTCGCCCTTGCCGATGGGCTCGCCCAGTTCCCGCCGCAGGTGCCGGAGGAGTCCCGGCACGGCCCGGCTGTCGTCGACCATGACGCCGATGTTCGTGACGTCGCTGCCGGTGCCGAGCCATTCGCCCGCCGTTGCGATGGGCACGTGGATCACGGAGTCGTCGAGCCCGGGGATGCCGCTCCGGAAGATGCCGACGACGCGCACGAGCTGGCCGGCCACCTCCTTGTGCGCGTCCTGCGCCATCACGACCAGCCGCGAGCCCAGGCGCAGGTCGAGGGCGTCGACGAGCCCCGCTCCCACGTAGGCCGCGAGCCGGTCGTCCTTCTTCAGGTAGCGCCCCTCGACGACCTGCTCGTCGAGGGGGCTGAGCGACGCCTCGATCGTCGGATCGACGCCCAGGACCTGCGCGGGGCGGGCGCCGGACGCCGAGGTGGCCAGCCCGTTGATGGTCAGCCGGTAGAAGACGTCGGTGACCCGGTCGGCGGCCGCGGACGAGTCGACCGCCGTCCGGACGAGCCGCAGGGTGCCGCCCGGCAGCCGGTCCTCGATCTTGCGGCTGACGCGGAACCCGGGGACCTCCACCGCCACGTGCCCGCTCCCGGTCCGGACGCCGGAGTCGATCCACTGCTCGTGCGTGCCGTCCCCGAACGCCTGGGCGAAGGTGAGCAGCGCCCCTCCGATGATGAACGCGGTCGCGGTGAGGATGGTGCGCCGCAGGTTGCGCCGCAGGTTGCGCAGCGCCAGCATCAGGATGACGCCGAGGTGCATGGACGGTCGTGCCTTCATCGGTTCTGCCTCGCCTAGATGCCGGAGAGCGTGTCGGCCGGCGGCACGCGCGACGCCCGCCACGCCGGATAGAGGGCCGCGAGGAGCGCCGTGGCGAACAGCGCCACCGCCGCCCCCGCCCAGCTCGCCGGGTCGAGCGTGACCCGCATCACGGGCCGCAGCAGCACCCCCTGCAGCGTCATCTCGCCGTAGAGCCAGCTCAGGTCGGCCGGTGCGGCATACCACCACAGCATGGGCGGCAGCGAGATGGCCACCCCGATGACGAGGCTCAGCAGCCCCATCGCCGCCGCCTCGTAGAGGATGGACTTCACGATCGCCCCCGGCACCGCGCCCATCGCCAGCATCACCGCAATCTCGCGCCGCCGCTCGTAGGTCGCCATCAGCATCGTGTTGGCGACCCCGAAGATGGCGATCCCGAAGACGAAGACGTAGATGATCAAGTAGAAGCTGTCCATCAGCGCGCTGAATTCCAGAATGGTCGGATTCAGCTCGGCCCAGGACACGACCTCCATCCCGAGATCGTCCGCGCCCAGCGAGGCGGCGAGGTCCGCCGCTGCCTCGTCGGCGAGAAACGGATCGGTCGTCGCCACGACAATCTCGTGGATCCGGGCCGGATCGAGCGTCACCAGGGCCTGGAGGTCGGTGAGCGGCAGCACGGCGTTGGTGGCATCGAGCTCGATCAGGCCGGTCGTGTAGATGCCGGACACGCTGTAGAGGTCGTTGCCCATCGATCCGTCCGCCCCCGGCGCCACGACGACGAGCTCGTCGCCGAGCCCCACCTCGAGCTGGCGGGCCATCTCGGACCCGATCGCCATCTCGTTGCGGCCGGGCTCGGGCAGGCGTCCCTCCGTCAACCCCTCCAGGAACCGGGTCACGCCCGTCTCGCGCGCCGGATCGATGCCCATCAACTGCCCGGCCGTCGTCGCCTCGCCGGAACTCACGAGGCCGGCCGCGAAGACGCGCGGCGCCACCCCCACCGTGCGCTCGTCCTCCGCGATGTGGTCCATCAGCGCCGCGAAGTCGACGCCGTCGCGCCCCCCGAGGGTGTCGTAGATGCTGCGCTCGGGCCGGTACTCGGCGTCGTGGATCTCGATCTGGCCGCTCATCAGGCCGGTCGCGTTCTCGACCATCTCGGCGACGAAGCCGTTCGCCCAGCCGATGATGAACACGACCGCGCCGTACCCGACGGCCAGGCCCAGCGCGGTGAGGATGGTGCGCCGGGGATGGCGGCCGACGTTGCGCCAGCCGATGCGGGACCAGGGGGATTCGCTCATCGCCTGCTCACCGCCGCCGGCTCTGCAGGGTGCGGAGCGAGAAGAACGACTCGTCGATGCCGACGTCGTACTCGAGGTCGTCGTAGCGCATCGTGGTCCGCTCCTCCGGCTTGTCGGCCGGGCGCATGTTCATCAGGCGCGGCATCGTGCGGCCGCCGATCCGCTCGAACTCCTGGAACTCCATCGAGCGGGCCACCTCGCCGTCCTCGTCGTAGTAGAGGACGGAGACGGGGAGGACGTCCGCCTGCCGCACCGTGTACTCGACGCGGCCCCAGACGACCGCCGCCTCGGGCTTCGGCGTGAGCGTGATCTCCCACACCCGCATCCCGTCGCGCTCGCCGTCGAAGGTGATCTCGACGTCGTAGTCGTCGACCAGGCGGCTCTCCTGCACGAGGTCGTCGTTCGTGAAGTGCGACCCCATCCACGAGCCGCCCATCATCGAGGCCGGCACCTTGATGGTCCGGTCGACCCTCGGCAGGTAGTTCCAGATGTCGTCGTCCGCGCGCAGCGTGGCGGTTCCCTCCTCGCGGGCCGGGGCCAGGATTCGAGCCAGCGTGTAGTCCTCGCCGTAGGACCACATCTCCATGGTTATCGAACGCGACCAGTGCTCGGTGACGATCTCCATCGTGATCTCGCCGTGACTGGATTCGCCGCGGTACAGGTCCTGCACCCGGTTCATGATCTCGACGGGATCGGGCTGCGCGTGCGCCGCGCCCGCCGTCGCCAGGCCGGCAAGTACGACGAGGGCCGCAACTCGCCGTCTCACGTCGTTGTTCCGTGCCATTGCGTCTTTCCCTCCAGTTTCGGCGCAGCCTCGCGGGGCTGCTCGTCGTTGGTGTCGTTCGTAACGTCCAGCCACACCCGCAGCGCGGCGGGATCCATCAGCACCAGCGAGCCCGCGGGCGCCCCGAGCACCCGCTCCAGCGCGTCGGCGTACGCGGCGGCCATCCGCTCGATGCGCGCCGCGTCGAGCCCACCGGGCCCGACGGCCAGCATCTGCCGGCCGGCGGTCTCCTCGACGTCGAGGATCAACTCGATCGCAATCTGGCCTGCCCAGTCCGCGAACCCGGTCGTGAACACGCCCTCCGCGACGCCCTGCTTCACGATCTCCGCGAGCAGCGGAACGATCCGGTCCGTCACCCGAACGCGGAGACGAAGGCGCGCGGCGGCGTTGTCGTCGGAATACCAGGTCGGGACCGCGGCGACGCTCAGCCGCACCTCCGCCGCGTTGGGGCGGAGGCCGGTGAAGAACGTGCGCAGCTTCTGGACGGCGGTCAGGTCCGGGTCGGCCGCGCACCGGGCGAGGTGCGCCTCCATCGCCTCCGCGTAGCGCTCCACGATGCCCTCGAGCAGCGCCTGCTTGGAGTCGAAGTAGTGGTAGAGCGCTCCCTTCGAGGCCCCGAGGTCGTTCAGCACGTCCTGGATCGTCATCTGCTCGTAGCCCTTGGTCCCCATCAACCGCTGGGCCGTATCCAGGAACGCGCTCCGCCGCTCGGCGTGCGCCGCCTCGTTCACCGTTCGCGCCATGGCCTTCTATTCATAGACCGACCGTCTGCCTATCATTGCGCGAGCGAATCGGCGCTGTCAAGTGTGCAGCGCGGCTCACGGTAGGATTGGGGGCTGTGGATCGGTTCCGGGACTCGGCCTCGGGGCGCGTCCGGGTTGGGCGCCGAGCGGAGCCGCAGGCGACGAAGGCGGCGCTAGAGCGCCCTTACGGGCGCTTAGGGAGTCTGCGCGGGCACGGATTGCCCGTGACACGTTCTGCGGCGCAGACTCCTAGCGCGGGGGCACGTCGCCGCCCACCCGGATGGGCTCGACCGGAGAGGCCGCACGCTGCGCGGCGGGGCGGTCGAGGACGGTCGCGGTGACCTCCACGGTGACCGCCCCGTCGTTCGCAGGGTTGGACGCCTCGGCCACGATCGTCGGCGCGCCGTCGTCCAGGACGACGTCGAGGCGCGCGTTGATGGCCGTGTCCGGCCCGTCGGTCCAGTTCCGTCGTTGCGCAAGCACATCGAGGCTGACGGCCAGGCGCCCGTCCCCCCGGAGCGACGCCGTCGCCTCGACGTAAACCGCCTCGCCGCTCACGCGGACGCGATTGCCGGCGACCGTCATCGCGCGCACGCGCCACCTGCGGCGTCCCTCGCTCGTGCCCACCGCAGTCCCGGAGTCACGGTTCGCCTCGGTCACGACGACCTCGAGCTCGATGCGCTCGGTCGACGGTTCCGCGGGCTGCTCCTGCCCCCCGGCCGGGGCGGCCAGGGCGCCGGTACCGCATGCCGCACCGATGCCGACAAGGAGAATCGCGATCGCGGAGACCGACGACGCAGGTGCTCGTTTCATGGCGCTCTCCCCCGGCTTCCCACCTGTCCCGGCCCTGTCGAAGGTGTCGTCCGGGCAGGCGATTCCGGCATCGTAACGTCGACCGCGCGCGAGCCGCAATCCGCTGGAGGTCCCGGATCCCGCACCCGCCGCCGCGCAGGTGCCAGCCACCGAACCCGTCGCAGGCTTCGTGTTCGGCCTCAGCCCCACCGGCCTGGGAGCTTGCGCCGCGGCACTCACCACGTTGCGTTCCGCGGCGCGAGCTCCTAGGATCCCGCGCATGAGACGCATGCAGTACGCCGCAATTGTCGCCGCCGGCCTCGTGCTGGCGATGCCCGCCGCGCCGGACGCGCAGGAAAGGGAGCCGGTGGACGTATCGTCGCTCGGACCGCAGGTGGGAGAGCGGATCCCCGACTTCGCGCTCCCGGATCAGTACG
>JAPOYG010000023.1 GCA_026706755.1 Acidobacteriota bacterium
GGACTCCTGTAGGCCGGCTGGGCGGGAATCGGAGCCGCAGGCGACGGTTCCCGGGCTACGATGAAGGACGGACCGTACGCAGACCACGGGGACCAAGCCATGCAGACATCGACGCGCCGCGTACCGTGCCTCGCCCTCGCCGGCGCCCTCCTCTGGGCGGCGGCGGCCGGAACCGTCCACGCGCAGGGGCGCCTCGGAGGCGACACGCCGGAATCCGCGACCGGCATCGTCCTGCAGCGCATACTCGCGCGGGTCAACGGGGACATCATCACCCAGACCGATCTGGAGAACCGGCAGGTCGCCATGCTGCGGCAGGAGAACTTCGTGCCGGTCTCCGAGGCGGCGCTGCGGCGCAAGCTGGTCGAGGTGACGCCGCGCGTCATCTCCAACGCGGTGGACGAGCTGCTGCTGGTCCAGCGCGGCCGCGTGCTCGGCTACTACCTGAGCGACGAGCAGTTCGCGGAAATGGTGGCCAGCATCAAGGAAGAGAACGGCTTCGATTCCGACGCGGACTTCGAGGAAGCGCTGCTCCAGGCGGAGGGGATGACGGTCACCGACTTCCGCCGCTCGATGGAGCACCGCATCCTCGTGAACCAGGTCCAGCAGATCGAGATCGTGCGCAAGGTGTTGCTGACCGAGACGGAGGCGCGGGAGTACTACGACGCCAACCTCGACCAGTACGCCGAGGTGCCGACCGTGACGCTGCGGGAGATCCTCATCGCGGTGCCGGAGACGCCGGGCAGCTTCAGCGTCGGCAACGACGACCTCGCGCGCGCGGCCGCCGAGGAGGCGCGCCAGCGCGTCGTGGACGGCGAGGACTTCAGCGCCGTGGCGATCGGGATCTCGGACGCGCCGTCGAAGGCCAACGGAGGGCTCATCGGTCCCCTTGATTACGCCATCCTGAGCGAGACCGTCCAGCAGGTCATCGACGGGCTCGAGGTGGGCGGCATCAGCGCTCCGATTCGGACCCCCGGCGGCTTCCAGGTGCTGCTGCTCGAGGCGCGGACGGAGGCTACTCCCCTGCCGTTCGAGGAGGTCAAGAACAGCATCATGGACAACGTGTTCAACGATCGCCGCTGGGAGGAGTTCACCCGCTACCTCGAGGAGCTGCGCGGCGAGGCGGTCATCGACTGGAAGGACGAGGAGCTGCGGCGCGCCTACGAGCGGTACGAGCCGGAACGGACCTCACCGACACGCCCGGGCAACAACTGACGCTCGCCGAGCGAGGACGCATGCAGGTCGGCGCCGTAACTCTCGATACGCCGTTCGCCCTCGCCCCGATGGCGGGAATGACCGACACGGCGTTTCGCCGCCTGGTGAAGCGCCGGGGCGGCTGCGGGCTCGTCGTGACGGAGATGGTCAGCTCCGAGGGGCTCGTCCGCGGCATCGACCGCACGCTCGACTACGCGCAGTACACCGAGGAAGAGCGCCCCGTCTCGATCCAGATCTTCGGCGGCGATGCCGCGAAGATGGCGGCCGCGGCGGCCATCGTGGAGGAGATGGGGGCCGACATCGTCGACGTCAACATGGGCTGCCCGGTGCCCAAGATTGCGAAGCACAACGCGGGCTGCAGCCTGATGCGGGAGCCGGCTCACGCGGCGCACGTCGTGCGCTCGATGCGCGACGCCGTGCGCATCCCGGTTACGGTCAAGATGCGCGCCGGCTGGGACGAGGCGCACGTCAACGCCCCGGACATGGCCCGCAGGATGGAAGACGCGGGAGCGTCCGCGGTCGCCGTGCACGGCCGCACCGCGAAGCAGTCCTACCGCGGGCTGTCGGACTGGGAGCTCATCGGCGAGGTCGCAGCCGGCGTGGGCATTCCGGTGATGGGCAGCGGCGACTGCGTGACGCCCGAGCAGGTCGTCGACCGGACCCGGGGCACTGGCGTCTCCGGCGTGCTCGTGGGGCGGGGGGCGCTGCGCAACCCGTGGATCTTCCAGCAGTCGTCAGCGCTCGCGTCGGGGAGCACCGTTCCCGAGGTGTTGCTCGCGGAGCGGGGCCGCTTCCTTCTCGACTACGTCGACCTGCTCCTTGCCGAGGGAATCGACGAGTCGCACGGCTTCCGGCACCACGCTCCCGGGGCGGCGCCGAGCCCGGGGCGCACGTTCCGGCGGCCGGGTCAGCGCGAGCGGTGGGTCGTCAACAAGCTGCGGGCGCTCGGCTCCTGGTACACGAAGGGCTTCCGGGACGGGAGCCGGCTGCGAACCGCCATCAACCGCGCCGAGTCCGTCGCCGAGCTCCGCGACATCATCTCGGACTTCTTCTTCGGGACGGCCCGGGCGGTCGCCGCCGGATGAGCGGGCCCGTGCCCGGCCCCGCCCCGGAGAAGCGCCACGCTGCCGCCCGCCGGGTCGCCGACATCGACTGGACGTCGTGGCGGGCCGTCGACGACTGCACGCTGGTTTTCGTCATCCGGAACGGCCGCATCCTCCTCATTCACAAGAAGCGCGGGCTCGGGGCCGGGAAGATCAACGGCCCGGGCGGCCGGCGGGAGCCCGGCGAGACCTTCGGCGACTGCGCCGTGCGCGAGGTGCGCGAGGAGCTCGGCGTGACGCCCCGCGACGTCGTCAAGGTGGGCGAGCATCGCTTCCAGTTCGTCGACGGCTACTCGACCTTCGTGTACGTCTACCGGGCCTCCGGGCTCGACGGGGAGCCCGTCGAGACGGACGAGGCCGCGCCGCTCTGGGTCGGTGTGGACCGGATCCCGTTCGACGAGATGTGGGAGGACGATCGATACTGGCTGCCGCTGGTCGTGGCGGGCCGCCGCTTCTCCGGGCAGTGGATCTTCGACGGCAACCGGATGCTCGACTACCGGCTCGACGTCGTCGACGGGCCGTGAGACGGGACCGCCCGGCGTCATCCGGCGTGCACCCTTCCTCGCTTGGCGGCCACGGTCCGGTGGCATATGATGCGGCGTTGGAGACCCGCCCGCGAGCCTCGAGCCGCCGGCGGTCAGCAACGGGAGGTTGTCGTGTCAGAGGCGTCCCATCGTGAGCCGGGCGCGCGGCGTCGGCCCGCCGCGGTCCCGAGGCCGGGGGCCGGATGGATCGCGAGCGTCGTGGTGCTGGGCCTCGCCGCCGCCGCGCCGCTCCCGGCGGCCGGCGCGGAGGGCGCCGGGCCCGCGGCCTGGATCAACGACCTGACGCCCATCGACGCCGCCGACTGGGACTACGACAAGGCGGCGCATCTCATCGAGCGCGCGGGCTTCGGCGCCACACCGGCGGAGATCGAGCGCCTCGCCGGGATGACCCCCGCGGCCGCCGTCCGCTGGCTCGTCGACTACGCCCGGCAGCCCGACGAGCTCGAGCCCTTCGACGCCTCGCCGATCTGGGACCCGGGCATGGACCCGTTCCCCAAGAGCCGGGCCGAGGCGGTCCGCATCGCCCGAGAGCAGGGCGAGTCGATGGGCGTGGCCATGCTGCCGGAGGGCGAGTCGCGCCGGCTGCAGCCGGTGGTCAACAAGTTCTTCTACGGGCTGCGGGCGAACGCCGTCGAGACGCAGCGGCTCGCCACGTGGTGGGGCGAGCGGATGCTCCGGACGACGCGCCCCCTCGAGGAGAAGCTGACGCTCTTCTGGCACGGCCACTTCGCGACCGGCAACACGAAAGTCCGCGACACCCGCATGATGCTGCGCCAGAACGAGATGCTGCGGGCCAACGCGGGCGGCAACTTCCGGGACCTCCTGATGGGCATCCTGACGGACCCGGCGATGCTCGTCTACCTGGACAACGGCGAGAACGTCAAGGACCACCCGAACGAGAACTTCGGCCGGGAGCTGCTCGAGCTGTTCAGCCTCGGGGTCGGCAACTACACCGAGCGGGACATCCGCGAGGGGGCCCGTGCGTTCACCGGCTGGACCAACGACGTGCTCGACTTCAAGTTCGATGCCGAGCAGCACGACTTCGGCGAGAAGACGTTCCTCGGCCGCACCGGCCCCTTCGACGGCGACGACATCATCGGCATCATCCTGGAGCAGCCGGCGGCGGCCGAGTTCATCGGCGCGAAGCTCTACCGCTACTTCGTCCGGGAGGAGATCGACGACGCCGTGCGCACGGAGCTCGCCGCCACGTTCCGCGACGCCGGCTACGAGCTCCGGCCGCTGCTCACGCGCATCTTCCTCTCGCGCGATTTCTACAGCGCCGCGTCCTACGCGACGCAGGTCAAGAGCCCGGTTCAGCTCGTGGTGTCGACCTACCGCAAGCTGGGGCTGACCGAGCTGCCGACGATCCCCGACTTCAACCGCCTGACCGCGCGCCTCGGGCAGACCCTGTTCAATCCGCCCAACGTCGCCGGATGGGCCGGCGGCCGGACGTGGGTCACCCCCGCGACGCTGCTGGAGCGCGGCAACCTCTTCCGGGGCGTCCTGTACCCCGACATGGACGGGTTCTGGGCGCCGGATCGCGCGATCCCCGGAATCTACCAGGAGGTGCAGGACCGCCTCGCGCAGGGCATGAACATCACGGCCGCCACCCAGCAGGGCGACGCGGAGTCGAGCCAGCTCGCGGACCGCGACGAGGACTACAACACGCGCTACGGCGGCTACCTGGGCTACGTGATGGCGTTCGAGCGGCTCCATCCGATCCCGCGGCGCGTGGCCGATCTCGACCTGGCGCGCATGCTGGAGGAAGCGGGCGTGTCGACCGTCGCCGACGTCGTCGATCACCTGACCCGGCGCTTCCTGCGCGTCGAGCTGGGCGGCGCGGATCGGGCGGTGCTGGTCGAATTCCTGCGGGACGAGCTGGCCGCGGACGAGCTTGGGCCGGCCGGACCGCAGACGGAGACGGCGTTGCGCGCGCTGCTGTACCTGATTCTGAGCACGCCGGAGTACCAGCTCGCGTAGCTGTCGGGGCGGAGGAGTGTCGCGGGCGCGCGGCCACGGAAGTCTGGAGGAGCGAGATGGCTCGATTCAAGTGTGGGTGTTCGCGGCGTGACTTCCTCGTCAAGGGGATGTACGGGCTCGGGGTCGGGGCGGCGCTGCCCGGATTGCTCAACCGCACGTCGGCCGCGCTGGCGGCGCAGGCGCTCGAGGGCACGAGCATGGAGCCGAGCCCGGAGCGCATCCTGGTGGTCGTCGAGCTGTCGGGCGGCAACGACGGGCTGAACACGGTGGTGCCGCACGGCGACGACGAGTACTACCGCGTGCGGCCGACGATCGGCATCCCGCCGTCGGAGGTGCTGAAGATCGACGACCGCTTCGGCTTCCACCCGTCGCTGGTCGGGTTCGAGCGGCTGTACAAGGACGGCCACCTGGCGGTCGTCCACGGCTGCGGGTACGACAACCCGAGCCTCTCGCACTTCTCGTCGATGGGCGTCTGGCACACCGGCGTCCCCAACGGCGGCGAGACGCTCGGCTGGCTCGGGCGGCTCGCCGACGGCGCGTACGACCACGACGCGCAGGGGAACCGCATCGTCAACATCGGGACGCGGCAGTCGCTCGCGGTGCGCGCCCGTCACCACTCGCCGCTGGTGTTCAACGACCCGCGCACGTTCCGTCGGGAGGGCGCGAACAGCGAGAAGTCGGCGCTGGCGAAGATGAAGGCGGATGGGGCGAGCGGGAACGCGACGCTGGAGTTCCTGGCCGGAACCGCGCAGAACGCCTCCGAGAGCTCCGAGTTCGTCCGCCAGGCGTCGGCGGCGTACCGCACGACGGTCGACTACGGCATCGGCGGGCTGTCGGGTCCGCTGCGCCAGGTGGCGGCGTTGATCCACGCGGAGATGCCGACGCGCATCTACTACGTGACCTACGCGGGCAACTCGTTCGACACCCACGTGCACCAGGCCGACCCGCACGCGCGGCTCCTGGCCTACACCGCCGACGCGGTGCGCGGCTTCACCCAGGACCTGAAGCGCATCGGACGGGCCGACGACGTCGCCGTCGTGATGTTCACGGAGTTCGGGCGCCGCGTCGAGGAGAACGGCAGCCTCGGCACCGACCACGGGACCGCGACGCCCATGTTCGTCGTCGGCAACCACGTCCGGGGCGGGCTCTACGGGCAGCACCCGAGCCTGACGGAGCTCGACGACGGCAACCTGATCCAGACGACCGACTTCCGGCGCGTCTACGCGACGATGATCGAGGAGTGGCTGCGGTTCAAGGACTCCCCCGCCGTCCTGAAGGGGGCGTTCGAGACGCTGGGCGTCTTCGCGTAAGCGGCGGGCTCACGACGCCAGCCGCTTCGTCTTCTCGACCAGGGTCGTGCGCTTGATCCCCAGCAGGCGCGCGGCCTGCTGCTTGTTGCCGCCCGACCGCGCCAGCGCCGCCTCGACGAGGTCCCGCTCGATCCGCTGGAGATGGGCCCGGAGGTCGATCCCGTCCTCCGGAAGCTGCGCCGGATCCGCGGGCTCGTCCGGGCCGGCCTGCCGCACCTCCGGGGGCAGGTCGCCGACGTCTATGTGGGACCGGCCGGGACTGAGGGCCAGGGCGCGCTCGATCGCGTTCTCGAGCTGCCGGACGTTGCCCGGCCAGGGGAACCCCATGAGCTGCCGCATCGCCTCCTGGGAGACGGCCACGTCGGTGCGGGGCGGCATCTGCTCGGCGCCCAGCCGGTCGAGGAACCCGCGCACCAGCGCCGGGATGTCCTCGCGTCGCGCGCGCAGCGGCGGCAGGTGGACCGGGATGACGTTGAGCCGGTAGTAGAGGTCCTCGCGGAGCGTGCCCTCCTCGACCATCCGGCCGAGGTCCGCATTGGTGGCCGCGATGATGCGGACGTCCACCTTGATCGGCCGCGTGTCGCCGACCCGCTCGAACTCCCGTTCCTGCACGGCGCGCAGCAGCTTGGCCTGCAGGCTGGCGTTCATCGTCCCGACCTCGTCGAGGAACAGCGTCCCGCGGTGGGCCTGCTCGAAGCGTCCCGGGCGGTTGGCGACGGCCCCCGTGAACGCGCCCCGCACGTGCCCGAACATCTCCGCCTCGAGCAGCGTCTCGGGAATCGCCCCGCAGTTGAGCGCGACGAAACGCTGCTTGCTGCGGGGGCTGTTCTGGTGAATGGCGCGGGCGACGAGCTCCTTGCCCGTGCCGGTCTCGCCCGTGATGAGGATGGTGCTCGCCGTGGCCGAGACCGTCTCGAGCATCTCGAACAGATCGCGCATCGCCTGGCTGCGCCCGACGATGCCGTCGAAGCGATAGCGCGCATCGAGCTGCGAGCGAAGGTAGGCGTTCTCCGTCTTGAGGCGGCGCTGCTCGAGGGCCGACGAAAGGACGTGCAGCAGGTGCTCGAACTCGACCGGCTTCGTCACGAAGTCGCTCGCACCCTGCTTGATGGCGGCGACCGCGTCCGGCACGGTGCCGTACCCCGTGACGACGACGACCACGATCTCGTCGTAGCGGTCCCGCGCGGCCTCGACCACCGCGGTCCCGTCGATGCCGGGCAGGCGCAGGTCGGTGATCACCACGTCGAAGGCGAACTCGCTCAGGCGCTCGATGGCCGCCTCGCCGCTGGCCGCCTGCACCACCTCGTAGCCGTGGTCGCGGAGCCGGGCGGCGGTCACCTCCCGCAGCACGGGCTCGTCCTCGACGAGCAGCAGATGCGTGTCCTTGTCGAGCATCGAAAGATTGCCGCCAACATGTTGGCGGCGCGAGTCGCCGTCGGTCAAGTCTTTCGCCGCGCTCCTGCGCTACAGCCCCGGCGCCTCGCGGCCGATAAGCGGTGCGGAGACCACCGCCCCTACCGAGAGGCACGCATCATGACCCGCGAGGCTCCCGGTTCCCGCGCATCCGACCTCTCCACGCTCTTCCATCGCCTCAACAACCAGTTGGGAGTGATTCTCGCCAACGCCGAGCTGCTCGAGGCGCGTGGTCCGGATCCGGAGACGAAGGCCCGCGCCGGACAGATCGTCGCCGGCGCCGTGGAGGCGATCACCACGGCACGCGCGATTCGGGCGGCCAGCGACGGCCCGCCCGCCCCGGCCGGGTCCGATCGATCCGTCGAATAGTTGGCGGTCGAGCCCCCGAGCCGTCATTCCGTTGACGGGCGGCGCCGCGCACCCCTCACCTTCCGCGGCCGCCGCCACCGCCCGCCCGAAACCGCAAGTCCCTTTGTTTCGGCATCTTGCGGAGATAGGCGGGCTTCGGCGAAGCCCGTGGCGTACGGCGCGCGCGGGTTGGCATCGCACTTGCTCATTACTGGGGCATGGACAAGAACACCGCCGACGCCACCGCCCAGGAGCGGATCTCCTCCGGCCTTCCGTTCGTCGAGGCCCTCGCCCGGCGACTCGCGTCCGGGATGCCGCATTCCATCGACCTGAGCGACCTCGTCCAGGACGGCATGATCGGGCTGATCGACGCGGCCCATCGCTTCGACGAGTCGCGCGGGATCAAGTTCGAGACGTTCGCGGAGCGCCGCGTTCGCGGCGCCATGATCGACGCCCTCCGGCGCGACGCCTGGCCGCGCGGCGTCCGGCGCATGCGCCGGGAGCTGGAGTCGGCGCGCGAGAAGCTGCGGCACCAGCTCGGCTGCGAGCCCTCGCTCTCCGACCTGGCCGACCACATGGGCACGGACGAAGCCCAGCTCGGCCGGACGATCGTCCGGATCAACACGATCGAATCGACATCGCCGCTCGCTACGGCGGACGCGGTCGATGGCGCGAACCTTCCCCCGGTGCTGGTGCCCTCCGAGCCGCCCGCACCGGACAAGGTGTGCGAGCACGCCGAGGTCCGTCGGCGGGTTCGTGTCGCCATCGCCGCGCTGCCGTGGCGGGAACGCACCGTCATCGGGCGCTACTACTACAGCGACCTGACGATGAAGCAGATCGGGGCCGAGATCGGCGTGAACGAATCGCGGGTCTCGCAGCTTCACACCCGCGCCATCCGGCGCCTGCGGGAGCGGCTGGGAGCGGACTTCGCCCCGAACGCCCTGCACAAGGCTCTCGAGCCGGCGGGCCGCAAGCAGGGCGGGAAGCTGGCGATGGCCAAGGCTTCGCTGGCCGCGACCAGGACGGGAGAACGGGCGCCGGCGCGCGGCCCGGGCATGACCGGCCGGGTCCGGGAAGGGCGCCGGACCTCCCCCCGGACCCCGCGGACGCGGATGTCGACGCGACGCCCGCGCCCGCTCGCGCCGATCGTCGCGCGGATGCCCGAGCAGGTCGCGGCCGCGAGCTGACGCCGCGCCGCGCCGGGGGCCGGAGCTCGCGAGAGGCCGGCGCCCGGCGCGGTTCGCGGACCGCGCTCAGGCGGTCACTTCACGGGCCGCCTGCAGCAGGTCCCCGAGGCGGAACGGCTTCGCCAGCCAGCGGCACCCGCTGCCTTCGAGGAAGCGCTCCGCGTCCGTCCCCGCCACGTTGCCGGTCACGAAGACGATGCGCTTCGTGAGCGCGGGCCGCGAGTCGGAGAGCGCTCGATAGAACGCCGCTCCGTCCAACCGCGGCATCGCCAGGTCGCAGATGATCAGGTCGTAGACGCGGTCGCGAACCCGCTCCAGCGCGTCCTGTCCGTCGGTTGCCCGATCGACGCGGTACCCCGCATCGCTCAGCGCGGCGGACACCGCTTCCGCAAGCGCCGGCTCGTCCTCGATCACGAGGACCGGCGTGCCGGCGCCCACCGCGGGCGGCGGCGGCACCGCTGGCGGGGCGGGCCGCGCCGGCACGCCGCTGCTCGTCGGCAGCTCCAGGAAGAAGGACGCTCCCCGGCCGGGCTCCGAAGTCACGCGCAGTTGCCCGCCGTGCCCCTGCACGATGGCGTACGCCACGGTCAACCCGAGCCCGGTGCCCTTGCCGACCGCCTTCGTCGTGAAGAAGGGGTCGAAGATCTTCGACTGCACGTCCGCGGGCATGCCCGGGCCGTCGTCGTTCAGCTCCAGGACGACGGCGTCGCGGGCGGCATCGTGCCAGGTTCGGATGACCAGGGTGCCCCTGCCGTTCGCGGCGAGCATCGCCTGCTCGGCGTTGATCAACAGGTTCAGCAGCACCTGCTTCAGGTGGTGCGGGTCGGCGAAGAGGGGCGGCAGGCCGGCCGCCAGCGCCTCGATCGTCCGGACGTTGGACAGCCGCTGCTCGTAGGCCCGCAGCGCGAGCGTCTCGCGCACCACCTGGTTCAGGTCGACGGTCGAGCGCGTCGAGTGCCGCTTGCGGGCGAAGGTCAGGAGGTTGCGAACGATCCGGGCCGCGCGCTCCGACTCGCCCAGAATCGTCTCGATGCCGCGCCGCGTGACGGCGTCGACGGAGCGCGAGGCGAGCCGCTCGGACCAGGTCAGGATGGTGGCCAGCGGGTTGTTGAGCTCGTGCGCCACGCCCGAGATCGTCTGGCCGAGGGCGGCCAGCTTCTCGGCCTGCAGCAGCTCCTGGTTGAGGCCGCGCTCGCGGGCCTCCAGCCTGCGCCGCTCGCTGACGTCCCGGAGCAACGCCTGGACCTGGGCGGCGCCCCCGTCGGACGGCGCGTCGAGGTTGGCCGTCACCTCCACCCAGATCGGACTGTCGTCGGAGCGCCGGAGCCGCAGCACGTGGTCGGTCACGGCGCCGTCGCGGGAGAGCTGCTCGACGAACAGGAGGCGGGCCTTCGGATCCACGAAGCGCTCGCGCGCGAACGGCCGCACCTCGGAAGCGTCGGCCTCCGGCGCGTAGCCGAGCATCAGCTTGAGGTGCGGGTTGGCGGCGAGCGTGCTCCCGTCGTCGCCGTCGAGGGTACCGATGTAGATGCCCTCGCGAGCCGCGTCGAAGAGGCGCGTCAGCGCGGCGGACAGGAGGAGCGGGGTGCTGCGCGCGTGATCGGCAGCGCGGGACACCACGGAGTATAGCAGCCGGCTGCTCCCGCTGCCGGAAGCCGGTAGTGTCTCCGTCGAGGTGAGACACTACCGGACGGGACGCGGCTCAGTTCGCGGGCGGCGCCGGGGTCGGCGTCTGGTTCGGGTAGCGGGCGTAGTCGCTCTCGATCGCGGCGCGGATGTCCTGCACCGTGGCCCCGGAGGTGTGAAGCTGCTGCGCCTTGCGCGCCACGTCGACGCAGATTGTGCACGCCATGCCGTGCGTGTCCCACTCCCGCACGGTCCCGTCGGGATTGCGGGACTCGACGAAGCAGTCGGCGTTGCCGCCGTGGCCGGCCGTCTCGCAGCCGCAGTAGCAGGGAACGTACTCCAGCACGTCCGGCCGGTGCGCCGCGAAGGTGTACGCGCCCCGGATGACCTCGGGCGCGCGCGGCACCATGTTGGGCACGAGCGGCAGGGGCGGAAGCACGGCCCTGGGGTCGGGTACCGGCGTCCGCTGCTCGGGCGTCGGCGGCGCGGGCGCCCGCTCGGGGAGGCTCGGCTCGGCCTGGGCGTCCCCGCTGGCCGCGGCGACCTCGAGCTCGGCGGCCGGCGTTGCCGGCGCATCGCCGGCCGTGCCCGCCGGCCAGAACATCGCCAGCGCGCCCCCCGCAACGAGGAGTGCCCCGCCGATGAGGATCCAGGGAGGACCGCCGCCGGCAGGTGTCTCCGGAACGCGGCGTGAGATTTGCTTCTTGGTGCCCATAGGCCGGCATCATACATCACGGACGGAGTGAAGAGCGATGGCCGAGTCGAGCAGAAGTGCGGCCGCGGCGGCACCCCGCGGATCGGCGGATTGGGGCGGGTCGCGCGAAGTCCAGGGACTGCTCCGCCTCGGGTGCTCCCTGGCCGCCGCGGCGACGGCGGAGGGACTGCGCCGCGCCCTGCGCGCCACCCTGCCGGCCCTGGTCGTGCCGGCCGGCGCCGCCTGGGCGCTCATTCGCATGGACGGGGTCTGGGTGGCGGTGGCCGGGGGCCGGCGCGAGGCCCCGCACCGTCCGCGCCCGGCCCTCGAGGCGGTCGCGGATCGCGTGCTGCGGCTCGAGCCGTCGGCGCTCGATCCGGCCGGCGGGGTCGAGTGCGGGGGCCAGGTCTGCTTCCCGTTGCTCGCCGGCGGCACCGTCGTAGGGGTGCTCGGCGCCAGCCGGGCGTCGGCTGCCGCGAGCGGCGCCCGTCCGCTGCTGGCCGCGATCGCCACCGTGCTGGGCCTCGCGGTCGGCCGCGTCCGCCTGCTGATGGAGGGCGGGGGACCCGCCGGCCGCGACGGGCTGACCGGCTGCCGCACGCGGGCCGGCGGCATGCAGGCCCTGGACGCGGCGCTCGAGCGCGGCCGGCGCGCGGGGCGGCCGGTTTCGCTCGTGATGGTCGACCTCGACCACTTCAAGTCCGTGAACGACCGTCACGGTCACCTCTGCGGCGATGCGGTGCTGGCCGCCGTCGGCGCCCGGCTCCGCGCCGGCGCGCGGAGGGGCGACCTCGGGTGCCGTTTCGGCGGCGACGAGTTCCTGGTCGTGCTGCCCGATACCCCGCGGGACGGCGCGGCAAGGGTCGCCGAGGCGTTGCGGCTCGGGATCGGGAGCATCGAGGTGCCGTGGCGCGGTGCCCGGGTGTCGACCGCGGCGAGCATGGGTGTCGCGTCCGGTGGGGAGTCCGGCGGACGGGCGTTGATCGCCCGGGCCGACGCCGCGCTCTACCGCGCGAAGGAAGCGGGGCGGAATCGCGTCTGCGTCAGCCGCCGCCGGGAAGGCGGAAGCCGGCCGCGTTCTATACTCCTGCCGTGACGACCACGCCGTTGGCGCTCCCCCTCGACCACGCGGCGATCGAGCGGATCCTCCCGCACCGCTATCCGTTCCTGCTCGTCGACCGCATCACCGAGTTCGAGCTCGACAAGCGCATCGTCGGCATCAAGAACGTGTCGGCGAACGAGCGCTACCTGGCCCAGCGCCCGGGCCGGCCGCCCGTGCTCCCCCCGACCATCCTCACCGAGGCGGTCGCGCAGGTCGGCGCCATCCTCATCCTGGCCAAGCCCGAGAACCGCGAGAAGCTGCCCTACTTCATGGGCATCGAACGGGTCCGCTACCGGCGTCCGGTGCACCCGGGCGACGTCGTGGTCATCGAGGCCACGGTCGACCGGCTGCGAAGCCGCATGGGCCGGCTGAAGGGATTCGCGCGGGTCGGCGACGCGATCTGCGTCGAGGGGACGATGACCTTCGCGCTCGGTTCCAAGAAGGGCGCCGCGAACGGCCGGCCGGTCGACGCCGCGGCATCCGGCTGAGACGAGCCCTCTCCACCGCCCCGCGTTCGCCAGCCCGCCTCCCCGGCACCCGGCCAGGCCCGGCCCCCGAGCGTCCTAACCAACAGGGCGCCGATGTTTCGCACGCGCGGCGGACGGCAGCCGGGCGGCTCCGGCGCCGGCGCGCGGCGACGCCCGGGAGGACGAGATGACACTACGAGCACAATCGCGTCTGGTGTGTGCGGCGGTCGCGGCCGCGGTTCTTGCCGGAGCGCCGGCCGCCGCGTCGAGCGCCGGTCAGGACCAGGCCCCCGACGCCGGCCAGGAGTTCGTGTACCGCCTGGAGACCGGGCTCGACGCCGGCAGCCGGATCGGGGCCACGGTGCGGGACGTCGAGGAGCGCGCCACGGATGCCGCCGGCCCCGTCGAGGGTGCGGTCGTGACGGCGGTGCGGCCCGGCTCCGCCGCGAGCGACGCCGGGCTCGAAGCGGGCGACGTGGTCGTGGCGTTCGATGGCGAACGCGTGCGCAGCTCGCGCCAGTTCGCGCGCCTGGTGCGCGAGACGCCCGCGGGGCGAGAGGTCGCGGCAACCGTCGTGCGGGGGGCGGAGCGGCGTGAGGTGCGCGTCACGCCGGAACCGGACGGCGGCGGGATGGCCTTCCTCCCCGACGGTGCGCGGGAAGGGATCGAGCGCACCGTCGACGCCCTGCGGCGCCGGTGGGGCTCCGGCGCCGGCGAACGCCCGTTCCTCCGGGTGGGGATCCGCTCTCCCCGCCGGCTCGGCGTGCGGGTCCAGGCCATCGACGGCCAACTGGCCGACTACTTCGGGATCGAGAGCGGATCCGGCGTGCTGATCACCAGCGTCGAGGAAGGCTCGGCGGCCGCACGGGCGGGGCTGCGGGCGGGCGACGTCATCACGGCCTTCGGCGAGCACGAGATAGCCGACGTCCGCGCGTTGCGCCGCCGACTCTCTGCCGGAGCGGCCGACGGGGACGTCGTCCTCACCGTCGTGCGCGATGGCATGGAGACCCGGGTCACGGCGCAACTCGAGGCGCCGGAGCCGGAGGGACGCCGGGAGCGGGTGCGGATCTGACGAGGCTGGCGGTCAGGCTTGCGCGCGCTGGCTCGCGGGGGACGCCGCCGCGGCGTCGGGGGCCACCAGGGTGGCGAGCTGGGCGGCGATGATGCGGGTGAGCGACTGCACGTCCCGCCTGGCCTCCCACCCTTCGCGAAGCTCCGCCGAGAGCACGCCGAAGCAGTTGATCGACGAAATCAGGGGCGCCACGATCGCCCCCGACCCGGTCGAGTCGGCGGGGACGACGTGCATCCGCCCCTCGCGGAACGCGGAGGCCGTGGCGTTCTCGCTGTCGTGCGGAATCGCGCCGAGTCGGGCGATCATCGCCTGGGAGTAGCCGTGGCAGATGGCCGGGCGGAGCGCTTCGCCGCTGCCGTCGTTCACCCAGACGATCATGCCGGAGGCGTTGAGCAGCTCGGCCGCGCGGCCGAGCAGGTCCGGCAGCTCCGTCGCGCTCGCCAGCGAGCCGAGGTCGGTGCAGATGACGGCCGCGGACGGGAGGTCGAGCTCGGGCACGATCGGCTCGGGGGCCGGCGCGTCGGCGGCCGAGGCCGGGCTCACGTCCTCCTCCGTATCCGCGGTCAGGGTCAGATCGAGCAGGCTGCTGCCGGTCGCGGGCTGCACTCCCGAATCCACGCCGGGGGCGGCGGGGGCGTCGTCGTCGCCTTCGCCGACGCGCGCGCGCAGGAGGGCCGCGAAGAACGTCAGGAGCGCCGCCAGGACTCCGCTTCCGGTGGCCAGGAAGAACGCCCGGGCCTGCGTGAGGGCCTGCCGCGCGGCGGTGCCGTCGCGGGCGGCGCGCTCGAGGCTCAGCGCGCGCGCGACATGCCCGGCCGCCTCCGCGCCGAGCTCCGTGCCGTCCGCGAGCAGAAGGTCCCGGGCCAGACCCGTCTCGCCCGCGGCGACGCGCTCCCGCGACGCAGCGCCCACGCCCTGCAGGTCGCCGACGGCCTCCGACGCGGCCTCTATGGCACGCGAGGCCCCGCTTGCCGACGCCAGCCGCGTCAATTCCGCGAGGCCGGCAGCGATGGCGTCCGTGTGCGCGGCGATCTGCTCGGCCTGGAAGGCGCGGTCGGCATCGGCCGCGATGTAGGCCAGTTGAGAGGCTCGCAACTCGGCGAGGGAAGCCGCCACCCCCCAGGCGTTTTCGGCGAACTCGCGTTCCCCGCCGCGCCCTTCGCCGATCTCGCGATCCAGGAGGACGACCCGGTAGCCGGAGGCGAGCGCCACGCCAATCAGCGCGGTGAAGACGCTCAGTCTCAGCCACCCAGGACGCATGTTCGTCGCCTACTATAGCACCTTCCCGTCGGCGGAGCCCGCTCCCCGGGCGCCGCCGGCGCGTCCCACGCATGCAGGCAGGCATCATCGTCAATCCCTACGCCGGACGCAGCGGGCGGATTGCCGCCCGCACCGACCACCGGGCGCGCCTGGCCCGGGAGGCGCTCGCCTCCTGCGGCATCCGCGGCGAGGTGGCATTCACCGGCCGCCGGGGGACGGCTCGCGCGCTGGCCCGGTCGATCGTCGAGGCGGGTGCGACCAGCCTCGTCTGCTGGGGCGGCGACGGCACCGTCAACGAGGTCGCGTCGGAGGCGGCGCGCCACGGATTGCCGCTCGGCATCGTGCCCGGCGGGTCCGGGAACGGTCTGGCGCGCGAGCTCGGCCTCGAGCGGCAGCCGGAAGCAGCGCTCCGGACGGCCCTCCGCGGCCCGGAGCGCGTCCTGGACGCGGGAGAGATCGACGGGCGCTTCTTCGCGAACGTCGCGGGGGTCGGCTTCGACGCGCATGTCGCGGGCCTCGCCGAGAGGTTCGAGCGCCGGGGCGCGTGGTCGTACTTCGCGGCCGGCATCCCGGAGCTGCTGGCGTACCGTCCGTCGACCTACCGCATCCGCACGGGAGAGGACGTGTTCCGGTCCGACGCGCTGCTCGTGACCATCGCCAACGGCAGGCAGTACGGCAACGGGGCGGTCATCGCGCCGCGCGCGCGACCGGACGACGGACGGCTCGACCTGGTCTGCGTGCCCGCGCTCCCGACCGCCGTCCTGTTGTGGCAGGCGCGCCGGCTGTTCACGGGCACGGTGGACCGGGTGCGCGGGGTGCGGACGGTGCCGATCGGCGACGCCGAGGTGAGCGGCGACGGGCCGCTCGCGTTCCACGTCGACGGCGAGGCGTGCACGGGGGGCCCGAGCCTGCGGGTGCGGGTCCTCCCGCGCGCCCTGCGGGTACGCGTTCCCGCCCCGGACGGCGGGCGGTGACGCCCGGGAAACTGCGCCGCAGAACGTGCGCCGGACGGGGTTACGGGGCGCCGGCGGCCCCGGGCGCGCCGCCCGGACCCGGCCGCAGAATGGCGTAGGCGGGCAGGCCGATGGCCCCGAAGCGCTCCATGACCTCGAACGCGGGCGAGGCGGACGGGTCCTCGGCCTGGAACTTGATCTTCACGTAGTCCTCGAGCGCCGTCTCGACCGCCGGGTCCTTCAGCGTGGTGCTGTCCATGATCAGGCAGTTCTTGCACCACGTCGCCCAGACGTCGACGAGCACCAGCCTGTCGTCGGTCTCGGCGGCGGCCAGGCCCGGACCGAGCGCGGCGTACCAGCCGTCGTCGATGAGCTCCTGCACGCTCCCGGCCACGAGATCCGGGTCGACCCAGCGCTGGCTGAACAGGCCGTAGGACAGGTAGCCGTAGTAGACGGCGGTGCCGAGGATGAAGACGCCGAACGCCTGCCGGACGTGCACCATCCAGGGGCCCGGCCGCGGCAGGAACGACAGCCCGGCCCCGGCGACGGGCCACGGGATGGCCATCCCGACACCGAGGAGGAACGGCAGGGCCAGGGCCACGGCAGTGCCGGTGGCGTAGAGATTGCTCGAGAAGACGATGACCTGAATGACGACCGGGGCGACGCACGCGCCGGCCAGCAGGGCCGCCACGCCGCCCATGCCGAAGGCGACCGGGAGGGAGCCCGCTCCCTGCGGGCCGCCCGTGAAGCGGCTCTGGAAGCGGGAGAAGTCGATGGAGAGGCGGTCGAACATGGCGAGCGCCAGCACGACGAACAGCAGGGCGATGCCGAGGTTGAACCAGGGCGACGCGTTGATCGTGCCGAAGGTGCCCGCGGTCAGGATGACGGCGAGCCCGAGCACCCCGTAGACCAGCGCCATCGCGAGTCCGTAGGCGCTTCCGAGCACGAAGCCGCGCCGCCGCGAGCCCGCGCGCGCCCCGGCGCCGATGATCGCCAGGTTGATGGGGATCATCGGGAGCACGCACGGCGTCAGGTTGAGGGCCAGCCCGCCGACGAGGATCAGGGCGATGATGGCAATCGGCCCGCGCCCCTCGAACCAGCCGGTCTCCGCCTCGCCCGACTCCGCGCGCTCGATGAATCCGAGGAACTCGTCCACGTCCGCGTAGCCGGCGGTCCCGAGCAGCTCGAAGCGCGCCAGCCGCGCCAGCCCGCCGGGACCGTCCGCAACAGCCGGCCCCCCGGGGGCGGCATCGGCCGCCGGCTCTCCGGCGGGCGTCGAACCGGGAACGTCGGCGGCATCGCCGCCGCCGGGCGCGAGCGCGGCGAACTCGAGGGTGTCGAACAGCCCCGCGGCGGCGGTCTGCGCGAGCTCTCGCGAGGCCGGCGCCACGGTCACGTCGAAGCGCACCGGGACCCGCGTCGGGAGGTAGCACATCCTGTCGTCGCACGCCTGGTAGCGCAGCGAGCCGCCGACGGGGTAGGTGCCCGGCTCGAGATCGCCGGCCAGCCGGAGCGCGGCGCCGAGGACGAAGTGCTCCTCGAACACCGCGAGCGGCTGCTCGGCGCCCTGCTGCTCGAGGAGGACCGGCGTCGGCCAGGCCACCCCGTCGAGCACGATGCCCTCGGGCGGCTCCAGGGTGAGGACGGTGGGAATCAGGAACGACTCGAGCGGCTCGTTGGAGTTGACGTGGAGTCCCGTGCCTCGCGGCTCGAGTTGCGCCTCGAACGCCACGCGATAGGTGCCCCCGGCGTGGCCGGCATCCGTCTCGGCGCGTTCGGTCAGGTCGAGCGAGATGCGCTTGGGCTGGGCCACGGACCCGGCCGGTCCCGAGACGAGCAGTGCCGCGAGCGTCAGAACCGCCGTTCGT
>JAPOYG010000109.1 GCA_026706755.1 Acidobacteriota bacterium
TTCAACGGAAGCACGCGCGAGGGCCGGAGAGCCGCTCCGTTGTCGCGGCGAATCGCTTCGGCGGAATTCAACGGTGCTGACGGGAGAACGACGAAACGCAGAAAGGGCTTGCACTCGGGGAGGCGTCCACACATGTCCGATCCCGCGGTAGTTCGACTTGTGGTCGGAGCGGTAGACGTCGACCAGCCAGTCGAGTAGCTTCTCCCGAGAAACCCGTGAGCACTTGCAGCACAGTCTCGACAGAATTTCCGGGAGTACGCCGGCGAGCAGAGTGCCGAAGTTCTCATCGCGCCGACGGTCGCCGGCGGTGATATCCGGAGCGGCGAGTCGAAGTGATTCCAGGTAGCGGTCGATAAGCCCGTCTACGGTCGGCGTGTTCATTCGGGCGAGAGAAAACCGGTCGAATATCTCGTCGACGGCTTTCGTGTCGTCGATTCTCACCAGCGTGGCCAAGGCCCAGTAGGACGAGTACTCGGCGATTCGCCTCAACGTTCCCGCCGCGGTCTTGGTAGCGATAGTACAACCAGGCAACCGAAACGGAATCCCTGCGTCCTCGCAGAAACGCAGGAAGTTGTATGCGGCCAGTGCTTCCGTATTCCACGGGCCCATGTTGCTCGTCCGGATAGACCATCCGATGTCGAACGCAGGTCTCTTGGTGGTGTCGAGCGTCGTTGTCGGAGGACGCTGCAGGCTGTGCTCGAAGGTTTCCAGTTCCTGCCACGGGTCGCACTTGTACTGCTTCAGAACGTGCCAACGTTCTCGAAACTCGCGGCGCTGCCGGCGAATGTCGGAGTCGTCGGGTGTGGTGAAAGTCAAGGGCAGACGTACCGCCTGGAGCAGGTACATGACGAAGGACTCCTGGGAGACCAGGGTATAGTCCGCCCTCGTAGGGGTCAGGTTCAACTTCGCGCGAATGGCGTTGAGCGAATGCTCCAAAAGCCGGCGAGCTTCGGTCAGGCGGCCGATCTCTGCAAGCAAGCCGGCCCTCTTGGCCGTCCAGAACGGAAGCGCGTCGTTGCGCGGCCAGTCGGCGAGCCGAGTCTTGAGTTGTTCGAGGCTTAGGGCGAACAGGGCGAACAGCGCTCGTTCGTAGCAGAAGCGGGCCTCGTCTTCCGGCGAAAGTACGGGTCGTATCGCGAGCAACCTTTTGCAGGCATCGTTCCACTTGGCCGACAGGCCCTCTTCGCGGTAGTAGCGCAACATCGACAGGAGGACGTAATGGCACCTTCGTCGGATGGCAGGAGAGGTGAGTGTCGTCGCGTCGGCTCCGGTACCGTTCGGGGGCAGAGATTCGAGCGATGCGTCCGGGTCCGCGAGCGGCCAGTAACGTTCCGTCGTGGCTTCGAGGAACTGGACTTGGTTGTCGAAGATGGGGCACAAGCACTTGTCCATCCGCCACGTGAGCTCGAAGGCGAACTCGAGATCGAGAGTGCCGGGAAGAGTATCCCCAGCGGGCATTTCGCGGGTCCAGTGGCTCGTTTCCCGCCAGAGGGAGCGACGCAGGTCCTCAGGAAGAACGATCCAGCCGGGGTAACGGCGACGCTGGTCCCTCCAGCGGTCGACGATCTGCCGAACGTCGCGAGTATCGTCCGACCGGGTATCGGGGCTGGCCTCCGGCCAGTCGAGTTGGCTATCGGCGGCGCGACGGGATTCCAGGTAGTCGAGGAACCGACGAAGGGCCTGATGGTGGTCGCCGGCATTGCCGGGGCACTCGGACAGGTCCACGGGGATGATGTTGCGTTGCTCGAGTAGCGTCCTCTGGGATGGGGATAGGTCGAGCAAGCCGACGACGTACATCTTCGGTACATTCTGGGGACCGAGATTGTCGCGAATCCAACCGACCCATTGCAGGAAGTTGGGATCGTCGCCGGAGAAGCCGACCAGGCAGAGGGTGTTTTCCAGCAAGGTCTGGCGAACGGCGTTCACGAAGGGTGCGAAGTCTTGGGGATATCGCCGGTAGTCCTCGTCGGTGATGATGAAGGGACGCTCGGAGGGGAGGCTCCCATGGAGCTTGACGATGCGCGGCCGATTCGAGTGACCCAGGTCGTCGGGCTTGAGGACGACGTCGTACCGCTGGGAGATGACGGAACGGCGCGCGCGTTCCAGGAGCGTGTCGTAGTTCGTGGTGAAGACGTCAGACCAGGGCAGATCGAGCAGTGCCGCGTGAAGGGCCGAAGGTTCGTGCTGCAGGTCGGGGATGGCGTCGAGTAGCATGCGGTCGAGGGCCGGCCGGCCGAAGGCGGCTTCGAACCGGTGCGCCAGTGTCGGCACCTGAAGGTACCTGTCTTTCGGTCCCGGGACGCGGCCGTGGAGCCGCTGATAGAAGAGGTCACCCAGTTGAGACCAATCCGGGAAATCGGGAGCGGAGCCGGGCGGTGCGGCGTTCTTGCTGAAGCCGGCGCCGATCATGACGGCGGCGTGGCCTGACAGTAGACGATCGGCGATCGTGTCGAGGTACGGACGTAACTCTTCGGGAATCTGCGGTGGCGAAGCTTCGGTCATCGTGCGAAGGCCTCATGGATCGAGCATGGCATCGTCGTGGAACGCCACGCCGACGGCGTGCCATTCCGGGCTCTGGAAGGCGATCGGGTCGTGTTCTAGGAAGACGACCGACGAAATCGGTTGAGGCGCGGCGTGGGGCTTCCAGTCCGGCGACGGGTCCGCCGCGAAAGTGGCAGCGTCCGCGCAGGCGGTCTGCTCCGCCATCAGGAGGCCATCAAAGCCCGGCGCGTGAGTCTATCAACGGACACTCCTCTGCCATCGCGGCGTTCGCCAGCGTGCGGTCGACCGTGGCGAGCGGCGCGTCGGCTCGCAGGGCCAGCTCGAGGTAGAGCGCGTCGTAGATCGTCAGTCGGCGTCTCCTGGCGAGCGCGAGCGCGGCCCCGAGCTCAGGCTCGGAATCTGTTCGTATCGGCAATTTGCCGACTCGACGCAGGCCGGCATCGAGCCCCGCCGCACCTATGCGCCCGCGCCGTTCTGCGACAACCAGCATATTGCGCACCTCCAGGTGCCAGAGCTGAGGCACCAGGGCACATCCGGTCGCGAGCCGTGACATGGCCGCATTCGCTATCGGATCGTCCTCGTCTTCAAGGAGCCATGCGCCTGCGACGGACGCGTCGAGCACGAAGCGGTTCACCGGCGATGGCCCTCGTGGCGCGCAGCGAGAATCTCTTCCCTGGTCATGCCGGTACGAGGCCGCAGCCGGCGCCACGTGCGGAAGCGTTCCACGGCTTCCTCCTGCGAGGCGCGCTCGAGGTCGACCGCCGGAATCAGATGCGCGACCGTCTTTCCATGGCGGGTGATCGCTATCGACTCGCCGTACTCGACGACCCGGAGTAACTCGGCGAAGCGCGACTTGGCTTCGGTTGTCGGTATTTCACGCATGCTTCACTCTTGCAAAATCCGGTCAGTTTGTCGGGTCAGAATACCACGTGTTCTGGTCGGGCGGTGCCCAGGGTGGCGGCTGCCTGCTTCTCTCGCGGACTCCGTGGCGGCCGTCTACGGCCCGAGCAGGCTGGCCGGAGTCACCGCGATACCGTCGCGGCGGCGATAGGCGTCGGCGCCGGTGGTGACGATCACGGCGTCGAGCAGTTGCGGGCCGATGCGGTCGGCGAGGCGGCGAAGATGTCTCACGTCGCGGTCGTCTACCACGGCCTTGAGCTTCACCTCGACGGCGACCACGTGCTGGTCGCCGCGCACGACGACGTGGTCGACTTCGAGCTCGCCGCCCCAGGTGCGCAGGTGGTTCACGTCGGCTTCCGCGGCCTGGGCGTAGACCCGCAGGCTCTGGGTGACGAGCGACTCGAAGAGGGCGCCCAGCAGTGTGCCGTCGCGGGGGATCGCGGGGATCGCCGGGCGAGGCTCGAGCAGGGCGCCGGCGTCCATGCCCAGCAGCCGCGCAGCGAGAGCCGGATCCGCGAGGTGGTGCTTGGGGGCGACGTTCAGCCGTGACAGGTGTCCGCCGCCCGGCAGCCAGGCGAAGACCGGGTCGAGGATGCCGAGGCGCTCCAGCGTGTCGCGGTAGGGGCGGGTGGTGGAGCGGGCCGGCTTGTCCCCCTCGCCCGCGGTGGAGGCGTCGCGGATCCGGTCGTAGCTGGCGGTGGTGGCGGTGGCGGCCGCGCAGGCCCGCAGCCAGCGCCGCAGCATGGCCGGATTGCGGGTGCGCACGCCCTGTTCGGGAAGCTCGCGGTCGACGATGCGGGCAATGTAGCCGTCCAGTTCGGCCCGCCGGGCGCGGCCCGAGCCGCCGTGCATTCCGGGGAATCCGCCGGCCACGATCTCCTCGACATAGCGGTCCAGGGTGACGTCGGTGTGGCCGGTGATCGACAGCCGGGCGCCCGTGAGCAGCTCCGCCAGGCTCACGGACGGCGTGTCCACGCCGCGCTCGACGAGCGACAACGGCCGCATCCTCACGGTGACGATGCGGCCGGCGCCGGAGTGGGTTCCCGTGTCGTCCGAGGCCGATCCGGTGAGGATGAAACGCCCGGGCCTGCGCCGTTCGTCCACCGCCCGGCGGACCAGATCCCAGGACGGGGGATAGCGCTGCCACTCGTCTATGAGGATGGGTTCGGCGCCGCGCACGAGCCGATCGGGGTCAGCCTCGATCAGATCGGACGCGCCGGGTCGATCCAGCTCGTAGCGGGTAGTCGCCCGTTGGCGAGCCGTCTCCGTCTTGCCGACCCCCTTGGGTCCTTCGATGCTCACCGCGGGAAGGGCCGCCAGCAGATCGTTCAGCTCGGCGTCGACGATCCTCGGCCGATAGCCCTCCGTCTCGATGCGAGCCTTCATGACCCGGCTACGCTACAGTCCATCAGATGAACTACGATACGATACACCGTTTGAATAGACTACTATGAATCGGAGATCTACGCTACCATCCATCAGGCTCCGGACGCGCCAGATCAAGGAGCCAGGGCCCGGTACTGCGCCGTACCCCTGCTGAGGCTGCCCGAGAGCGACGAGCCGACACTGGAGAGGACCGATTCCGGGCTGGGCCGGACGCAGCCCCGAAGGACACGACGGAGAGCGCTGGCGGGCGGACGGCTACCACGAGATCCGCACCGGGTACTGCGCGATCAGGGGGTCGGACTCGAATTCTGGTTCACCACCGGAGCGACGTAAAGCCGGCCCACGGTCACGAGAACGCCGCGACGGGCGCCGACTGTTCTGGCCACGCCGGCCGTCTGCTATTGTCGGGCCACGCTCCGCGGCTCGCCGGAAAGGAGCCCACGCCGATGATCGAGCCCGTCGCACGCCTCAGGATCGAGCTGCAGGAGATTGAACCGAAGGTGTGGCGTTCCGTCGACGTGCCGCTGTCGTCGACGTTGCTGGCCCTGCACGACGTCATCCAGGTCGCGTTCGGGTGGACGAACTCCCACCTGTTCGCGTTCGAGGTCGCCGATCGCATCTACGCCGAGCCCATGTTCGATGACGACGCCTTCGGCCAGCGCGTATACAAGGCCGCGGGTATTCGCATGAAGTCGCTCGTCGAGCGGCAGGTCGAGCGGTTCGTCTACGTCTACGATTTCGGCGACGACTGGCGGCACGAGATCGCCATCGAGTCCGTTCGCGACGGGGAGGCCGACGTCGACTACCCGGCATTCGTGGGCGGCGAGCGGCGCGGTCCGCCCGAGGACGTCGGCGGCGTCGTCGGTTTCATGGAGTTTCTGGAAGCTGTGCTCGATCCGCTCCACGAGGAGCACCGGGAGATGGTGACCTGGTACGGGAAGCCGTTCGATCCGCACGTCATCGACGAGCCGCGAATCCGACTGGTGCTGTCGTCGCTTGCCGCTCGCCGCCGCGGACCTCTGAAGAGCCATCGCGGCAAGGCGAGGGCCCGGAGAACACGATGGACCGAAGAACGCTCCTGACGTTGGGCGGCCTGGGCCTGCTGGGAACCGGCTTGGGCGCCTGCTCGACGCGGCCGGCACCGACGCGGCCGGCGCCTGCGCGGCCGGCAGCGGCGCTGCGGCTCGCGCCCGTGCGCGCCGCATGGGACCGGATCATCCGCACCACGGTCGGGTTGCGCCCGCACCGCGCGTCCGGCTTCGTGCTGCGCGCCGACCGGCTCGACGACACCACGGTGATCCACAACTACGGCCACGGCGGCGCCGGCATGTCGCTCTCCTGGGGCACGGGGCGGATGGCGGCCGAGATGGCCCTCGGCCACGACGGTCGCCGGGCGGCGGTCGTCGGCTGCGGTGCGGTGGGCCTCGCCGCCGCGCGTCAGCTTCAGCGGCGTGGATTCGCGGTGACCATCTACGCCGCGGCGGTCCCCCCGGACACGACCTCGAACATGTCGTTCGCGGGATTCACGCCCACCGCGGGACTGATCGACGACGAGCTCAGGACTCCCGCCTGGGACGCCCAGTTCCGCGAAGCGGCCGAGATCGCCTACCGCGAGCTGCAGCAGTTGGTGGGGAAGGGGTTCGGCGTGTCCTGGATCGACCGTTACGGTCTCCGCGACACGCACCCGGATGCCGCTGGGGGCGATTCCGGGGAGGAAGACGAGGAGCCGCTGCTCCCCGCCCGCCTGCGCACGGGCCGGGTCGCGCTGGGACCCGGCGAGCATCCCTTCGGCTCGCGCTACGCGATCCGGCGCAACCACCTGCGCATCGAGCCGTCCATCTACCTCGACGCGCTCGTGCGCGACTTCATCGACTTCGGTGGGCGCATCGAGATCCGCAGGTTCAGCGAGCCGCGCGAGCTGGCGGCGCTCGGCGAGCCGCTGGTCGTCAACTGCACCGGGCTGGGCGCGGGCGAGCTGTTCGGCGACCGCGACCTGCTGCCGCTCAAGGGGCAGCTCACCGTGCTCCTGCCCCAGGACGAGGTGGATTACGGCATTTCGGGCGAGCTTCCCGAGGCTCCGCCCGGCGTCCTCGGCATCCACATGCAGCCGCGTCGCGACGGCATCGCCCTGGGCGGTACGTCCGAACGTGGCGTGTGGTCGCTCGAGCCCAATCGCGAGGCGATGCAGCTCCTCGTCAGCGCGCACATGGCGGTCTACTCGGCCATGCGCGCCTGACTCCGGCGCCCGCTCGACGAGCGCGAGTCCCCGGCGAAGGGCAGACAGATCGCCAACGGCTTCCTGGCCCGAGCGCTTCCGGCAGCGGGGCGGCCCAGTCGGCCGCGCGACCGAAGACAGCGCCGCAAGGCCCGCCGGGCCGGTGCTCAGGGAGCACTCGCTGCACTGGCCGAACGCCCCCGGCCCGCGATTCGGCACGGCCTCCAGCTTCGGGGCCAATGCTCGTCGGTGCACGTGCCCCGGGCGCACGCTCTTGCAGACGCAGTCCGGAAACTCGGATGCCTGGAAGCCCCGTTCCAGCCGCAAGACGACGCCCTCTCGCTCGCCTCCCAGCAAGGAAGGCTCCCCGTGGGCGTGGTCGAGGAACGTGCGGATCTCCGCGAGCGAGCCGAAGCAGCCCCTGAAGAGCACGGGCACGACGGGTATCCCGCGCCGCTTCGCGTACGCCTCCACCTCGGTGAAGGCCTCCGCGGAGCCGCCGCCTGCCAACCAGACGTTGTCGAGGTCCGGGTGGGTGTCGATGATGAAGTTGCTGTCGACGCTGCTCTCGTAGTGGCAGGCGCGGGTCTCGTTGATGGGCGCCCCGGCCAGGTCGGGAAAGTGGCGCCGCAGGATGTCGCGCGCGCGATCGTGGTGCTTGGGCGCGATCCAGCGATCGGAGAGGTCGGGATCTTCGGGAGGCCGGCCGCCGGTGCGGACGCGGAATCCGCGGTGGTCGGGGGGCAGGGCCGGCCAGCCGGTGCAGCCCGGGACGCCGTAGCTGGGCATGTGCGGATAGGAGAAGCGGGTGTCGCCGGGGGGCACGGCGAAGTAGAAGACGTGGCCCATGGCGATGCGAATCCGACGGCCCATGAGCGCGGGCAGGACCTTCGGGAACCACGGGCCGCAGGCGAGAACGAACGTCCCCGCCGAAGGGTGCCGCCCGATTCGAGCTGCAGGGCACGGAGCGACCGTCCGTCGCGCGCCCCAAGTGTCGCCCGCTCGATGCGAATCGTGCCTCCCTTCTCCTCGAAGACGCGGGTGACGGACTCGATGGCGCGCCGCGCCCGGACCACGCCTGCGCCCGGCTCGTAGAGAGGGCGATACCGAGGTTGTGGTAACGAATCCACGGCCAGCGATGCTCCACCTCGTCCGGCCCCAGCACTTCGTAAGGGGTGGCGTGCGCGTCCCAGAGCCGGCGGGTCTCCGTGAAGTAGCGGTTGGCCGCTTCGCGCAGGATCAGATCGCCCGTCCGGAAGAAGACACGAGGCAGCAGGCGGTCACGGCCCTCCTCGTCCCACGCGATCCAGCGCTCGATGACCCGTCGCGCCCAGCCGGCCCACTGCGCCCCGTGGGGCTGGTCGCCGTAGGACGTGCGCACCCCCCCCCCGGGTCTCGCCGCCGGAGGTCTGCCGCGAGTTGCCGGCGCCGTAGGCGTCGACCACCGTCACCCGCGCGCCCATGCGCTGCAGGTGAAGAGCCGTCCACATCCCGAACGTGCCGGCGCCGACGACCGCCACGTCGGGTGACTGTCGGCCCTTTGCCCCGTTCGCCCGGCCGGCGGAGCCGCAGCCCCGCGGTCGCTCGTCGCCGGCAGTAAGGTCGACCCCCGTTCCAACACCCCAGGGTCTGCAGGAAGCGGCGCCGGCCGACCGCCGCGCCGGAGCTCGGTGTGCGGGTCGTCGATCGGGTAGGCTTCTGCAAGAGTCGCCCCCTCGCTCCGGTAAGAGCGTAGCACTCCGGGTGACGCTACGGCCCGCCGGGGCGGAGCGTGCTTCGACGAGCTACATCCGCAGTCGCATCCCACCGCGGGAACCTACGCGTCGAGTAGATTCCGGTACGGGTAGCGCTCGGCGAGCTCTTCCTGGAATCGCCGAAATGCCGGCAGGTTCTCGAGGGGGCTGTAGTCGGCAACGTACTCCGCGACACTGACGCGGCGTTGAGCGATCGAACGCTTGAAGATCTTGCCGCGTCGGCCCGGGGGCGCTCCTGCGGCCCCGAACAGGAGGTCGTCCAGACGGTCCTTGGGATCGGCGATTCTCTCGATCTGGGCAACGGCGGGCACCGGGACGTGTGACGAGGGCGAGCCGGCCGCTCTCGCAATCGCCGTGCCGTCACACAGGAGCCAGGACTCCGACATCCGAACCGGAACGACCGGAATCACGTCGCCTCGATCGACGGCGGCGAATTCCTCCAGGCGTTCCTCCAGGGTCAGAGTCTCGGCGTCACGATGGACGAAGATCAGCATCGCTCCCGTCCGGTACTCAGCCAGGTATTCGGCGACGCCGCCCCGACGCTTTCTGAACTCGGGTTCGAGTATCTCCACGCCTGGGTCGAGGCGGTGTACCGCCCACTGGATGACCGGAACGAGTAGCCGGTCGGTCTCTCCGTCAGCGACTACGGCGTACGCCAGTTGTCGATTCACTTGGCCGATCCGAACTCCAGATTCAGTTGCCCGAAGCCGGAGCTGACCGGCGAGCCGCCGATGAAGTCGGCGACCGCCTGTCTGTCTGCGGGCAGCACCTTCCAGTCCGCTGCAGCAGGCAGGGCCGGCCGCCAGGTATCGGTGATGGGCCGAAACACGCTGATTGGTCCGTCCCCGCTCGTGAGCGCTCGCTCGACGAACAGGAGATCGTCGAAGGAGAACTGCCGCGCCACCTCCGGTGAATGGGTGTTGAGAACGACCTGTCTCAGCGGGTTGTCGGTGCCGATCTCGTCGTTCACGTCGACGGCGTAATCTCGCAGCAGCTCCGCCAGATTGGGCACCCTGGAAGGGTGAATGCCGTTCTCCGGCTCCTCTATGCAGAGTACGGCGCGATCCTGAACGTCCGCCAGCATCAGAACCAGCGCGATGTACCGCAACGTGCCGTCCGACAGCGAGCGGCCGTACAGCCAGTTGTCGACGCCCCGGACGCGGGCCCGCAAGGCGAGTTGGTCACGCACCTCGTCCGAGTGGACGTCCAGGTCGGCGATATCCGAATTGAGCTGACGCAGCCGGAAGAGAATCTCGGCGGTCGCGTCGGGATCTCTCGCCACGAGAGCGTGAAGGGTGGCCGCCATGTGTCCGCCCGAGGCCGAGACGTGCGCCGGCGCCGAGCGCGTATCGGGTGTTCTCATTGCGCTCGGCTCCAGGTGCAGCACGCGCCAGGACGACATCTCCCGCTTGGCCGCGAGGACGGTCGGGTAGTCAGACGTGTTGGTGCCCGCGACCACGGTCAGTGGCGACCTTCCGACCGGGGCGGGACGTCCCCGGCTCCCGCCGTCGCCGTGGAGCTGGATTCTGTCCTGTTTGGTGGAGATGAGCGGTCCTCCCCGACGTCCACCCAGCGTTACCGACTTCTTGAACGTCTCGGAGGCGTCGAAGCCGACGAAGCTCTTGAAGTCCGTGAGCTTGGCGTGCGTCAGGCTCTCGTACTCCACCAGCAGGCGATCGGACTCCGATACGTAGTGCAGCCTGACCGTGTATGTGAGCAGCGTGGTGCTCGGCTTCGCCGATTCGCCGAAGTCGTCCACGACGTCCTTGGGTACCACCATGTCCGCCGTAAGCTCGATCGTGCGCCCAGGGTCCCGGCCGAACACGAGGTCGAGAGGCGAGTAACCGCCGTCGCTCGTGTGCCGCACCTCGGTGGCCGCATCGGCAATGTCGCGCTCGGCCAGCGCGCTCAGGAACTGGATGGCGTCGAACAGATTGCTCTTGCCGACGCCGTTATGGCCGATGAAACACGTGAAGGGGCCGAAGCGGACGTGTGCTTCCCGGATGCTCTTGAAGTTCTTGATCGTCAGGCTCAGGAGCATCGGACTGTCGGACCCGGCGCCGACGGGCATCACTTGGCGGCCGCTGCGCGCGACACGCCGATCGCGCGCGCCACGGCCTCAACCCTGCCCCCGGCGCCTACAAGTTCGTGGGGATGATCAGCATCGCGACGACGCTGAGCAGCGTGCAGATGATGGCGATGATTCCGGTGTAACCCAGCACGTCGCCGAACTTCAGGCGCGTGACGGTCAGGATCGGTATCGCCCAGAACGGCTGGATGAGGTTCGTGGTCGCATCCCCATAGGCGTAGGCGAGCACCGTGGTGGTGGCCGATACGCCCAGCTCCCTCGCCGCGGGCAGCAGGTAGGGCGCCTCGATCAGCCACTTCGAGCCGCCGGACGGCACGAAGAGGTTCACGAAGCCGGAATAGAAGTAGACGACGAGCGGGTAGGTGTCCTCCGTGGCGAAGGTGACGAAGAGCTCGCCCAGCCACGCGCCGAGGCCCGTGTTGTTGATGACGCCGAAGATGCCGGCGTAGAAGGGGAACTGCAGGATGACGCCGGAGGCCGTTCGGGCGCCGTTCCCGAACGCGCGCACGAGGTTCGAGGGCCGTCCCTGGAGCAGCAGCGCCGCCACCAGGAACGTCGCGTTGTAGGCGTTGATGGTCCAGGTGGCGCCGAAGCCGCGGGTGACGAGGGAGTAGCCAAGGGGGTAGCCGATAAGGATCGCGGCCAGGATCGTCCAGCCGCGGAACGACTCCATCCG
Organism: Acidobacteriota bacterium; assembly: GCA_026706755.1. Taxonomy (GTDB): domain Bacteria; phylum Acidobacteriota; class Vicinamibacteria; order Vicinamibacterales; family UBA8438; genus JAGWAJ01. Next base: position 11,523 of record JAPOYG010000109.1, read on the forward strand.
GCCCGCCGGCGTTTCCGCCGCCTCCTCCTCGGGCAGCGTCGGCATGATCGCGTCGACCTGCTCCGGCGTCAGCGTGCGGACGTTGCGCCGGGGGTGGAGCAGCATCGCGGTGCCCAGGGCGACTGCGCCGAGGACGGCGATGAAGATGAGGTTGAACGGGATGAACAGCGTCTCGGTGACCGGCAGCAAGCGGTCGATCACCGGCTCGCCGCTGGCCGGGGCGATCAGCGGATTGCCGGGCGTGGCGAGGATGAGCGGCGCGGAGCCCGACAGGCCGCCGTGCCAGATGGTGCCGATGCCGACGTAGGCGGCCGCGATCACGAGCCGGATGTCGGCCTTCGGGTTGCGCCGGGCGAGGAACGGCACGAACAGCGCCGACGCCACCACGCTCAGCGCCCAGTTCATGTAGGCGGTGACCAGCGAGTAGGCGCCGATGAGGGCGATGGCCTGGATCGGCCGGTTGGGGTCGGGCAGGCTCGCCAGCCGGTCGAGCAGCCGGAAGACGGGGCGCGACGACACGCAGGCGTGCGCCGCGATCATGGCGATCGAGAACTGCATCCCCAGCTCGAGGAGCGCCCACATGCCGTTGCCCCAGGCCAGGACCGACTCGTTGAGGCTCGCCCCGGCCCCGAACATGGCGAGCCCGATGGCCGCCACGGTCAGGAGCATGCAGACGACCCACGAGTCCGGGATCCAGCGCTGGGTGAAGCGGCAGAGGCGGTCCCCGAGGTCGCCGACGACGGCGACGATGCCGCCCGGGCCTCCGTTCGACGGTGCCGATGACGTTGCAGGCATGTCCCGACGGCGCGATCAGGACGCCGCGGCCGGCGCCTGCGGAGGCTTCGACACCATCAGGGCCGCGAGGGCGACCACCGACAGCGCCGCCGCGACGTAGAAGGCGACCTCGTAGGTCCCCGTGGCGTCGAAGACGCGACCCGCGATGACCGGCCCGACGATGCCCGCCACGCCCCACGCCGAGAACAGCAGCCCGTAGTTCACGCCCATGTTGCGCGTGCCGTAGAAGTCCGCGCAGGTGGAGGCGAAGACCGAGAGCAGCGTGCCGTAGCAGTAGTAGATGACGACCAGCAGCAGGTAGAAGAGCGCCACCTGCCCGGCGAGGAGGAAGAACAGCGGCAGCGCGACGGCCGACAGCAGCACCATGAGGCGCAGCGTGTTCAGGCGGCCGAAGGTGTCGGACATCCACCCGGACAGCACCCGGCCGCCGGTGTTGCCGATGGCCCCGATCGTCAGCCCGAGGCCCGCGGCGGCGCCGAGGCCGGCCGCCTCGCCCACCGGGACGAGCTGGCTGATCACCATCAGCCCCGCCGCGGCGCCGAGGCAGTACGCGATCCAGAGCAGGTAGAAGGTCGGCGTGCGGACCATCTCCCCGGTGGCGAAGTCGCGCCCGACGGGGGCGGCCGCGGCCGCCGGAGCGCCGCCCGCAGGAGCCGGCGCCGCGGTGGGCGGCTTGTAGCCGGCCGGCGGATTCCGCAGCAGCCACGCCGCGATCAGGGTCATCACCAGGAACACCGCGGCGGAGATCTGCATCGTCCCCTGCCAGCCGTAGGTCGGGATGAGCACCTCCCGCGCCAGCGGGCCGTAGATGCCGGAGCCGGCGCCGTAGCCGCCGACGACCAGGCCGACGGCGAGGCCGCGGCGGTCGGGAAACCACTTCGAGCAGACCGGGATCGGGATCGCGTAGCCGAAGCCGTTGCCGGCTCCCGCGATGGCCCCGAAGGTGACGTAGAGCCAGATGAGGGAGTCCGTCTGGCTGGCCAGGTAGAAGCCGAGCGCGTAGAGGATGCCGCCGAACGCCGCGACCTTCTGCGGTCCGAACCGGTCCTGCAGGAAGCCGGCGACGACGAACCAGGAGCCGACCGACAGGATGGCGATGGTGAAGACCACCGACACCTGGGTGCGGTTCCAGCCGAAGTCCTCCCCGAACGGCGCCACGAAGACGCTCCAGGCGTAGATCACGCCGAGCGCCAGGTTCATCAGCACCCCGCCGAGGAGCGGTTGCCAGCGGGCCGGGGTCGCGTCGGTCATTTCGGGGCGCTCCTCTCGTGTCGCTGCCGCGGCGGCGCGTCGCACGGTCGTGCACGGCCCCGGGGCGCGCTCCGGCGCCAATCCCGGTGAGGCCGGCCCCACATTCTACTCGCTACCCGCGCAGACGCCGCGTGCCTTCCGGCCGAGCGGCGTCGCGGCGGCAGAGCGCCGGGGCTGCCCGCAGGCCACGGCGGACACCCGCCTGGCGCGAGCCATGGCGGCGTCGGGACTGCCCGCGACGGTGCATCTCGTCGGACCGTGAGTCGGGTCGAGCGTGGGCGGCCCCGCGTTACTGGTCCGGCAGCTCGCCTACTCGCAGGTGGGGGCGAGGTGCTGGAAGGAGGTGATGTTGAGGCGCCACTCGCCGTCGTAGCGCAGCTTCAGACCCTTGGCCTGCACCCGGTGACCGACGTGTGACGCCACGCCGAACTCGCCGACCCCCAGCAACCGGTACCGCAGATCTCCCAGCGTCTCGCCAGCCGAGCGGGCAAGCTCCTCCTCGCTCGTGAACGCCTGCTCCGTGGGTTCGCCGGCCGTGGCGCGCTCGAGGATCCACGGGAGATCTCCGGCTTCCTCCGCGAGGCAGCCGACCACCGTCACGAGCGCGACCTCGCCGGTCGCCGGCTCGCCCTGGACCGCCTCCCTTCCGGCGGCCGGGTCCGCAGTCGCCGCGCCCGGCGCGGGCTGACCCCCGGCCGCCGCCTCCTCGGGGAAGTGCGGGGTGGGGCCGCCTGCCGTCGCCATGCTCGCCAGGGCGACGACGATCGCGGTGGCGAGCGAGGTCGCGGTGCCGGAGGGGATGCTCCGCCTCGTCACAGGGGTGACCTGCCTCTCTGCGTCCTCCGCCCACCGTGCCGCGAAGACCGGCACAGGCCCGGAGGGCCGCGCCGGGGCTCCGGACGCCTGCACCTTCTACCATGTCCGCCCGACCCGATCAATCGCACGCGCGGCCGGTTCGGACCGGGGTAGAATGGCCGCGCTTCGGCCGCATCGAGGGTGCGGCGCGTTGCCTCCGGCCGGAGCAGGGACGGCACCTCATGGGCATGCAACCGCTGGCGGTCGGGACGGTCTTCCTCGCCTGTGCCGCCGCGGCGGGGGCCGAGGCCGCGGGCGCGGCCCGTCATCCGGAAGCCGAATCGGCCCTTCGCGAGGCAGGGCCCACGCGGGCGGCGGCGGCACCGGCGGCAGGCGCTACCTCCCGCCAGGGACCGACGCGCGGCAACGAGATGATGCCGCCGTTCGATCCGCGCTACTTCCTCGGGGAGTGGGAGATCGAGTGGAACCCGCCGGAGACGGGGCTCTTCCCGCCCGGCAAGTGGAGCGGTACCGAGACCGTCACCCACATCGCGAACCGCTATCTCCGCATCTCCGTCGCGATGGAGAACGAGGACGGCGTGACGATGACGGGCGACGGCATCCTGTTCTACGAGTTCGGGCTCGGCGGGCAGAGCATCACCCGCTTCGTGCGCTACGACGCAGGCTTCTCGATCTTCCAGTACGGCCCGCTCGGCGGCGACCTCGGGGGCTACTACAGCACGTTCTGGGAGACGCCGGAGATCGCGTACGACGACCGGACGTTCGTGCTCAAGGGGCGCAGCTACTTCGTCTCGCCCGCCGCGTACCGGATCAACCAGCAGATCTCCATCGACGGCGCGGCGTTCTTCAACTTCGGGATCATGTGGCTGACCAAGGCGATCGACGAACCGTCGGGGCAGCGGTAGGAGCGGCGACGGCGGGCCAGGCTCTGCGCCCGCCGCCGGGCGGCAACGACATGCGACTTTCATCGATGACCGTGCCCACCGGGGCGACGCGCGCGGCGGAATTCGCCGTCCGCTCCATCATTGCGGCGACGCTTGCCGCTCTCGTGCTCGCGGCGTCGGCGGCGTTGGCGCAGTCCGACGTATCCGGGGTCTGGGAGATCGACCTCGACACCCGGACCGGCGAGGCCACCTGGACCGCCACGTTCGAGCAGGACGGCGCGGCCATCTCGGGCGAGATCGACATCGGCGATCGGATGGTGCTGCCGCTCGAGGGCAAGTTGGACGGCGCCTCGATCGCGTTCACCTTCATCGTCCCGGATCTGGACGGCGACATGCCGATCAACCTGTCGGGACGAATCGACGGGACGACCATCGAGGGCGACGAGGGAGACTTCGTCTGGTACGGCGCCGGCCGGTGGACCGGCGCGAAGCAGTAGGCACATCCGCACAGCAGGGGAGCGCGCCATGGCGATGACGACCAGCACGAGGCCGGCGGCGGACGCGATGGAGGCGGCCGGGCGCCCGGCACGGCGCCGGCGGCGGGCGGCTGCTGCTGCGGTGGCGGCGGCCGTGGCGCTCGTCGCGGCGGCGGGCCTGGCAGCGTTCGGGCCCGCGGGTTCGGCGGCGTCCGGCCCGGCCGGCTCGGCCGCCATCGGCCAGGCCGGCGGCGAGGGCGGCGACATCAGCGGCGTCGTGCGGAGCGCGGCCGGGCCGGAAGAAGGGGTCTGGGTCATCGCCGAGACCGACGAGCTCGCGACCCGCTTCATCAAGTCGGTCGTGACCGGCGACGGCGGGCGCTTCCTGATGCCCGACCTCCCGCCGGCCCGCTACGAGGTCTGGGTGCGCGGCTACGGGCTCGTCGACTCGGCCCCCGTCGAGGCCGCGCCCGGCGACGAGCTGGCGCTCCAGGCGGTGGTCGCGGCCACGGAGGCCGAGGCCGCGAGGGTCTATCCGGCCAACTACTGGTACTCGCTGATTGAACCCCCGGCTGCGTCCGAGTTCCCGGGCACCGGGGCCGACGGGAACGGGATCGCGACCACGCTCACCGACCAGAGCCAGTGGGTCGACATCCAGAAGCAGGGCTGCATGCTCTGCCACCAGCTCGGCTCGCGCATCGTCCGCGAGATCGACAACCGCGACGAGTTCGACTCGACCCTCGCGGCGTGGGACCACCGCGTGCAGATGGGGCAGCGCGGCTCGCAGATGACGAACGTCATGAACCGCTTCGGCCGCGCCCGCGGCCTGGAGATGTTCGCGGACTGGAGCGACCGCATCGCGGCCGGGGCCGTGCCGCCGCGCCCGCCGCGGCCCGCGGGCGTCGAGCGCAACGTCGTCATCACCCTGTGGGAGTGGGGCAACGAGATCGACTACATCCACGACGAGATCGCGACCGACAAGCGGAACCCGACCGTCAACGCCCACGGGCCGATCTACGGCGTCAACATCTCGAACGACGAGCTGACGATGCTCGATCCGGTGACGCACGAGGCCACCAGCCTGCCGGTGCCGCTGCGGGCGGACCCGGCCACGGTGGCGCCCATGATCGCCCGCTCGATGCCGGCCCCGTCGCGCTTCTTCGGCGACGAGCTCATCTGGAACGACCCCGCGAACCCCCACAACCCGATGATGGACCAGCAGGGGCGGGTCTGGCTGACGTCGGCCATCCGCCCGCGGCCCAATCCGGACTGGTGCAAGGAGGGCTCCGACAACCGCTTCGCGCGCTACTTCCCGATCGAGCGCGGCTACCGCGGCGCCGTCTACTACGACCCGCCGACGGAGTCATTCGAGATGATCGACACCTGCTTCGGCACGCACCACCTGCAGTTCGCCGAGGACGACGACCATACGCTCTTCTTCAGCGGCGGCGGGGCCGTCGTCGGGTGGCTCAAGACCGCCGTCTACGACGAGACCCGCGACGAGCAGGCCTCGCAGGGCTGGTGCCCGACCGTCATCGACACCAACGGCGACGGCGTCATCACGCAGCCGTGGAACGAGCCGAACCGGCGCGGGCAGATCGACGCGTTCGACCCGGCCCGCGACACGCGCCTCGTCGTCGGGAGCTACGGCATCGTTCCCGATCCGCTCAACGAAACCGGGGTGTGGGTCGTCTCCAACCGCTTCCCGGGCCGCCTCGCGTACATGGACATCGGCGACAATCCGCCGGAGACCTGCCTGACCGAGGTCTACGAGGTGCCGTCCGCCCTCGACCCGAACGTCCCCCGCGACGAGACCGGCTTCGGGCCGCGCGGCCTCGACATCGACCGCCACGGCGTGGTCTGGACCGCGCTCTCCGGCAGCAGCCACTTCGCGTCGTTCGACCGCTCGAAGTGCGAGGTCCGCAACGGGCCGGAGGTGCTCGACGGGCGGCACTGCGTCGACGGCTGGACGCTCTACCCGACGCCCGGGCCCGTCATCCCGGGGACCGACCCGCCGATGCGCGCCGACTACCACTACTACAACTGGGTGGACCAGCACGACACGCTCGGCCTCGGCGAGAACGTCCCGATCGCCAACGGCTCGAACTCCGACTCGCTGCTGGCCCTGCTGCC
>JAPOYG010000288.1 GCA_026706755.1 Acidobacteriota bacterium
CCGAGCGCGAACTCCTTGAGGGCGGCGCTGCGCAGGCCGATCGCCTCCGCCTCGGTCACCGCGTCCTCGACGGAGTAGCCGTCCTGCTCGACCCGCTTGATGAGCCACATCGCGCCGACCCGGTTGGCGGAGCCGCAGTGGATGAAGACGGGCTGGTTGGACGGTTCGGCCACGGCGGCGAGGAACGCCTCGACGATCTCCGCCGACGGCTGGCGGAACGGAATGTGAACGTAGTTGAGGCCGGCCGCCTCGGCCGCCGCGCGCCCGGCGTCGACCGTCGCGCCGTTCTCGCCCGCGGTGCGGAAGTTGATCACGGCGTTGAAGCCGCGCTCGCGGAGCACCGCCATCGCCTCGGGCGGGGTCGCGCCGGCGCACGCCACGGTGGCGTCGACGCGGGTGTAGTTGCGGACGCCCTCCGGACCTTCCTCGGCCTGGAGGTTCGCGGCCTGGGCGCCGGCCGCCGGCGCGGCGAACGCCGCGGGAGCGAGGGCGAGCGCGCCGGCGGCTGCGCCCGCGAGGAGGATCATGAGCGACGCCGGTACGCGACCCGATCTTGACTGCTGCATGACCGGAGATTGTAGCATCGGGGCTGTACGGGTCACGCGAATCACGCTGAGCGCGCCCGGCTCGCCCTGCGCGGCGGGCGGCGCGGAAGGAGCCTGTCGTGCCAGACGTCGTTCACACCAGCCGCATGCGGATCGAGCGGGTCAAGGGACCGATCCGCGAGATGTTCCTCGAGGGGTTCGATGCGCCGATCCGCTTTGGCGTGCACGGGGGCATCAAGAAGTTCTACGGCGTGGAGCCGGACGAGGAGGTCCCGGCGACGCTCGACTACATGGTCGGTGCCGTCGGCGGTTGACTGCTCGGCACCCTTGCACGCGCACTGGAGGTGCGCGAGATTCCGGCCACTCCCGACAAGATCCGGGCCTCCGTGGAGGGCGACATCGAGGCCATCGACAAGGTGCTGCGCATCACGCGCATCCGCGTGCGCTACGACCTGACGGTCCCGCGCGGAAAGCGCGAGGCCGCGGAACGCGCCGTCGAGCGCCACCCGCGCGGCTGCCCGGCCGCCAACAGCGTCGCCGGCTGCATCGATCTGGACATCGCGGCGAGCATCACCGAGGAGTAGCCACGTCCCTCGTCGAGTGGCGCTCCTGGAGCCGCGCCGCCTTCGAGGAGGCGCGGGTGGGCCGCGTTCCGGTGCTCCTGTCGGTCGGGCCCCCGTGGTGCCCCGCCACGGCCGAGATGACGCGGGCGGCCTGGGCCGACCCGGCGGTGGCCGACCTCGTCCGTGATCGGTTCGTCCCGATCCGCGTCGATCCCGAAGCCCGGCCGGACATCGGCGAGCGCTACAGCCTGGGCGGCTGGCCCACCACCGCGTTCCTGACCGCCGAGGGCGACGTCCTCGGCGGCGAGACCTACGCCACCCCGCGGCGGATGCGGGAGCTCCTCCCGCGAGTCGCCGATGCCTTCGCGGCGCAGCGCGAGAAGCTCGCCGGGCACCGCGCTTCTGCGCCGCTCCGCCCCGACGTCCCTTCCGGGGCCGCTCCCGACGACGGTCTCGAGGCGTGGCTGGCGAACCGCCTGCGGGCCGAGTTCGACCCCGAGCACGGCGGTTTCGGGCGTGGCCCGAAGCGCGTGCACGCGGCCGCCCTCGCGTTCGCGTCCGGGCGCGGCCGAGCCCGTGAGCCGGGCCTGGCGCACGTCGTCGATTGCACGCTCGACGCCATCGCTCGAGGCGGGCTCTACGATCACGGGGACGGTGGCGTCTTCCGGTACTGCGTGCGACGCGACTGGAACGAGCCGGCGACGGAGAAGCTGCTCGACGCGAACGCCGCCGTGCTCGGCTTGTTCCTGGCGCGCGAGGAGGACGGCTACCGGGAGCGCGCGGCCGGCATCGTCGGCTACGTGGGCCGCACGCTCGCGGACGCCGCTCGGGGCGGCTTCTTCGCGAGTCAGCGGGGCGATCCGGCGTACTACGGGTTCGCCGGTGACGGTGGGGGAGCCGTCGGAGCGCCGCCCGTCGACCGCACGGTGTACGCCGATGCCACCGCGTCGATGGCACGTGCGTTCGCGCGCGCGGCCGAGGTGCTCGAAGACGGGACGCTGCTCGATGCCGCCGTCGCCGCAATCGAGCACGTGGTGGCGGGCACCTACGAGCGCGGCGGGGGGATAGCGCACCGCGTGGGCGACGGGCCGGGCGCCAGGGGCTTGCTCGCCGACCAGGTCCGTGCGAGCGCGGCGCTTCTCGACTTGCATTTCCTGACCGACCGCGAGGCGTACCTCGACGTGGCCCAGGAGCTGATGCGCTTCGCGATCCGCCGGCTGTGGGACGCCGCGGGAGGCGGCGGTTTCCTCGACCGCGTGCAGGCACCGGACGACGTGGGGCTGCTCCGCGAGCCGCTGCGCCCGTTCACGGCGAACTGCGAAGCGGCGGGTGTGCTGCTGCGCCTGGCTCGCACCACCGGAGAGGCGGAGTTCCGCGAACGGGCGGTCGCCACGCTCGCCGCCGAGGCGCCGGTCGCCCGGCGGTACGGCGTCGACGCGGCGCCCTACGCGCTGGCCCTCGGCGAGCTCGCCGAGACGATCGCCTGATCGTCAGAAGCGGAAACGGAGACCGGCGCCACCCTGCGCTCCGCCGACCTTCACCGACTTCGCGCCGTCGGGGAAGTCCATCTGCACGGAGCCGCCGGTGTACCGCAGGAAGAGCCCGACCCCGAAGTTGCGGATCAGCAGGTAGGTCACGTCGAGCCCGGCGTTGTAGCCGAAGCCGGTGCCTTCGTCCTCCACCATGTCGAAGCTGGCAAGCCCGACAGCGGTGTAGGGAGCCACCTCGCCGCCGAGGGTCACCGCGGTGAGCTCGTCGTGGCGCAGCCGGAACCACGACGGACCGGCGGACACGGCGACGTGGATGCGTTCCGAGACCGGCAGCACGTAGACGAGCGGAAGGTGCACCCCGACCTGCTGGTGGTTCAGCCCCGGCCGCTCGATCGACGCGGCGCGGTGGCGGTTCCGGAACAGCGGGGACGGGACGGAGCCGGAGATGGAGGTCGCGCCGCGCGCGTTCAGGACCGTTGCCCCGAGGCCGATGCCCAGATCGCCCCACACGCGGACGCCGGCCCAGGCGTCGACCACGGTGCCTCCCGGCGAGGTCATCGTGGCCTCGTAGGTGGCGGTCTCGCCGTATACCGGCTCGGAGAGGCCGTGCATCACGGTCCGATCGTCGGTCTGCACGGAGCCGTTGATGTTGACGAACCCGTTCCACTGCGCGTCGGCGCGGCCGGCCGAGACGAGCGTCAGCACGAGCAACGCGAGCGTCCGGCAGGCCGGCGAGCGGAGGGGAGAACGGCGGCCGAGCATCGCGGGACGGCGGACCGAAGGAACGCGTGAGAGGGGTGTCAAGGCTGCGCAGATCCTAGCACAGGGCGCGCCGGCCCCTCGCCGCCGCCTCGCTCACGAGGGGTGCCCGAGGGCGGTCAGGAATCCCAGGTCCGCCTCGGCAACGGCTCGCCTTCCCGTGGTCCGGCGGATCTCGTCCATCAGCCCGTAGAGCCGCTCCAGCTTGCGGACGAACACGCCGATGTCGTAGGCCGCGCCGGTGACCGCGGCCGCGGCGGCCAGCTCCGCGCGCCGGTCCGGAGCGCGGAGGAGCGCCACCAGGGCCTGCGCCAGCGCTCCGGGGTTCCGCTTCGGGACGATGATCGCGTCCCGGTCGTGGTGGAGGATGTCGGACAGCCCGTCGGCGTCGGTCGCGACGATCGGGCGGCCGGCCGCGAGCGCCTCGAACGCCGTGAGCGGCGTCCCTTCCCACAGCGAGGGGAACGCCACGACGTCGAAGGCCGCGAGGGCACCGGCGACGTCGCGCGTGTAGCCGGCGAACCGCACCCGCCCGGCGACGCCCAGGCGCCGTGCGAGCGCCTCGAGGTCGCTCGCGAGCTCGCCCTCGCCGACGATGCAGAAGTGCGCATCGGGCACTTCGTCGAGCACGGTCCGGGCCGCCTCCACGAGGTATTCGTTGCCCTTCGCGGGCATCAGGCGCGTGATCGTTCCGACGACCGGTCCCTCCGCCGGCAAGCCGAGCCCCGACCGGACGGACCGCACCTCCTCGGGAGTCCTCCCGCCCGCGAAATCGTCCACCGGCGCGCCGAGGTAGACCACCCGCGTCCTCGCCTCGGGGACGAGGCGCGCCCGCGTCACGAACTCCGCCGTGGAACGCGAGACCGCGATGGCGAGGTCCGTGTGCGGCGCGAGCAGGCGGTCGGCGACCTTCTGGAACCAGGGCGTGTCGGTGAGGTTCGCGTGCTCGTGCAGCAACGCGGGCCAGCCGCGCCGGGCGGCCGCCAGGCGCCCGAACGTCGTGGCGCCGTAGCCGTGGAGGTGCAGGATGTCCGCCCCACGGCGGTCCAGCGCTTGGAGGAGGGCCGGCAGGGTGCGCGGGTCGAACTTCGACCGCGACAGGTAGCTGACGTCGATGCCGTAGTCCTCCAGGCGGTCCCCCGACGTGTCGGGCGAGCGGAGGCTGATCAGGCTGACGTTGAAGCGCGCCGGGTCGAAGCGCGGAATCATCCAGGCGAACAGGCGCTTCACGCCGTGCATGCGCGAGCCCGGCCAACCGAGGTGGTCGCAGATCTGGACGACGTTGAGGCGCCGCGAGTCTAGAGCCATCCCTGTACCCGATACCACGCCGCGGTGCGGTGAATCCCCTCGGCGAGGTCGACGGCCGGCGCGAAGCCCAGCTCGCGCCGCGCGCGCCCCGTGTCGAAGGCGCGGCTCTTGGTGAAGAAGTCGACGCGCCGGCGGTAGAGCGGCGGCTCGATGCCGAGCGGCACGCAGAGCGCCTCGGCGAGCGCTCCGGCCAGCCACACCGGCCAGACCGGCACGCGCCACCGGGGCGGCGGCACCCGGAGCTCGGCCGCGATGGCCCGGACCAGCTCCGCGAGGGTCGTATAGCGCGGGCCGCCCAGGAGGTACGTCCGGCCGGCCGCGGCCGGCGTCTCGCCGCACCGCCGGAACCCCTCGACGAGGTCGTCGATGTAGGTCAGATGGTAGAAGACCTGGCCGCTCCCGAGCATTGCGAAGCGGCGCCGGGCGAGGGCGCGGAACAGCTTCAGGAAGCGCGTGTCGCCCGGGCCGTAGATCCCGATCGGCCGCGCCACCACCACCTCCAGCGCGCCTGCCTCGCCGGCCGCACGAGCGAGGCGTTCGCCCTCCAGCTTGGACCGCTGGTAGACGTCGCCCGGCGCCAGCGGGGCATCCTCGTCCGCGGGCGGACGCTCGACGTGCCCGTGGACGCCCCCCGTGCTGCAGTGCACGAAGCGCGCGACGCCGGCCCGGCGCGCGGCGTCGAGCAGCGCGCGGGTCCCCTCCGCGTTCACCGCACGGTACGCCGAATCCGGTTGGCCCGCGGTGCGGTAGGTGGCCGCGATGTGGTACACCACGTCGATGCCGGCGCAGGCCGGCGCGAGCGAGCGGGCATCGGTCAGGTCGCCGAGCGCGACGTCCACGTCGGCTTCGCTCAACCGTGCGGCCCGATCGCGGCTGGCCGGCCGCACGAGACCTCGAACGCGATGTCCCTGCCGCGCGAGAGAACGGGCCAGGTGGCCGCCCGTGAATCCGGTGGCGCCGGTGACCAGCACTCTCACGGGCCTGGTGGGGCGGGGCCCTCGCCGCTCGCCGGAACGGGGCGGCCGAGTAGGCGTTCGTACGCGGCGGCGGTCCGGGTGACGTAGGCCTTGCGGCCGTAGCGCGCGGAGGCGAGGGCACGCGCGGCCGTCGCCAGGCGCTCCCGCTCGCCGGGGTCGTCGATGAGCCGCGCGAGGCCCGCGGCGAGCGCAGCGGCGCGCGGGGCGACGAGCAGCGCGGTCTCCGGGTCGAGGACCTGCGTGTGGGTGCGCAGACGCGTGGCGACGATGGGCCTTCCGGATCGCAGGTACGAGTAGATCTTGAGAGGCGTGTTGGTGCCGCTCGTGCGGGGCGACACCAGGATGTCGCACTCTTCCACGAAGCCGGGTATCTCTTCGGGGGGGCGCTGACCCGCGAAGACGAGGTTGCTCGCGGCCCCGTCGGCCTGCCCGCGCGCGAGGGCGACCTGGGCGGGCGTTCCGCCGACGACGAGGATCCTTGCGTCGGGGTGCGTGCGACCGAGGACCGCGGCCGCCTCGATCAGCAGGTCGAGGCCCTGGTACGCCTCGAACGTGCCCGTGTAGAGCACCAGCGGCCGGTCGCCGTCGATGCCGTAGCGCGCCCGGATCTCCCGGGCCCGCGGAGGCGCCCCGTCGTCGAAGTCGCCTCCCATCACGTTTTCGATGAGCGACGCGCGGTCCGCGGCGCCCAGGGCCGCGGCGGTGTCCTGCAGTTCCTGGCAGATGGTGATGATGGCGCGCGACCGGGTGACCATCAGCGTCTCGGCCCACTCGAACAGCCGCCGGACCAGGGTCGATCGGTCGTACCCGAAGTTGTCGAGCTGCTGCGGCAGGCTGGAGTGCATGTCGTACAGGTGGGGCACGCCCAGCCACTCCGCGAGGCAGATGCCCGCCACGCCCGCCTCTTCGTGCGAGTGGACGGCATCGTAGAGCCGCGCGTGCGCCAGCCGCGCGGCCGTGGCGGTGAGGAGGAGGTCGAGCAGGATCTTCGCCGCGGACGGTCCGATCCGCACGCCGCGCAGGAGCGGCGGCCGCGGGCAGCGATAGATCCGCAGCCCGGGCAGCGCCACGTCGCGGCCGAAGGGGTAGGTCACGAGGTCGATGCGGTAGCCGAGCTCGCTCAGGGCCTTGATGCGGTGGTACTCGCTGAAGGGCGTGCCCCGCGGCTCGAAAAAGGGTTCCGGGGCGAGCATCAGGATGCGAGGGGGAGCCTCGGGCTCCCGGAGGCGACCGCGGCGGAGCGGGTTCCCGACTGGCTTGTCCACCGGCTTTGAGGGCGCGAGATCATACTGGGGCGGCTCCACGGGGTCAACACCCGACGCCGAGGCCTCGCGGGCCTGGGAGCCGGCGCTGCCGCACGCCCCTCCGTTGGCGTTCTGCGGCGCCAGCCCCTAGAATCTCCTGATGCGCGTGGCGATGCACTGTTCGTTGAGCCAAGCAGGCCTGACTGGCCTCTCCGGGCGCCCTCGGGCTCGCATGGCCCCGGAGGTGGGCTCGTGAGGCCGAGGTGGGGAGCAGTTGCGCTCTGCGCATTCGCGGCTGCCGTCGCGCTGACCTGGAGCGGGTGCAGCGAAGAGACCGCGTCGCCCGTCGCCCCCACGCCGGCCCCGGCAGCGGGCACCCCGGCCGGCGGCAACTCGGGCGCCCCGGCGTCGCCCGGCGGCCCGGCCGCGAACGGCGTCCAGCCCCGGATCACCGTGCAGCTCGACGGGGGCTTCAGCCCCTCCGGGACGGCGCCCGCCGGTGTCGACGGCGGCGGCTCCCCGACGACGACCAGCCTCGTGATCGACACCGGTGCCGTGTTCCCGCCCGCGACCGGTCCGGGGCGCAGCCTGCCCTCGATGAGGCCGACCGCCGGCCCGGCGGTCGGTGGCGCCCCCGAGGTGCCGGCCGCCGCCGCGCTGAAGGAATCGTCCCGGGAGTCGTCCGTCGACCAGGTGGACCACGATTCGGAGGCGGCCGGTGGCGAGGGCTCGGATCTGAAGGCGAGCGCTCCGACGCCCACGTCGCCCGCGGGCGGCGTCGAGATACCGGACGTGCGTCCCGTGCTCCAGGTGACCAACGCCGAGCCTGATGAAGCGTTCCTCGCGGCCTTTGCCGAAGAGAACTTTCATTATCAGTTCGAGATCTACAACGTCGTCGGCGGCAGCCGCACCGCCGTCGAGGCGGCGGCCACGGTGCCGGGCGGCAGCGGCTCCACCTCCTATCGGGTGGCGACCTCCCTCGCCCGGGCGGCGAGCTACACATGGCGGGCGCGCGCCGTCTTCGACGGAGCCTACGGTCCCTGGTCGGAAGACGCGGCGTTCAGCACGGCTGCGGTCGTTCTCAGTCCGCCCGAGCCGCGATCGCCGATCGCGGGCGCGAGCGTCGATGTCGACACCGCCTTCAATGTCGGCAACCCGACCGTCGAGGGCCGGATCCGGGGGGGCGTCGGGGGTATCCAGATAGAGATTCAGGTGGCGACGGACGACATGTTCGCGAGCATCGTGGGGACCGACTGCGAGCATGCGCGCGGCCGGGGCGATACGAACCTCGCCCTGAACGTCTTCCTGGCCGACGAGACGACGCACTACTGGCGCGCCCGCGCGATGGCTACGGCGGTCTCAGGCGGCAACCGGGTGACGAGTGCCTGGTCGGAGGTCGCGTCGTTCAGGACACGCGCAGTCAGGCTCGCAACGCCGCGGCCGCTGGCCCCGATCGATGGAGCCACGGTAGGCGTCGGCACGCACTTCCGGGTCCGGAACGGAGCGGTCCGCGGCATATCGTCGCGCGGCGTCCAGATAGAGGTTCAGGTGGCGACGAGCCGGACCTTCGACGACCCGAGGACCGGCAGCACCCGCATGCGGGGCGGCGCGGAGACGACCGTGGACCTGCGCGGCAACCTGATGCCGAGCCAGCAGTACTTCTGGCAGGCCCGCGCCACGGTGTCCGCCGGCGGGGCCGGCGAGTTCTCCAGCGAGTGGTCCGATGCCGCGAGCTTCCGGACGTCCGCCGACGGCGGCGGCGGCGGCACCGTGCCCACCGGGCCGGCCGGTCCCTTCGGCCCGGGAGGGAATCCGCCGAACCTGTTGTCCCTCCTGCAGCAGCTGGCCGCGCAACACCCCGACGCGCTGCGGAACTCCTGCCAGGATCACGGGGGGAGCTGGCGCTTCATGGAGTTCGCGGTCGAGCGGTTGCGCCAGGAGAGCGGACGGTGGGGCTACAACTGCAAGCGCGGGAACTGCCCCGACGTGTCTCACGACGCCATCGCCTACTACCGCGGTTCCGGTCAGACCATCGACGCGGCGCAGAACAGCACGAACGTCGCCATCATCGACATCATCGCCGGTCACTGCGGCCCCAATCCCCAGCCTTCCTGGCTCGACGTGACGCAGGCAACGGCCGACGCGAACTCGATCGGGCGCTGGAGGTATCCGCGGTAGCGCGCCCGGACGGCGCGTTGGGAGAACCATGCCGGGCGATTTCTATCGCTGGTTCTCCGAGCGTCGTCTGACCCGCTTCGGCGAGGCGCGCAAGAAGCGCACGGAGCAGCGCCGGCTCCGGTTGCTGATGGAGCACGCCCGGCAGCCGGCCGCGATGCTCGAGATCGGGCCGGGGCACGGATCGTTCGGGGCGCTCGCGAAGTCCTCCGGCTGGCGCTACCGGGCCGTGGAGGCGAGCCCGGCGCTGGCCGACGCCTTGCGGGCTCGGGGATTCGACGTCGTCGAGGCGTGGGCGCCTCCCATCGCCGCGGCCGACGCGAGTTGCGATGCCGTCTACGCCGACCAGGTGCTCGAGCACATGTCCGGCATCGACGCGGCCCGCGAGTTCGTCGCCGAGGCGCGGCGGGTGCTCAAGCCGAACGGCCTGCTCTTCATCGTCGTCCCCGACTACACCAAGGAGCGCTCGTTCTTCTGGGACGTGGACTACACGCACAACTTCGTTACGACCGAACGCCGGGTAGGTCAACTGTTGCTGGACGGTGGCTTCGAGGCGGAGGCCACGGTGGAGAGCATCGGGGCCGCGACCGGGTTGGCGCGCGACCTGCTGGCCGCCGCATCCTTCGTTCCCAACCTGCCCGGCATGGACTTCCTGGCCAGACGCACCGGAACGCGCGAGCTCCTCTTCAAGGTCCGCAAGAACCTGTTCGCCACCATCGAGTTCGTCGCGCGCAAGCCGCACGCGGGCAGCGGATGATCCGGGCCCGCGGTCCGCTGGCGCTGCGGACGCTCGTCACCGTCGTCGTCCTGGCCTGGCTCGGTTCCCGCATCGAAGCGGGCGTCGTCGTCGGGGCCGTTGGCCGCATCAATGGCGCTCTGTGGTCTCTCCTGGTAGCTGCCCTCGTCGTCGACCGCGTGTTGGCAACCGGCCGCTGGCTCCTGCTCGTGCGGACGAGCGGGTTCGACCTGCCCGTCTGGTCCGGCGCACGCCTCTTCCTCGTGTCCTCCTTCCTGGGCAGCTTCCTGCCTGCCGGGTTCGGGGGAGACGTCGCACGCACCTGGGAGCTCGCAACGCGCACGGGGGACACCGCGCGCGCACTGGCGGTCGCGGCGCTCGACCGCTGGCTGGGGCTCTCGTCGGTCCTCGCACTGGGGGCCATCGCGCTGGCGGCGGGAAGCGGCCCGCCGATCGACTCGCGCGTGACCGGTGCGGTGCACGCGCTGCTCGGCCTGGTGCTGCTGGCCGGTCTCGCGTGCGGCATCGCGGGCGGGGTGGGGCTGACGTTGCTGCCAGGAAGGTGGGCGGCGGCCGTCGCCGGCGTGTCCGGAGCCGTCGCGCGGTTCCGCCGGCGCAAGGCCGCCGTGGGACTGGTCGTGGGACTCTCGTTCGCGGCGCAGGTGGTGCGCGTCCTGCTGGCGTGGCTGATCGGCGTCGGGCTCGCGATCGACGTCCCGCTCTCGTATTACTTCGTCGTCATGCCGATAAGTATCGTGTTGATACTCCTGCCCATATCCGTCGCGGGCCTGGGACCGGCGCAGGGGGCCGTCATGTGGATGCTGCGCCCGGCGGGCGTGCCCGACGAGCTGTCGTTCGCCATGTCCACGCTCTTCGTGCTGCTGGGCGTGGCGGGCAACCTCCCGGGGGCGGTGCTCTTCCTTCGGTCCCGTCCCCGCGTGCAATGAGCCTGATCGACGCCGTTCGCCGGATCCGGCGCGCGTTGGCGCACGAGGCGAGAACGTTGCGCGGCGCGTTCTATCGGCGCATCGCCCTCGACCCCGCCGACGAGCGCTCGGTCGTGCGCGAGTTCCATCGGCTGTATTTCGACGCCCGCGCATTCAATATGACCTGGCGCAACACGTACTTCCTGGGCCACGCGGTCCTGAAGTGCCCCCTCGATCTGTGGCTCTACCAGGAGATGCTCCACGCCGTCCGGCCAGCGGTAATCGTCGAGACCGGAACGGCCTTCGGCGGCAGCGCCCTCTACCTGGCTTCGATATGCGACCTGCTGGGGACCGGCCGCGTCGTGACCGTGGACGTCGTGGCGCGCCCGGGCGCTCCGGCTCACCCGCGGATCACCTATGTGATCGGATCGTCCATCGATTCGGATGTCGTGGCCGGCGTGCGGAGCGAGGTCGGGGAGTCCGCGCCCGTGATGGTGCTGCTCGATTCCGACCACCGCCGGGAACACGTGCTGGCCGAGCTCGAGGCCTACGCGCCGCTGGTCAGCCGGGGGAGCTACCTCGTCGTCGAGGACACGAATCTCAACGGGCATCCGGTCGAGCCGGACCACGGGCCGGGCCCGATGGAAGCCGTCGAAGCCTTCCTGGCCCGCCACCCCGAGTTCGCGCACGACGCGTCGCTGGACAAGTTCCTGCTTACGTTCAACCCCCGCGGCTTCCTCAAGCGGCAGCGGTGACCGTGATAGGATCCGCTCGATGGGACAGGTCTACGCGGGTCGCTATCTGGCCAAGGCCGCAGCGAGCGCTCCTCGCGACTTCGTGAACGCGTACATCGCCCGATTCCGTCCGATTCGGCCTACGGTCCTTATCTTCCACTGCACGTTCGTCTGCGACGCCCGCTGCGAGATGTGCAACAACTGGACCCGGGGCGACCGCAAGTCGGACCTGACCCTGGACGAGATCGATCGGCTCTTCGACTCGCGCCTGTGGAAGAACGTCGAGAACGCCAACGTCTCCGGCGGCGAGCCGACCACGCGCAACGACCTCGTCGACGTCTGCCGGATCATGCTCGACAAGCTGCCGAGGCTCCGCAAGTTCGGCATGAACACGACGGGCCTCACGCCGCACCGGGCGATCCCGATGCTGACGGAGATCGTGGAGGCGACGCGCGACCGGGGCGTCATCTTCAGCGCGCGCGTTTCCATCGACGGCATAGGCGACGTGCACGACACGGTCCGCCGGGTGAAGACCGGATTCGACAAGGCGAACGAGACCATCCGCGCGATGCAGGCCCTGCAGCGGAAGCACTCGCACTTCAACTTCGGCATCTCCACCACCATCTTCTCGCAGAACCTGGACGACGCGGAGAACATCCAGGCCTGGGCGCGCGAGAACGACCTCGACATCGTCTACAACATGGTCCGCTTCACCGACCCGATGCTGGGCAATGCGGACCTCGCGGACAAGTGTCAGCCGATGGGACCCGACGAGGCCCGGATGCGCGAGTTCTTTCTCGATCGTGTTCGGCTCGACCCGCTGTTCGACGGTCAGAACTACGTCTACCTGCACTATGCCGACATGATCGCCAACGGGTACCACCGCATGGCTCCGTGCCCCTTCCAGACACAGGGAGTCATGCTGAACCCGGACGGCGGCCTGTTCTTCTGCGAGAACAGCGAGGTGGTGGGCAACGTCCGGGACGAGGACGCGGAAGCCATCTACTTCCGGGCCGCGAGCCAGCAGCACCGGGAGGAGATCAAGCAGGGCAAGTGCCCGACCTGCCTGAGTCCGTGCCAGATGAACGTGTCGGCCATCAAGCAGGTGGGTCCCTACGTCCGCTTCCTGGCCCGCGCCTCGCGGGAGAAGCGCCGACATCGTGCTCCGGCGGCGGCCGGCGCCTGACTGCTCCGGTTCGCCGGCCGCCCCCGGTCACTTGCGGCAGAACGCCATCAGGTGCCAGCCGAGCGGGCGGACGAGGCCCCGCGGCAGCCGGTTGAACAGCCCGACGAAGACCCCGTTGTAGAGCGCCGCCTTCCAGCCCCGGTGCAGCCG
Organism: Acidobacteriota bacterium; assembly: GCA_026706755.1. Taxonomy (GTDB): domain Bacteria; phylum Acidobacteriota; class Vicinamibacteria; order Vicinamibacterales; family UBA8438; genus JAGWAJ01. The sequence goes on from JAPOYG010000288.1 coordinate 12,794, forward strand.
CGAAGGGACCGGGAACCGCTCGGGGGCGATGCGAACGGACGCGAAGCCGCGGAGCAGGCGGCGGTACTCCGGTATGGACGCCGTCCGCAGGACCGGGGCGTCCGCATGCTCGAGCCCCACCCCGGTCAGCTTCGACATCGCGCTCAGCCACGAGTAGCGGTTGTAGACCATGAAGATCGCCTCGCCGCCCGGCTGCAGCACGCGGTGCGCCTCGGCGACGAGGCGGGCGGGGTCCGCGGCGTACTGGATGACGCCGTGGGCGTAGACCGCATCGAAGCACCCGTCGGGGAAGGGCAGCGCTTCGCCGTCGCCGACCAGGAGGCCGCTGGGCGAGACGCCGTGCAGCCCGGCGTTGCGGCGGGCGAGGTCGACGGACCGGTCCGCGAGGTCGATGCCCGTCACCCGCGCGCCCCCGCGCGCGAAGCGGACGAGGTCCGTGCCGATGCCGCAGCCGATCTCCAGCAGCCGCCGGCCGCGGTAGCCGTGGAAGTCGACGGCGTCGGGCAGGTAGCGCAGCTTGTCGAAGCGGTAGTCGTCGAGCGCGTCGAAGAAGGCCAGCGTCCCGACCGGCTCCGCCGTCATGTCCAGGTCGTGGATGCGCGCGTTCCAGTACGCGCGAATCCGTCCGGTCAGCGTGCCCCGTGAGGGCTCGGCCGCGTCCGCCACGCCGCCGCTAGTATAGGCGCCGTGCTACGCGATCCGGCGGCGCTCGCGGCCCGCCCGTTCGACCTGCTGGTCGTCGGAGGGGGGATCTACGGTGCGATCGCCGCCTGGGACGCCACGCTGCGCGGCCTCTCCGTCGCCCTCATCGACCGCGGCGACTTCGGCGGCGGCACCTCGTTCAACAGCGCCAAGACGGTCCACGGCGGCGTCCGGGCCCTCCGGTCGGGCAACGTCCCGGCGCTCCGTCGTTTCGCGCGGGAACGCCGCACCCTCGCGCGGCTGCTGCCCCACCTCGTGCGGCCCCTGCCGTTCCTGATCCCCACCTACCGCCGCATCGCCCGCAGCCGGACCCTGCTGGGGCTCTACTTCGCGGTTGCCGACCGGATGACGCGGGTCGGCGATGTCCCCGCCGGGCAGGATGGGTGGCTGCCCGGGAGCCGGGTCGTCTCGCGGGAGGAGTGTCTCCACCTCAATCCGCTCATCGACCCGGAGGGGGTGACGGGCGGCATCGAGTGGTTCGACTGCCAGATGCAGAACAGCGACCGCGTGCCCCTGGCGTTCGTGGCCTCCGCGGTGGAAGCCGGCGCCGTCGCCGCGAACCACGTCGAGGCGCAGGCGGGGCTCGCGCGGGGCGCGTGGGTCGAGGGCGTGCGCGCCGCGGATCGGCTGACGGGGGAGACGTTCGACATCCGCGCGGGAGTCGTGCTGAACGCGGCGGGACCGTGGGCTCCGGAGCTGAGCGGCCGCCTCGCGCCGGCGGCCCGGGGGCGCCTGTGCCGGCGCCTGTCCAAGGCGATGAACCTCGTCATCCGTTCGCCCCTCGGCGGGTCCCACGCGGTGGCCGGCCCGGCGGGCGGTCGGTTGCTCTTCGTCGCCCCGTGGCGCGGGCGGGCCATAGTCGGCACGAGCCACGACCGCCACGACGGCGACGCGGGCGGGCTGGGGCTCGACCGGGGAGAGCTCGACCGCTTCGTCGCAGCCGTGAGAGCCGCGTTCCCGAGACTGTCGCTGGGGCTCAACGACGTGCGGCTGGTGCACCGGGGCCTCCTGCCGGCGTCCCCGCGCGGCGACGGGACGCGGCTGGCGACGCGGAGCGCGGTCGTCGACCACCGCCGCGACGGGGTCGGAGGCCTGGTGAGCATGCTGGGGGTGCGCTACACCACGGCGCGCGACACCGCGGAACGCGCGATCGACCTCGTGACGGCGCAGTTGGCGCGTCCCGTCGGACCCTGCCGATCTGCGTCAGCTCCGGTTGCCGGCGGCGACCTGCCCGATTTCGACGCCTTCCTGCGGGAGGCGGTCTCCGCGGCCGACGAGGTGCTTTCCGCTCCCGACCGCGAGCGGGTGGCCCGCACCTACGGGACGCGGCAGCGCGGCGTCCTCGACCTGCTGCGCGCCTCCCCGGAGGACCGGTCGCCTCTCGGCGCGGCGTGCGCCGTCACCCGGGGCGAGGTGCGGCACGCGGTGCGCGAGGAGATGGCGGTCCGCCTGTCCGATGCGCTGCTGCGGCGCACGGAAGCGGGCTCGGCCGGGCACCCGGGCGACGACGCCCTCGCCGCCGCGGCGGGCGTCATGGCGGGCGAGCTGGGCTGGACGCCGCAGCGGACCGCGGCCGAGATGGACGCCGTCCGCCGCACGTATCAGCTCCCGGCGTGAGGCGCGGCCGGATCCAGGAACGCCTGGGCCCAGCGCTCCAGCACCATCAGGCTGAACAGCAGGTGGGCGTGGTTCTCGCGGCCCGCGGTGTGGGCCGCGATGCGCGCCGCGACCGCGTCCGGCTCCACCCAGCCGCGGCGGCGCAACCGTTCCGGCGCGAGCAGGTCGCGCATCAGCGGTTCCAGATCGCGCTTCAGCCAGTTCTTCATCGGAATGCTGAAGCCTTCCTTGGAGCGCTCGAGGATCGAGGCGGGCAGCACGTCGGCGAGGGCGCGCTTCAGGATCCACTTGCGCTCGCGTCCGCGCAGCTTCAGCCGCCCCGGCATGGAGAACGCCAGCTCCATGACGTCGACGTCGAGGAACGGCGCCCGCGTCTCGAGCGACGCGGCCATGCTCATGCGGTCGACCTTCACGAGGATGTCGTCGGCGAGATAGATGCTGAGATCGGTGTAGAGCTGCCGGTTGAGCAGATCGTCCGTCGCGGCGCCGCGGAGCGCGTCGCGCACCGGCCGGTAGACGTCGGAGCCGGCCAGCGCGTCCCGCAGCGCCGGAGTGTACAGGCGGCGCTTGGCGGCCGGGCTCACGTAGGTCATCCAGCGGTAGTGCGCGATGTCCGGCGGGGCGTCGGCGAGACCCGCCGTGAAGCGCTTCAGGCGGTTGACGAGGCCCTTCTTCTTCTCGCTCGGGGGCAGGAGCGACGCGAGCGCGGCGAGCGCGCGTCCCGCCGGCCGGGGCACGGCGGACGCGATCCGGCGCGCCAGCCGGTCCGCCTCGTAGGCGTCGTAGCCGCCGAACAGCTCGTCGCCCCCGTCGCCCGAGAGCGCCACCGTGACGTGGGCGCGGGCGAGCTCCGACACCAGGAAGGTGGGGAAGAGCGAGACGTCGGCGAAGGGCTCGTCGAGGTGGACGATCAAGCGGTCGAACAGCCCGGCGACGTCCGGGGCCACTTCGCCCTCGCGGTGGCGGGTGGCGAAGCGCTCGGCGACGCGGCGGGCGTGCGGCAGCTCGTTGTAGCTCCCGTCGGCGAAGCCCATGCTGAAGGTGTTGACCGACGAGCGCTCGCGCCGGGCGGCCTCGGTCATGAGCGCCACGATGGCGCTCGAGTCGATGCCGCCCGAGAGGAACGCCCCCAGCGGCACGTCCGACATCATCTGGCGCGCCACGGCGCGGCCGAGCGTCTCGCGCAGCGCCGCCGCCGCCTCCGCGTCGTCCGTCCAGGCGGTTCCCGCGGCGGCGGGAGCCCGCCAGTAGCGCGTCACGGCGAGCTCCCCGTTCCGCCAGACCAGCCGGTGGGCGGCGGGAAGGCGCCGGACGGCGGAGAAGATCGTGCGCGGCGTGATGACGTACTCGTAGGTCAGGAACTGGTCGAGGGCGTCGAGGTCGACCTCGCGCGACACGTCCGGGGCCACGAGCAGGGCCTTGATCTCGGACGCGAGGAGCAGTCCGCGCGGCGTGCGCGCGTAGTAGAGGGGCTTCTCTCCCGCCCGGTCGCGGGCCGCCACCAGCGTGCGCGAGCGGGCGTCCCACAGGGCCAGGGCGAACATGCCGTGGAGGCGCTCGACGAAACCGGTGCCCCACTCCTCGTAGGCGTGCAGGGCTACCTCGACGTCGCTGCCGCTCGCGAACGCATGCCCGGCCGAGACCAGCTCGGCGCGCAGCTCCCGGTGGTTGTAGATCTCGCCGTTGCCGACGAGGTGCACGGCCCCGTCCTCGTTCGTGAACGGCTGCCGGCCCCCGGGCACGTCGATGATGGACAGGCGGCGCATGCCGAGCCCGGCTCCGGGAAGCGTCACCTGACCCGCGTCGTCGGGTCCGCGGTGCCGCAGCGTCCGCACCATCGCCGCGAGTTCCGCTGGGGGAACCGGCCTCTCCGGATCCCGGGTGACGATGCCGGCGATTCCGCACATCGGGTCAGCGGGCGGCGGCGGGGAAGGGCACCGGACAGGCTACAATGAACCGCGTTCCGTAGCCAAAGTGACGGGCGGGATGCTTCGACCCGACTTCCGCATGACCGACCTCGTGCCTCGAAAGCTCGGGCCGGCGCTCGCGGCCGGCTTCCTGCTGGCCTTCGCGGGCTGCTCCGGGCCGGGCAACGAGCCCGGCGAGGCGGAGCCGGCTGCGGCCCGCGAGGCGGCCGGCTCCGCGGATTCGGCCGCACCCCGGGAGGCGGCGGCCGAGCCGGCCGGCGCACCGGCATCGTCCGGCGGTCCGGAGACGGTCCCCGATCCCGCGTCTCCCTCTCGGGAGATGCCCCCCGAACCCGAGCCCGTTCCCGACGCAGCGCTGGCGGAGCCCGTCCCGCACCTGCGGGTGGCCTGGACGCGCGACGTGGGCGCGGGCACGGACGTCGTCAGCTACGGCGACCAGCTCGTGCTGATGGCCCTCGACTCCGAGGACGGCCGGGGCGAGCGGGTGATGCTCGGCGAGCCGGCCAGCTACGCCAAGCCGCTCATCACGCCGGACGGGGACACCATCGTCTTCACCATCCGTCAGCAGGGCGCCTACGCCATCGACTGGGACGGGGAGGGGTTGCGGCGCGTGGCCGACGGCTTCGCGCTCGACGTCTGGGCCGACCCGGCGGACGGGTCCACGTGGGTCTACGTCGGCGGCAACGAGAGGCTCACCGACCCGCCGCAATACCCGCTCGTCCGCCGGCACCGCCTGGACGACCCGACGGTGGCCGAGGTGGTCTGGGACGCGCAGCCGGTCTCGGGCGACAGCTTCCAGGTGTCGGCGG
>JAPOYG010000044.1 GCA_026706755.1 Acidobacteriota bacterium
CCGGCACCGGCGCCCTGCGCTCGGGGGCCGGCCTCGTGACGGTGGCGACGCCGGCCTCGTGCGTCGGTCCGGTGGCGGCGGTGCCCGAGTACATGACCGCGGCCCTGCCGGAGACGGACAGCGGCACGGCGCGACGCACCGCGGCGGACGTCGTGCTGGCCCTCGGCGCGGACGTCGTCGCCGTCGGCCCGGGCCTGGGGGTGGGAGCCGAACCGCGGGCGCTGGTGCGGGCCCTCGTGGAGCGCGTCCCGGGACCGCTGGTGCTCGATGCGGACGCCCTGACCGCGCTGGCCGACGAGCCGGCGACGTTGGCCCTCCGCCGCGACCGCGTCACGGTGGCGACGCCGCACCCGGTGGAGATGGCGCGGCTGGCGGGGACGACGGTGGGTGCGGTGCAGGCGAACCGCATCGAGACGGCGCGGCGGTTCGCCGCCGAGCACGGGGTGCACGTCGTGCTCAAGGGCGCGCGGACCGTCATCGCGGCGCCGTCCGGGTCGGTACGGGTCAACACTTCCGGAAACCCGGGGATGGCGACCGGCGGCACGGGCGACGTGCTCACCGGGGCCGTGGCGGCCTGGCTGGCGCAGGCAGCCGACACGGAGGCGGCGGCGTCCCTCGCCGTGCACCTGCACGGTCGGGCGGGAGACCTGGCGGCCGGCCGCGTCGGCGAGACCGCGCTCGTGGCCGGCGACGTGGCTGACCATCTCGGGGCCGCCGCCCTCGAGCTGGCCAGCGGCTGAGCTGTCATGCAGGGAATCTACGAGAGCCGTTCCGAGTCGGAGACGGCGGAGATCGCGAGCCGCCTCGCCGCCGAGTTGCCCCACCGCTCCGCCGTGTTGCTCTACGGGGACCTCGGCGCCGGCAAGACGGCGTTCGTGCGGGGGCTCGTCGCCGGCGCGGGCGGGGAGCCGGACGACGTCAGCAGTCCGACGTTCGTGCTCATCCAGGAGTACGGCGGCGACCGGCCCGTCGACCACGTCGACCTCTACCGGTTGCACGGGCCGGAGGTCGACGACTTCACGGACCAGTTGGCGGACCGGCTGGCGGGCGACGGCATCGTCGCCATCGAGTGGGCCGACCGCCTGACGCGGCGGATCGAGGGTGCCGTCCACGTGCGGATCGAGGACCTGGGGGGTGACGCGCGCCGGATCCGCATCGAACGACCCTCGCCCGGCTAGGAGTCTGCCCGGGCCGCCGGCGCGCGGCTACTCGCTCCGGTAGTTCGGCGCTTCCTTGGTGATCACCACGTCGTGGACGTGGCTCTCGCGGACGCCCGCGGGCGTGATGCGCACCAGCTCCGCCTGCCGCTGCAGCGTCGGGAGGTCGGCGGCGCCGCAGTAGCCCATGCCGGCGCGCAGCCCGCCGACGAGCTGGTGGATCATCGCCCCCACGCCGCCCTTGTGGGGGACGCGGCCCTCGATGCCCTCGGGCACGAGCTTCGACGGCTCTTCCCCGGCCGGCACGCCGGTGTCGACGTCCTCCTGGAAGTAGCGGTCCCCGCTCCCGCGGCGCATCGCACCGATCGATCCCATGCCGCGGTAGTCCTTGAAGCTGCGGCCCTGGTACAGGATGAGCTCGCCGGGGCTCTCGTCGGTGCCGGCGAAGAGGCTGCCGATCATCACGGCGCTCGCGCCCACGGCGGCCGCCTTCGTCAGATCCCCCGAGTAGCGCACGCCCCCGTCGGCCACGATGGGGACCTCGTGCGCCGCCGCCGCGCGGCTGCATTCCGCGACCGCCGTCACCATCGGAACGCCGATCCCGGCGACGACGCGCGTGGTGCAGATCGAGCCCGAGCCGATGCCCACCTTGACGCCGTCGACGCCGAGGTCGATGAGGGCCCGCGTGCCGTCCGCCGTGGCGACGTTGCCGGCCATCAGGTCCACGGATGGAAACTCCGCCCGCAGCCGGCGCGCCATCTCCAGCACGTTCCTCGAGTGCCCGTGCGCGCTGTCGAGAACGAGCAGATCGACGTGGGCGGCGACCAGCGCCTCGGCGCGCTCGATGGTGTCGGCGGCGACCCCGACCGCCGCGCCGACGCGCAGGCGGCCCAGCGAGTCCTTGCACGCGTTGGGGTACTTGATGGCCTTCTGGATGTCCTTGACCGTGATCAGGCCGCGCAGGTTGAAGTCCCGGTCGACGACGAGCAGCTTCTCGACGCGGTGCCGGTGCAGGATCTCGCGGGCTTGGGCCAGCGTCGTGCCGACGGGAACGGTAATCAGCCGCTCGCGCGTCATCACCTCCGAGATCGGCCGCTGCACGTCTCCGTGGAAGCGCAGGTCGCGATTCGTGAGGATGCCGACCAGCCGCCCCTCGTTCCGGCCGTCCTCGGTGATCGGCACGCCGGAGATGCGGTACTTCTTCATCAGCGCCAACGCCTGGTAGACGCTGCTGTGCGGAGCGAGCGTGATCGGGTTGACGATCATGCCGCTCTCCGAGCGCTTCACCCGGTCGACCTCGGACGCCTGATCCGCGATGTCGAGGTTCTTGTGAATGACCCCCAGTCCGCCGAGCTGGGCCATGGCGATCGCCATGCGCGACTCGGTGACCGTGTCCATGGCCGCGCTGACGAGCGGCACGTTGAGGGCGATATTGCGGGTCAGGCGCGTCGAGACGTCGACCTCGTTCGGCAGCACCGCGGAGTGGCGGGGCCTCAGCGACACGTCGTCGAAGGTCAGGGCGACGGGGAGCGCGGCCACGGCCCGGGCGCCCGTCGGTGCCTCGTCGGTCTTGACACTCATCCGTCACGCTCCGCAGCACTTCTTGAACTTCTTGCCGCTCCCGCAGGGGCAGGGCTCGTTGCGCCCGACCTTCGGCACCTCGCGCCGCACCGTGCGGACCCGCGCATCGTCCCCGCCGGTGCGGGCGGGCTGCGGCGTGCCTCGCCCCACGGCCGCGCCGGCGCCCACGAGCGCAGGGGCGGCGGCCGGATCGTTCAGCGTCGTGGGGGTGGCCCGGCGGATGGCGGGGGAGCGGGCGGCACGGCGCTCGTCGCCGTCCGAGCCGGCGGGCCGGAGGCGCCACAGGTAGCGCACGATGTCCTCGTCGATGCGCTCCTTCATCGCCTGGAACATGGCGAAACTCTCGCGCTTGTACTCGACGAGCGGATTCCGCTGCCCGTAGCCCCGTAGCCCGATGCCCTCCTTGAGGTGGTCGAGGCCGTAGAGGTGGTCCTTCCACTGCGAGTCGACGACCTGCAGCATGACGTCCCGCTCGACCCGCCGCAGCACGGGGGCGTCGATCGACGCCTCCTTGTCGACGTACTCGCGCTCGACGAGGTGCCAGAGCTCTTCGTGCATCTCGTCCGGGTTCCGGTCCGCGAGCTCCACCTCGTCGAGCGACTCGGCGGGAATCGCGAAGACGCTGCCGACGTCGCGCTTGACGGCCGCGGTGTCCCACTCTTCCGGTTCCACGTCCTCGCCGCAGTAGGTCTGAATCGTCCCGTCGACGACTCCCTCGGCCAGCCGCATCAGGTAGGCCCTGCTGTCCACCTCCTCGTCCTCCTCGAGGACGATCGTGCCGTCGAGCAGCTCGCGGCGCAGCGCGTAGACGTTCTCGCGCTGCTTGTTCATCACGTCGTCGTACTCCAGCAGGTGCTTGCGGACGGAGAAGTTCTGGCCCTCGACCTGCTTCTGCGCGCGCTCGATCGCCTTGGTGACCATGCGGTGCTCGATGGGGACGCCCTCCTCCATCCCGAGGCGCTCCATCAGCCCCTGGATGCGGTCGGAGCCGAAGATGCGCATGAGGTCGTCCTCGAGCGACAGGTAGAAGCGCGACGACCCGGGGTCGCCCTGCCGGCCCGCCCGTCCGCGGAGCTGATTGTCGATGCGTCGAGCCTCGTGACGCTCCGTCCCGATGATGTGGAGGCCTCCCGCGTCGACCACGCGCTCGTGCTCCGCGTCGGTCTCCGCCTTGTAGTGGCGCAGGATGCGTTCCCAGTCGGGCCGCGGGACCCGGTAGAACCCCTCGTGGAAGAAGTACACGAACTCCTCGTCGTCGACGAAGCGCTCCTCCCCGGCCGGCAGCCGCTCGGCCACCTCTTCGCTGAGGGCCTGCCGCCGCGCCATGTGCTCCGGATTGCCCCCCAGCAGGATGTCCGTGCCCCGGCCGGCCATGTTGGTGGCGATGGTGACGGTGCCCGCCCGGCCGGCCTGGGCGACGATCTCGGCCTCCTTCTCGTGGTACTTGGCGTTGAGCACCACGTGCTTGATGCCGCGGCGCTTGAGCAGCCCGGACAGGCGCTCGGACTTCTCGATGGAGACCGTGCCGACCAGCACCGGGCGTCCGGCTTCCTGCTGCTCCAGGATGTCGTCGACGATCGCGCCGTACTTCTCGCGCGCCGTGCGGTAGACGGAGTCGGGCTCCTCGATCCGCACGAGCGGCCGGTTCGTCGGGGCGACGAACACGTCGAGCTCGTAGATCTTGGCGAACTCCGACGCCTCGGTCTCCGCCGTGCCGGTCATCCCGGAGAGCTTGTCGTACTTGCGGAAGTAGTTCTGGAAGGTGACCGTGGCGAGCGTCTGGTTCTCCCGCTCGATCGTCACCCGCTCCTTCGCCTCGACCGCCTGGTGCAGCCCGTCGCTCCAGCGCCGGCCGGGCATCAGACGGCCCGTGAACTCGTCCACGATGACGACCTTGCCGTCCTTCACCATGTAGTCGACGTCGCGCTCGAACAGAGTGTGCGCGCGGAGCGCCTGGTTGATGTGGTGCAGAAGCGGCATGTTGGCGGGGTCGTACAGGCCGCCGGGCTGGAGCCGGTGGCCGAGGAACTTCTCCGCCTTCGCCATGCCGGTCTCGGTGAGAGAGACCGTCTTGTGCTTTTCGTCCTTGAGAAAGTCGCCCGTGTGCTCGAGCTCCTCGCGCCGCTCCGCCGACACGTTGCCCTGGGTGACCGCGCCCGGCTTGAGCCTCGGGATGATGCGATCGACCTCGACGTAGAGGTCGGTGGATTGCTGGGCCGGACCCGAGATGATGAGCGGCGTGCGCGCCTCGTCGATCAGGATGCTGTCGACCTCGTCCACGATGGCGAAGCGGTGCTCCCGCTGCACGAACTGGGTCCGCTCGAACTTCATGTTGTCGCGGAGATAGTCGAACCCGAACTCGTTGTTCGTGCCGTAGGTGACGTCGCAGCGGTACGCCGCGTGGCGCTCGGGGTCCCGCATGTCGTGCTGGATTACGCCGACGCTCAGGCCCAGAAAGCGGTAGATGCGCCCCATCCAGTCGGCGTCGCGGCGGGCGAGGTAGTCGTTGACGGTGATGACGTGGACGCCCCGCCCCTCCAGGGCGTTCAGGTAGGCGGCCAGCGTCGCGACGAGGGTCTTGCCCTCGCCGGTCTTCATCTCGGCGATCTTGCCGCGGTGCAGCATGATGCCGCCGATGATCTGGACGTCGAAGTGGCGCATCTCGAGCACGCGCCGCCCGGCTTCCCGAACCGCCGCGAACGCATCCACGAGCAGATCGTCGAGCGGCTCGCCCCGCTCGATCCGCTCGCGGAAGGCGGTGGTCCGGTCGCGGAGCTCCGCGTCGGAGAGGCCGCGGACGGCGTCCTCGCCGTCGTTGACCGCGGCCACGAGGGGCCGCACGCGCTTGAGGTCGCGAGCGTTCTGGGTCCCGAAGGTCTTGGCCAGGAGGGTCTGGAGCATCAGAGAACCCGGGGCGGGCCGAGGTCGGGCGACACGCGCTCGCCCTTCGGAGTGCGCGGCCATCGGGGCCGGCGGACCCGCGCCCGCGGGACTATGGAAATCGTAGCCACGCGCGGGGGCGGACGCAAGTACCCAGCGGACCGCGCCGTTCGCGAGCCACCGGCGCCGCTGCGGAGCCCGGCTCCTTCGCCTGACGGTGCGGCCCGGCGTCCTGCGGGAACCCCGCGTCTCCCGCGGAGAGAAGTGGTGCCCCGTGCGGGCGCGGACTCCTAGTTGGCGGCGAGATCGGACTGCCGGTCGACGAGCAGACGAAGGGGGTTGACGTGGCGGCCGTCGGCGAGCACCTCGTAGTGGACGTGGGAGCCCGTAGCGCGCCCCGTTGCCCCGACGTAGCCGATCAGGTCGCCGCGTCGCACCGTCGTCCCCGGGAGGACCGCGAACTCCGACAGATGGCCGTAGCGGGTCTGGATCCCGAAGCCGTGCTCGATCTCGATCAGGTTCCCGTAGTTTCCGCTGCGTCGGGCCGAGATGACGCGACCGTGCGCCGTCGCGTACACCGGATCGCCGCTGCGGGTGGAGATGTCGACCGCCGCGTGGAACTCCCGATCGCCCGTGAACGGGTCGCGCCGGTATCCATAGCCGCCCGACACCCACCCGTCCGCCGGCCACAGGGTCGGCAGCGCGCCCGCGATCGCCTCGCGCCAGGCCACGTCGTATCGCAGCAGGCGAATCCGATGGTCCAGCGTTCCGAGCAGGTCGGTGAGCAGGTCGAACGCGGGCAGAGGCACGTGGTTCGCGTCCCGGTGGCCGACGGCCGTGCGCAGGGCCCGCGGGATTCTCTCGATCGGCGGCTCGGCGGAGCTCGTTCGCGCGATGCGAGCCGACAGCTGCCCTATCGCCGACTGCAGCGAGGCGATGTCCCGAGTGAGCGCAACCGCTGCGTTTCGGTAGCGGGTGTTCTCGATCTCCAGCCGCGCGCGTTCCGCCTGCAGCCGGTTGATCTCGCTGAGGGCCGCGCTGTGCTGCAGCAGGGCCCAGCCGATCGGCAGCGAGATCGCCAGGGTCGCGAGCGACGTCACGAGCCGAATCCGAAGCGTGAAACGACGCACATGCCCCGTCGCACGATCAGCCACGATGAACGAGTAGCGGGTGGGCGGCATGAATTAGTCCAGGGGGAACCGCGGCCAGTCCGGGGAGTCTAGCACAAGTGCGGCGGCTCGCCGCGACGCGCCGCCGTCCGACCGCGGCAGGCTCGACGGTCATGTCCACTCGGCGCTCCGGTACTGCAGGGCCTCGGCGACGTGCGCCGCCTCGATCCGGTCCGCCGCGTCGAGGTCCGCAATCGTGCGTGCGACCCGCAGCACGCGATCGTAGGCGCGGCCGCTCAACGCCAGGCGCTCCGCCGCGGTGGCGAGCAGCCGCAGCGCATCCGGATCCGGCCGGCAGTGCCGGCGCAGGGCGCGCCCGGCGAGGTCGGCGTTGAGCAGCATGGGGCCGTCTCCGAAGCGGCCGGCCTGCCGCCGGCGGGCCGCCGAGACCCGTCCGCGGACGGGGGCCGAGCCCTCCGCGACCGGTTCTGCGGCCAGCTCGTCCAGACGCAGCGCGGGGACCGCGACCACGAGGTCGACGCGATCGACCAGAGGTCCCGACATCCGGCTCCGGTAGCGCTGGAGCTGCAGGGGAGTGCAGCGGCAGACGCGCCGCCGGGCGCCGCGCTGGCCGCAGGGGCAGGGGTTCGTCGCGGCGACCAGCATCAGCCGGGCGGGGAACTCGACGCTCCGCGCCGCCCGGGCCACGCGCACGACGCCTTCCTCGAGGGGCTCGCGCAGCGCGTCGAGGGATCGCCGATCGAACTCCAGCAGCTCGTCGAGGAAGAGCACGCCGTTGTGCGCGAGGCTGACCTCCCCGGGTCGGGGGTCGCGCCCGCCCCCGACGAGCGCCACGTCGGAGATCGTGTGATGGGGCGCCCGAAAAGGTCTGGCGGTCAGGAGGCGGGTCGGCAGGGCCAGCAGGCCGGCAACCGAATGGACCGCCGTCGTCTCGACCGCCTCCTCGAAGCTCGGTGGCGGAAGCAGACCCGGCAACCGGCGGGCGAGCAGGGTCTTGCCGGCGCCGGGCGGTCCGATGAAGAGCAGGTGGTGCCGGCCCGCCGCTGCGATCTCCAGCGCCCGGCGCGCCACGGGTTGACCCTTGATGTCGGCAAGGTCCGGAGCATCCGCACCGGGCGCGAGGGCCCCGACGGCGGCGGCCTGGGGAGCGTCGCGCACCGGCGCCCTGCCGGTGAGGGTATCGACCGCTTCGCCGAGGGTGTCGACCGGAACCAGCCGCAGATCGGATACCGCGGCCGCCTCGGCCGCGTTGGATCCGGGCAGGACGAGCCGCCGGCCGGCGCTGCGGGCGGCCAGGGCCATCGGCAGCACGCCGGGCGTCGGCTGGACCACGCCGTCGAGGGAGAGCTCGCCCACTATCAGCGCGTCCTCCAGGCGGGAGGGCGGCAGGTGGCCGGCCGCGGCGAGCACTCCGATGGCGATGGGAAGGTCGAAGGCGGTGCCCCGCTTGCGGACGTCCGCGGGCGCGAGGTTCACGATGACGCGGTGATCCGGGAACGCCAGCCCCGAGTTGCGGATGGCGCTGCGCACGCGGTCGCGGCTCTCGCGCACGGTGGAGTCCGGCAAGCCGACCACGACGAACGTGGGCAGGCCGAACGAGACGTCGACCTCCACCTGCACCTCCGCGGCGTCGACGCCGACGAGCGTGGCCGATTGCACGTGCGCGAGCACCGTAGCGGCCGCAGCAAGGAACGGGCCACCCGGGCGTCCCGAACGCGGGGGGCGCGGAGCCGGCCCGCTCCGGCGCCGACTGCGGCAGGAAGTGCAACCCCCGGGAGCAGAGGCGGTGCGGAAACCGCCACCCGGTGCGGCGCGTTCGGGGAGCCGTGCCGGCGCGCGTATGACCGGCGCGCGTATGATCGGTTGCGTCGGCGGAGGGCGCGGGCTGCATGCGGCTGTCGGTCATCATTCCGGTCTTCAACGAGCGCGCGACCATCCGCGAGCTGCTGCGGCGGGTGGACGCCGTCGATCTGGACCTGGAAGTCGTGGTCGTGGACGACGGCTCGACGGACGGCACGCGGGATGTCCTGGGGCGGCTCGGCGAGGCCGGCCCGACGGTGGTGCTGCACGACGCCAATCGAGGAAAGGGCGCCGCCATACGGACCGGGCTGCAACACGTGACGGGCGAACTGGTGCTCGTGCAGGACGCCGATCTGGAGTACGACCCCGAGGACTACCATCGGCTCCTGCAATCGCTCGAGGAGCGGGGCGCGGACGCCGTCTACGGCTCGCGCTTCGCCGGCGGCCGCCCGCGGATGACGCTGAGCCACCGGATCGGCAACCGACTGCTGACGGCCATCACGAACGTCCTGTTCGGGTCCGACCTCACCGACATGGAGACCTGCTACAAGCTGATTCGCCGCAGCGTCCTCGCCGATATCGGCATCTCTTCCAACGGTTTCAGCGTGGAGCCCGAGATCACGGCGAAGCTCCTCCGGAGGGGCATCGCCATCCACGAGGTGCCCATCCGCTACGTGGGGCGAAGCTTCGCCGAAGGCAAGAAGATCTCGTGGAGGGACTTTCTCGGCGCCGTCTGGACGTTGCTCCGGTTCCGCGCGACGGGATGAGCGCGGGCCGACCGGCGGCTCCGGCGGGGGCGTCCGGGCCGGCGGGCCCTCGCGCGGCCGTCGGGAGCCCGGGCGGGCCGGAGTGCGGGCGTCGCCGGTTCTACGGCGCGGCGCGGACGCCGACCGGTCACCGGCCGCCGCGGTCGATCTCGATCAGGACGTCGCGCCCCGCGGCGAGGTCCCGGGCCGAGGGCGTGACGATGGTTCGCCGGTCGATCCGGATGGGCCGCCCGGCGTCGAGCGCGCCGCGGACGTCCGCCTCGCACACGAAGGCCGCCGTCCCCGCGGGAGCCGCGGGCTCCACGCCCGCCGCCTTCCCGGCTTGCGGGGGAGGGACCGACGGCCCGGCGTCGCCGGGCGGCGCGGCGGCGGTCGCCGCGCCGGACTCGCGGCCCCGGGATTCGTTCGTCGGGACCGCGCCGAGGAATCCGTCGATCCGCGCCGCGAGCCCGGCGGGATGGAGGGTCTGGGGCCTCGCGGTGCGAGGCGGCCGCGGCTGCCGGGACGAGGTGGCCAGCCGCTCCGCGCCGGTCGAGAGCGGCCGCAACTCGTACGCCAATCGCTTGACGTTCAGCAGGTGCCGCGGCGAGATGTTGTCGGACGTGATGTTGCCGCCGAGGCCCCCGCAACCGAGAGTCATTGCGGGATCGAGGCCTGTGGTCATGCCGATCGAGCCGTGCGTGGTCGGGCTGTTGACGACGATGCGGAAGGCCGGCTTCTGCAACCCGAACTCGAGGATCACGGCGTCGTTCCGCGAATGGATGGCCATCGTGTGGCCCATGCCGCCGTAGCCGAGAATCTCCTTGCACCGCTCGCATCCCGCGCGCCAGTCCGCCACTTCGTAGAAGGCGAGCACCGGGCACAGCTTCTCGATCGAGAGGGGGTGATCGCGGCCGACGCCGGAGAGGGGGGCGAGGAGCACGCGCGTTCCGGGCGGCGCGTCGATGCCCGCCCGGCGTGCGATCTCGAGTGCCGAGCGGCCGACCAGGTCGGGGCGCGGCAGCCGCTGCGGCGTCACGAGGGCGGCGGCCACCGCGGCTCGCTCCGCCTCGTTCAGGAAGTGACCGCCGGCGGCCCGGAACGTGCGCCGGACCTCCTCGGCGATGGCCGCGTCCACGATCACGGCGTTCTCGGAGGAGCAGAGCAGGCCGTTGTCGAAGGTCTTGCCGGCGACGATGTCGCGCACCGCCTTCCCGACGTCCGCGGAGCGCTCGATGTAGGCAGGCGCATTCCCCGGTCCGACACCGTACGCCGGCTTGCCCGCGGAATAGGCCGCCCGCACCAGGCCGAGGCCTCCGGTCGCGAGAATGACGGCGATCTCCCGCTGGCGCATGAGGGCCTGGGTGCCGGCCACGGTGACCGTCTGGAGCCAGGAGATCGAGCCCTCGGGGGCGCCGGCGTCTCGCGCCGCCGCGGCCAGGATCTCGGCGGTGCGGGTGATGCAGCTCCGGGCGGCCGGGTGCGGGCTCAGCACGATCGCGCAACGCGCCTTGAGGGCGATCAGCAGCTTGTAGATGGCGGTCGACGTGGGATTGGTCGACGGCACGATCGCCGCGACCGGGCCGAACGGCTCGGCGATCTCGACGACGCGGCGTTCCGCGTGGCGGGCGATCACGCCGACCGTCGTCATCGGGCGGATGAAGGCGTGGACGTCGCGCGCGGCGAAGAGGTTCTTCCGGACCTTGTCGGCCGCGACACCGTAGCCGGTCTCGTCGACCGCGGCCGCGGCCAGCGCCTCGGCGTGCTCTTCCGCGGCGCGAGCCATCGCGTCGACGATGGCGTCCGTCCGCGCCTGGGAGAGCTCTCCGAGGACGCGCTGGGCACCCGCCGCGCGGGCCGCCTGCCGAGCCGCATCCGCTACGGAGCGGGCATCGCCGTCCGCGCCTTCCGTTGCGTCGACCATCGAACGAGTGGGACCCGCAAGGCTGCGCCGGCCGGCTCAGCCCTGGCGCGGAGCGCCCGGCAGCAGCGACTCGACCTCGTCGTGCGGCCGCGGAATGACGTGGACCGAGACGAGCTCTCCGACCCGCCGCGCCGCGGCGGCGCCGGCGTCGGTGGCCGCCTTGACGGCGCCGACGTCACCGCGCACGAGCACGGTCACGAAGCCGGCTCCGATGTACTCCTTGCCGATGATCTCGACGTTGGCCGCCTTCACCATGGCGTCGGCGGCCTCGACCGAGCCGACCAGACCCTTCGTCTCCACGAGGCCTAGCGCTTCACGGGACATGGCGGTACGCTGGATCGATCGGGTCCTTACGTGCGCCTGCGTGCGCGAACCACGGTACTATAACGACATGAGCGCCGCAAACGAGCCCGCCCGGCGTCGAGCCCGGGCAGGGGGACGGGCAGTGCGCAGCCTGGCACCCCTGGGCCTCACGCTTCTCGCAGGCTGGGTGCTGCCCGCGGCGTGCGCGAGCCCCCCGCCTCCGGTGGCGACGCCGGCCCTGGGCATGGACCGGACCGCCGTCCCTCTGGGCGGTCCGCTGGCGCTCACCATACGCTTCGACGCCGCCCCCGACCTTGCGCCCGTCGCCGACGGCTTCCGGGTCCTGCTGCACTTCCTCGATCCGGACGGCGCCCTGTTGTGGGCCGACGATCACGATCCGCCCCGGCCGGTCGCGGAGTGGCAGCCGGGCGAGCGAGTCGAGTACGAGCGTCGCACCGTCGTGCCGATGTACCCCTACATCGGCGAGGTCACGGTTGCGCTCGGGCTCTACGCGGCGCACTCCGGCGAGCGACTCTCGCTCGCCGGCCGCGAGGTCGGCGACCGCACGTATCGGGTAGCCACCCTCACGTTGGAGCCGCAACCCGAGACCGCCTTCCTGGCGTACGGCGAGGGATGGTACCGGTCCGAGATCGCCGGCGGCGCGAGCTGGCGCTGGACGGCCGACAGGGCGGTCGTCGGCTTCCGGAACCCGCGGTCGGACGTTGCGCTGGCGATGGAGCTGCGCGGCCGCGCCGGCGCCGCGGGCGAGCCGCAGCGCGTGTCGCTGACGATCGACGAGCGCCCCGTGCACGAGCTCGAGCTCGATGGACGGGGCCCGACCATCGTACGGCAGCGCCTGAGCGCGGGCGATCTCGGCGCGGAGGACATCGTCGAGCTGACGCTCGATGTCGACCCGACGTTCGTGCCGGCGGAGCGCGATCCAAGCTCCACCGACACCCGCGAGCTCGGCGTGCAGGTCTTCTATCTCTTCGTCGAACCACACTGAGCGACGTGCCCCGGGTGACCGCCGCGGCCATGGAGTTCCGCTGTCGACTCGGCACCGCCACCGGCGAGATCCTCGATGGGACCTACACGGCCGAGACCGAGGCGCAACTGCGCCGCGACCTCGAGCAGAAGGGCCTCTGCGTCCTCTCCATGCGCAGGCGGGGTCTGTCGGGGCTGCCCGCGCTCCAGCCTCCACGCCGCCGGCGGGTGGCGTCGCGGGAGTTCATCGTCTTCAACCAGGAGCTCGCGGCGCTGCTGCGGGCCGGCATGCCGCTCGTCCAGTCGCTCGACATCGTTCGCCAGCGGGTCGAGAATCCGGGCTTCAAGGCGGTGCTCGACGACGTGTACGAGCGGGTGCGCAGCGGGGAGGCGCTCTCCACGGCCTTCGAAGCGCAGGGGGACCTGTTTCCCGGCGTGTATACCGCGTCCGTCCTGGCCGGGGAGAAGAGCGGCGGTCTCGAGGAGGTGCTGCGACGCTACATCGCCTACGCGCGCGTAATCAGCGGCGTCCGCCGCCGGACGATATCCGCGCTCGTCTATCCGGGCATCCTGCTCCTGCTGTCCCTGCTGGTCGTTGCCGTCATCGTGCTGCAGGTCGTGCCCGAGTTCGGCGACTTCTACGCGGGGATGGGCGCCGAGCTGCCGCTCGCGACACGCGTGCTGATGGGCGTGTCCACGACCCTGCGCGAGACCTGGCTGGCGGCCCTCGCGGCCACGGCTGCCGTCGCGGGCGCGCTGTGGCGCTGGCTTGCGCTTCCGGGCCGGCGCACCCTGCTCGACCGGTTGGTCCTCAGCGCCCCCGCCGTCGGATCCCTCGCGCGCAAGTTCGCCACCTCGCAGCTCGCCCGGACCCTCGCAACGCTGCTCGGCGGCGGCATCCCCCTGGTGGGGGCGCTCGACGTCGCCGCGCGCTCCATCGGCAACCGGCATGTGGCCGAGCAGGTGGCGGAGGTGTCGCGCGAGGTCCGCGAGGGACGCTCGCTGGCCGACTCGATGACGGCCCGCGGGGTGTTTCCCCCGGTCGCGGTACGGCTGGTTGAGGTCGGCGAGTCGAGCGGAGCGCTCCGGGACATGCTGAACAGCGCGGCCGACTTCTTCGACGAGGAGATCGAGACGACCCTCTCCCGCTTCATGACCCTGATCGAGCCCGTTCTCCTCGTCGTCATGGGCGTGGTGATCGCGGCGTTGCTCCTCGCGCTCTACTGGCCGATGCTGCAGCTCGGGAGCGTGGTGCAATGAGTCGGGCGGAGGCGGGCGGCGGAGCGGCGCCGGCGGCGGGCGAGCCGACGACCGATGCCGTGACGGACGCGCGGACCGAGCCCGAGCAGGCCCGGCGCCTCGCGGAGCGCTACCGCCTCGAGTTCGTCGACCTGACGCGCCTGCGCATCGATCAGGACCTGCTGCGCACCATCCCGGCCGAGCTGATGCTGAGCTACGGCTTCGTTCCCTGCCGGCGGGACGGGGAATCACTGGTCATCGCCGTCTCCGATCCGACCGACCTGCCGCGGATCGACGAGCTGGCCCTGCTCCTCGGTTCGCCCATCACCGTGAGCGTGTCCACGCCGTCCGCGATCCGGTCGATCCTGACGCGAAGCGAGGGCTCGCAACGCGTGCTCGACGAGGCCACCGAGGGATTCGCGCTGCAGTTGCTTCGCGAGGAGGAGCAGGGCGACGAGAGCCTGACGGTGGAGCGCCTGACGGCGGACGCGAGCCCGGTCATCCGGCTCGTCAACTCGATGATCTACACGGCGATCCAGCGGCGGGCGAGCGACATCCACGTCGAGACGCAGGACGACGCGGTGCACGTGAAGTACCGCATCGACGGCGTCCTGCAGGCGGCCATGCAGCCGATCGACCGGCAGCACCAGGGCGCCCTGCTGTCGCGCATCAAGGTGATGGCGGAGCTCGACATCGCCGAGAGGCGCATCCCGCAGGACGGTCGCTTCCGCCTGCGCATGCCCGGCAAGACCGTCGACTTCCGCGTCTCGGTCATGCCCAGCGTGCACGGCGAGGACGCCGTGATCCGCATCCTCGACAAGCAGTCGATCAGCGAGCAGTTCAGCGAGCTCACGCTCGACATCGTCGGCTTCGCGGAGGACGAGCTCCGCCGCTTCCGGCGCTACATCGCCGAGCCGTACGGCATGGTGCTGGTGACCGGACCGACCGGCAGCGGCAAGACCACCACCCTGTACGCGGCCCTGTCGGAGATCAACTCGCCGGAGGACAAGATCATCACCATCGAGGATCCGGTCGAGTACCAACTGAAGGGCATCACGCAGATTCCGATCAACGAACGCAAGGGCCTCACCTTCGCGCGCGGGCTCCGCTCCATCCTGCGGCACGACCCGGACAAGATCATGGTCGGCGAGATCCGCGATCCGGAGACGGCGCAGATCGCGATCCAGTCGGCGCTGACCGGGCATCTCGTTTTCACGACCGTCCACGCCAACAACGTCGTCGACGTGCTGGGACGGTTTCTCAACATGGGGGTCGAGGCGTACCAGTTCGTCTCGGCTCTCAACTGCGTGCTGGCGCAGAGGCTGGTGCGAACGATCTGCCGGCACTGCCGCCGGCCCGTCGATGTTCCGGCGCGGCAGCTCGCCGAATCGGCCATCGATCCCGGCCTCGTTGGGGGGCGCCCGTTCTACGAGGGGGGCGGCTGCGTGGAGTGCGGGGGGACCGGCTACCGCGGGCGAACCGCCATCTGCGAGCTCCTGGACCTGAGCGACCGCATCCGCGAGATGATCCTCGATCGGCGCCCGGCGTCCGAGATCAGGAGGGCCGCCCGGGACGAAGGGATGCGCTTCCTCCGGGAGTCGGCGGTGGAGGAGGTGCTGCGGGGAACGACCACGCTCCGCGAGATCAACAAGGTGACGTTCGTTGACTAGGAGCTTGCGCCGCAGAATGCAACGCAGTGAAGTGCCGCGGCGCCAAGCTCCTGGGGCGGTGGGGGCTGGGGCCGAACACGGAGCCCGCGACGGGTTTGGCGGCGCCGGGAGCGCAGTCCGACTGGCCGCACTGCTGTCGACGCCCGGTCCGTCGGCCGCCGTTGCGGTGAGCGCGGAGTCCGTGGACGCCGTGCAGGTGGCGTGGACCGGCGACGGGCCGGCGATCACGGGGCGCGCGCACGGTCGGCTCCGTCCCGGAATCGTGACGCCGGGCGTGACCGGCACGAACGTGTCGGACGCGGCAGCCGTGGCGGAGGTGCTCGGCAACGTCCTGGAGCGGCTCCCGCGCCGCCCGTCGCGCGTCGCGCTCGTGGTCCCGGACCGCGCGGCCAAGGTGTCGATCCTTCGCTTCGACACGCTGCCGTCGCGGGCCGGCGACCTCGACGCCCTTGTGCGCTGGCGCGCCGCCGGCACGGCGCCGTTCGCAATCGACGAGGCGCAGGTCTCGTACACGGCGGGGACCGCCGTCGGCGACGAGGGACGCGAGCTGGTCGTCGCCGTCATGCACCGCGAGGTGGTCGAGACGTACGAGCGCGTCTGCACCCTGGCGGGGGCGCATGCCGGTGTGGTTGACCTGGCGGGCTTCAACTTGATAAACGCGGTGCTCGCCACCGTGCCGGACACCTCGGCGGGCGACTGGCTGCTGGTGCACGCCGCGGACGGCGGCAGCACGCTCGCCATCGTGCGCCGCGGCGCCCTCGTGTTCTACCGGAACCGCGCCGCGGACGGCACGGGGGGCCTCGGGGACCTCGTGCACCAGACGGCGATGTACTACGAGGATCGCCTGGATGGGCGCGGGTTCCGGCGTGCGGTCCTCGCCGGCGAGCCGCGTCTGGAGGCGGCGGGCGCGGGAGGGGCCGCGTCGCGGCGCTCCATCGAGGCGCGGCTCGGCACCGATCTGGAATGGCTCGGAGCCGTGCTGGGGCCTGGCGTGACGGATGGCACGGGCGCGGACCGGACCGCGCTCGACGTGCTTGCCGCCCCGATCGGCATCCTCCTGCGCGGCGAGCGGCGCGCGTTGCCGGGAGCCGCGAGCTGATGCTGAGGACGAATCTGGCGACACGTCCGTTCTACAACGAGCGGGTCGTGCACGTCGTTCTGGCCCTGGCCGGCGCCGCCGCGCTGGTCGGGATGGCGGCAGGCATCGCGCGCGCGGTCGACGTGGATCGGTCGCAGGCCGCGCTGACCGCGGCCGCGGAGGCGGCCGAGCGCGATGCGGCCCAGCTCGCCGGCCGGGCGTCGAGCGTGCGACAGGCAATGGCCGCCGGCGAGGTCGAGTCGATCGCCGAGGCGGTCGCCGAGGCCAACCGGCTCGTGGATCGCCGGACGTTCTCCTGGACCGCATTCTTCAACGTGATCGACAGGACGCTCCCTTCCGGCGTGATGCTGACCGCGATCCGGCCGCAGCACGGCGACGACGGCGTCGGGGTCGCGGTCGGCGTCATCGGCCGTCGGGTGGCCGACATCGACGCGTTCATCGGGCTCCTCGAGGAGACGGGCGTCTTCGCCGACGTGCTGGCACGAGAGGAGGAGATGCTCGCCGACGGCACGTACCGCGCCCGGCTGACGGGCCGCTACCGTCCGGATCGGGGAGGGGGCGCAGGCGACGGGGAGGCGGCACCATGACGCTGGCGCGTCGGATCCTCGCCGAGAAGCGTCTGCCGGTGTTGCTCGTGGCGGCGGCGCTGATCGTCGATGCCGCGCTCTACGTGCTGGTCGTCCATCCCTCGGCCCGGGCCCGCGAGGCGGCGGAGGAGCGCGCCGCACGGGCCGAACGCGCGCGCGACGAAGCAGGACGCAGCCTGGCGGCGGCGGAGGCGGCCCTGGCCGGCACGACGGAGGCGGCGGAGGCGGTCGAGACCTTCTACCTGGACGCGCTGCCCCTCGACCTGGCCGACGCTCGCGCCCGCACCTCGCTGCGGCTGGCGGAGCTCGCGGCGCAACACGGGCTCATCCTGGAGCAGCGCAGCATGATGCCCGAGCACGACGGGCACAGCCGTCTCGGGCGGCTGCGCATGACGATGCGGCTCGAGGGAGAGTACCGCAACCTGCGCCGCTTCGTGTACGCCCTGGAGACCGGCGCCGAGTTCATCGTGATCGAGGAGATAGCGCTGCGGGACGGCGAGCGCGACGACGAGGCGCAGGTGCTCACGATCGGGCTCGCCACCTATTACGGGGCGGAGCGCGCGGCCACGGGCGGAGACGGCTGAGGGCCGGCGGGAGTCGAGCCGGCCCGGGGAGGGCGTCACGATGCCGAGGTGGCTTCGAGCTCGCGGGGGCTACTCCCTGGTGGAGCTGCTCGTCGTCACCGTCATACTGCTGGTGCTGGCCTCGGCCATCGCGCCGC
>JAPOYG010000310.1 GCA_026706755.1 Acidobacteriota bacterium
CGTCCCGACGCACGCCGTCCACGTCCCGACGCACGCTCTCGACCATCCGCCACACCCCGACCAGCACGCCGACGCCCGTCAGCACCGTCGCGATCACGTCAGAGCTCATGGGTCTTCACTGCTCCGGGGCAGACGGGGCGCCGGCGGACTGGCGGTCGAGGTGGTTCACCATGTACTGGTGGAGCTCCTCCATCTGGGCGTCTGTACGCTGCGTGTTGGCGCGGATCTCGCCCGTGATGCGCTGCTCCAGCAGTGCCGCCGAGGCGGAGATCCAGACGGCGGCCTTGTCCCAGGCGGTGAAGGTGGGAGGGGATGGCAAGCAGCACGACCTGATGTCCAGCGTATCACAGAGCGGACCCATGGCATGCGATTCGTGAACCGCCTCGGCGCCCGTCGGCACCGTGGCGATCACTTCGGAGCTCGTCGTTCGGCGAGGCCGGCCAACACCGCGGGGAGCTCCGTCAGGCTGCGGACCACCGGGACGCCGGCGCCCGGGCGCTCCGCCGGCGGATCGCCGGAGCGGACGAGGAGGACGGCGCCCATGCCGGCCCGCCGCGCGCCGTCGATGTCGTGCGCCACGCTGTCGCCCACCATCACGCCGTCGCCGGGAGCGACGCCGACGCGCTCGAGCGCGGCGCGGAAGATGCTGGGGTCGGGCTTCAGGCGGCCGTGCTCGTACGACGACAACGCGGCGGAAACGAAGGGGTCGAGCGCGAAGTGGCGCTGGAAGGTCGTCAGGCAGCGGTGGGTGTTGGAGATGAGGCCGATGCGGTAGCCGCCGCGGTGCAGGGTGCGGAGCGTCGCCAGGACGTCGTCGTAGAGCGCGAAGTGGTGGGGGTGGCCCCACTCGTCGTAGATCTCGCGCGCGCAGCGGTCGAGCTGCAGCTCCGGACCCTCCGCACCCATGCCGCGCAGGACGCGCGCCGCGTAGCGGATGAACGGGTCGGGCCGGTAGACGGTGTTGCGGGCGAAGTCGAGCTCCGCCGCGGCGTCGGACACCGCCGCCGCGAAGCGCCGCGGGTCGACGCGCAGGCCGTGGCGCGCGGCGAACGCGCGGTAGCCGTCGCCCCCGAAGGTGGGGCCCGGGTGGATGAGCGTGTAGTCGACGTCGAAGAAGACCGCCTTCATGACCCGGCGGTCCCGGCTCCGGCGGAGGTCTCCCCGGCGCCGGCGGCGGTCTCCCCGGCACCGGCCGCGGCCCCGGGCTTCGCGCCGTCCGCGGCCGCGGGCTCGGTGCCGTCCGCGGCCACGGGCCCGGCGATCGCCACCGCGGCGCGCTCGGGCGCGAGCAGGGCGCGGGCGGCGGCGTTGACCTCGTCGCGCGTGACCGCTCGGAGCAGCCCCGGCAGCCGCCGGTCGTAGTCGAGCCCGAGCCCGAAACGCTCGGCGTTCTGGAGGAACGCCGCCGTCCCCGCGTTGGTCTCCAGCGTCCGCGGGAGCGAGCCGACCAGGTAGCGGCGGGAGTCCTCGAGCTCGGCCTCGGTGACCCCCTCGGCCCCCATCTCGGCGACCACCTCGTCGATCGACGCCAGGGCGCGGCGGACGTTGGCGGCGTTGACGCCGGCGCGGACGATGAGGGGGCCGGCGATGCGGTCCGCCTCGAAGCCGGCGAAGGCGTAGTAGGCCATGCCCTGCCGCTCGCGCACGCTGCGGCCTACCCGGCCCCCCATGCCGTACTGGCCGAGGACGTTCGCCAGCAGGACGTGGGCGTGGTAGGTCGGATCGGTGCGGGCGACGGCGGCGAAGCCGTAGGCCAGGTCGACCTGCGCCTTGCCCGGCATCGGCACGACGTCGCGCCGGCGACCGGCCGCGGCGGGGGGCGGGGCGACGTCCGGCGGCGGGGCCGGCGCGGCCTGCCACCCGTCGAAGGCGGCGGCCACCGCGTCGCCGGCGGCATCGGCCGCGACGTCGCCGACGACGACGACCGAGAGCGCGGACGGCGCGACGCGGTGGCGGTGGTAGTCGAGCAGGGCGCCGCGGTCCATCCCCTCGACCGAGGCCGCGGTGCCCTTCACGCGGCGGCCGTAGGGGTGGCCGGCGCCGTAGAGCAGCCGGTTGAGGCGCTCGATGGCGCGCGCGGCGGGGCTGTCGTCGTCCTGCCGGATGGCGGTCAGGATCTGCCGCCGCCGCTTCTCGACCTCCGCCTCCGGGCAGAGCGGGTCGCGCACGATGTCGGCCAGCAGGTCGACCATCGCCGCGAAGTCCTCCGCGAGGCAGGTGCAGCCGAGCGACAGCGTGTGCCGCGTGGCGTGCACGCCCAGCGTCACGCCGCCGCCGTCGCACGTCTCGGCGATCGCGTCGGCCGAGCGGCGCGACGTGCCGCGGTCGAGGACGCGCGCGAGGAAGTGGGCCGCGCCGGGGGCGCTCGCCGGGTCGCAGACGCTGCCGGCGTCGATCGAGAGGTTGAGGGAGACGGCCGGCGTCGTGTGCGCCTCCTGCACGATGACCGCCGCCCCGTTGGCGAGGGCGCGGCGCACGGGGGCGGGCCGGCCCGGGGCGCCGGTCATGCCGGCAGGAACCAGCCGACCGTCCGGTTGCCCGCGCCTAGGCAGCCTGCCGCGACCCGCGCGACGTCGTCGGCGGTGACCGCCTCGATGCGGGCCGGCATGTCGAACCAGGTGTCGAGCTCGGAGACCGTCGCGAAGAATCCGAGCTGGTGCGCGATGTTCGTGACGCTGTCGCCCTCGAACACCATCCGCGCCCGGAGCTGCCGCTTGGCGCGCGCGAGCTCCGCGGCCGTGATGCCCTCGTCGCGCGCGGCGTCGAGCGCGGCGAGCGTCGCCGCCTCCACCTCTTCCCGCGCCGCGCCGGCCGCCGCGGTGACCGACACCGTGAAGAGGAACGGATGCGCCGTGGGCGCGTACATCCCGCCGACGGCCGAGGCGAGCTGCCGCTCGACGAGCGCCCGGTAGAGGCGCGAGCGGCGCTGGGGCGGCGTGCCGCGGAAGCTCGACCAGAGGCTGAGGCCCTTCGCGCCGGTCAGGGCGGCGTCGAGGACCAGCAGCGGGGCGAAGTCGTCGTGGCCGACGGCCGGCGCGTGGTAGCCCACCTTGAGGTAGGCGGTGGTCCCCTGCTTGCGGATCGTCAACCGCCGCTCGCCGAGCTGCGGCGGCTCGGTGGCCCGCAGCCGCGGGGGCGCCTCCGCGGCGGGGATGGCGCCGAAGGCGGCCTCGGCCCGCCGCATCGCGTCGCCGGCGTCGACGTCGCCGACGACGACGAGCGTGGCGTTGTTCGGCACGTAGTAGCGCCGGTAGAAGCCGTAGAGGTCGTCGCGCGTCATCGCCTCGAGGTCCGACTGCCAGCCGATCGTCGGGTGGCGGTAGGGGTGCGCCTTGAACGCGGTTGCCGTCAGCTCGATGTCGAGCAGCGTGTCGGGGTCGTTCTCCCCGCCCTGGAGCTCGGAGATGATGACGGTCCGCTCGGAGTCGCAGTCGGCCGGCTCGTAGAGGCAGTGGTGCATCCGCTCGGACTCGACGAAGAGCATCTGGTCGAGCGCGTCGCGGGTCGCGGTCTGGACGTAGGTGGTCTGGTCGATCCAGGTGTAGCCGTTCCAGAAGCCCCCGTAGCGCTCGATCGAGCCCTTGATGTCGTCGCGGGAGATGCGCTTCGTGCCCTTGAAGTTCATGTGCTCGACCCAGTGCGACGCGCCGGTCAGGCCGGGACCTTCGTCCTTCGACCCGACGCGGTACCAGCACCAGACCGAGACGAGCGGCACCGTCCGCACCTCCTGCACCAGCAGGCGCAGGCCGTTGGCCAGCGTCTCCGACCGGACCTCGGCCCCCGGGCGCACCGTCTCGTCCACGCCGTCATTATATGCTTGCAGTTGGCGGCCCCGGACGGCACGCGGAGACGCCGCGCGGCCTGCCGTGGCTGCCTCGCGCGCGGCAGCGTCCGGCCCGACACCATGCCCGACTGGAAAGAGACGCTCAATCTGCCCCGGACGGGCTTCCGCATGAAGGCCAGCCTGCCGGCGACCGAGCCGCAGGCGATCGCCCGCTGGGAGGCAGGTGACCTCTACGGCGCGATCCGCCGGGCGCGGGAGGGAGCGCCGAAGTTCGTCCTGCACGACGGGCCGCCGTACGCCAACGGCCGGATTCACCTCGGGACGGCGCTCAACAAGATCCTCAAGGACTTCGTGGTGCGCTCGCGCACGATGGCCGGCTTCGACGCCCCCTACGTGCCGGGGTGGGACTGCCACGGGCTGCCGATCGAGCTGCAGGTGGACCGCCGGCGCGGCGGGGCGCGGCGCGGGATGGGCGTGGCCGACGTGCGGCGCGAGTGCCGGAGCTTCGCGGAGCGCTGCGTCGGCGAGATGCGGGCGGACTTCAAGCGCCTCGGCGTCCTCGGCGACTGGGAGCGGCCGTACCTCACGATGAGCTACGGCTACCAGGCGACGATCGTCCGCGCGCTGGGCGCGTTCGTCGAGCAGGGCCTCGTCTACCGCGGCAAGAAGCCGGTCCACTGGTGCATCCACTGCCGCACGGCGCTCGCCGACGCCGAGGTGGAGTACGAGTCGCACGTCTCGCCGTCGATCCACGTCGAGTTCCCGCTCGCGGCGGAGAGCGCGGCGGACTTCGCGGCGCGCTTCCCGGACGCCGCCGGCGCCGCGGCGTCGGTGCTCATCTGGACGACGACGCCGTGGACGATCCCGGCCAACCTGGCGATCGCGTTCCACCCGGAGCTCCGCTACGCCGCCTACGAGATCGACGACATCGATGACGCGGACGCGCCCGGCGGGCGCCGGGCCGTGGTCGTGGCCGAGGAGCTGGCGGGGCGCGTGGCCGAGGCGACGGGGCGCCGGCTCGGCGCGAAGCTGGGGGCGGTGGCAGGCCGGGAGCTCGAAGGGCTGCGCTTCCGGCATCCGCTGTACGACCGCGACTCGGTTGGCGTCCTGGGCGACTACGTCACCCTGGAGCAGGGCACGGGCGCCGTCCATACCGCGCCGGGGCACGGCGCCGACGACTTCCATACCGGCGTGCGCTACGGGCTGGACGTGTACGCGCCGATCGGGCCGGGCGGCCGCTTCACGGACGACGTGGAGCTGTTCGGCGGGCTCGGCGTCTTCGAGGCGAACCCTCGCGTGGAGACGGAGCTCGCGGCGCGGGGGCGCCTGTGGCGGCGCGACGACCTCGAGCACGCCTACCCGCACTGCTGGCGCTGCCACCACCCGGTCATCTTCCTCGCCACGTCGCAGTGGTTCATCCGCCTGGACGGCGACGACCTGCGGCGGCGGGCCCTCGACGCGATCGCCGGCGTGGAGTGGATCCCGGGCTGGGGCGGCGAGCGCATCCGCGGCATGGTGGCCAACCGGCCCGACTGGTGCATCTCCCGGCAGCGCTCGTGGGGGGTGCCGATCCCCGCCCTCTACTGCACGGGCTGCGGCGAGGCGACGCTGACGAAGGCGCTCACCGACCGCGCGGCGGAGGTCTTCGCCGAGCACGGGGCCGACGCGTGGTACGAGCGTCCGCTGGACGAGTTCGTGCCCGCCGGCACGACGTGCCCGTCGTGCGGCGGCGCCGCCTTCGAGCGCGAGCGGGACATCCTGGACGTCTGGTTCGACTCGGGGTCGAGCCACGAGGCGGTGCTGACGGACACGCCGGGCCTCGAGTGGCCGGCCACGCTCTACCTCGAGGGCTCCGACCAGCACCGGGGCTGGTTCCAGAGCTCGCTCCTCGTCGGCCTCGGCACCCGCCACGCGGCGCCCTTCCGGCAGGTGCTGACGCACGGCTTCTTCGTCGACGAGACGGGCCGCAAGATGTCGAAGTCGCGCGGCAACAGCGTCGATCCGAAGAAGATCATCCAGCGCTACGGGGCGGAGATCCTGCGCCTGTGGGTGGCGATGGCCGACTACCGGGAAGAGATGCGGATGGGTGAGGAGATCCTCGCCCGCGTGGTCGAGGCGTACCGCAAGATCCGCAACACGCTGCGCATCCTCGTCGCCAACCTCTACGACTTCGACCCCGCGACCGACCGGGTGCCCCTCGAGCGCATGGCCGAGATCGACCGCTACGCGCTGGCGCGCTACGGCGCGGCGGCGCAGCGCATCGGGCGTGCCTACGAGCGCTACGAGTACGTGCCGATCGCGCACGTCGTCAACGGGCTGCTGACGGTCGACCTGAGCGCGTTCTACGTCGACGTCTCCAAGGATCGGCTCTACACGCTGGCCGCCGGCTCGGCGGAGCGGCGCTCGGCCCAGACGGCGATCTACACCATCGCGGACGGCCTGGCGCGGCTGCTGGCGCCGATCCTGCCGGTGACGACGGACGACCTGTGGGGCTTCCTGCCGGGTGCGCGCGAGTCGAGCGTGCACCTCGCGCGCTTCCCGGAGGTGGGGGCGGACACCGTCGACGGCGACCTGCTCGCGCGCTGGGAGCGGCTGGTCGCGCTGCGCGAGGCGGCCAACGTCGTGATCGAGGGCCTGCGGGCCGAGAAGACGGTCGGGACGTCGCTGGAGGCGGCGGTGACGATCCGCGCCAGCGGCGCGACCGCGGAGCTCGTGGAGCGCTACCGGGCGGACCTCCCGATGATCCTGATCACCTCGGGCGTCGAGGTGGCGCCGGCGGGAGACCTGCCGGTGGACGGCGACGCCGCGCGGGCCGCGGGGGCGCAGTTCGTCGAGGCGGGAGGCGCCGCGATCATCACCGCCCGGCGTGCAGGCGGGGTGCGTTGCCCGCGGTGCTGGCGCTACGTGCCGGAGGTGTCGGACGCCGAGCCGTCCGGCGTCTGCGAGCGGTGCGCGAACGCGCTGGAGGAGGCGGCGGCCTATGCCGGCTGACGGCCCCCGCGGGATGGAGTCCGGGTTCCCTCCGAAGGGCGTGGCGGCGGGCATCGTGGCGGCGATCGTGATCGCCGATCAGTGGACGAAGTGGCTCGTCCAGGAACACGTGCCGCTCTACGGGAGCGTCCGCGTCATCGACGGCTTCCTGGACCTGATCCACGTCCGCAACACGGGGGTGGCGTTCGGGCTGCTGAACTCGGTGGACATCCCGTTCAAGGCGGGGCTGATGACGGCCGTCGCGCTGGCCGCGCTCGTCGCCCTGGGCATCTACGCCACGCAGCTCTCCCCGCGCGAGACGCTGGCCCGGTTCGGCCTGACGCTGGTCGCGGGGGGCGCGGTGGGCAACCTGATCGACCGCGCGACGGCGGGCTACGTGGTGGACTTCGTCGACGTCTACTGGGGCGGCTGGCACTTCTGGGCCTTCAACGTCGCCGACGCCGCGATCACGGTCGGCGCCTCGTGCCTCATCTTCGAGCTCCTGTTCCTGAAACGCCATGTATCCGAAGCTGCTTGAGCTCGGCCCCATCAACATCTACAGCTACGGGCTGCTGCTCGTGTCGGCCTACCTCATCGGGCTGCGCTTCGCGGTCGCCCGGGCCCGGCAGCGGGGCCTCGACGGCAACCGGGCGATGGACCTCGGGATCTGGATCATCCTGAGCGCGCTCGTGGGCGCGAAGCTGCTGCTGGTCGTCGTCGACTTCGATCACATCCGGCGCGACCCGGCCGAGCTCTGGAGCCTCCTGCGCTCGGGCGGCGTCTTCTACGGCGGGCTGATCCTGGCCGTCGGCGTCGCCTTCTGGTACATGCGCCGCCACCGGCTGCCGCTCTGGACCACGTGCGACGCCTTCGCCCCCGGCATCGCCCTCGGGCAGGCGGTGGGCCGGCTCGGCTGCCTGCTCGGCGGCTGCTGCTACGGGCGGCCCACGGACGTGCCGTGGGGCATCACGTTCACCAACACCCTGGCCGCCGCCAACGTCGGGACACCGCTCGACATCAGCCTGCACCCGACGCAGCTCTACGAGTCGGCGGCGACGCTCGCCATCCTGGGCGCGCTGCTGCTCGTCGAGCGCCGCGGCGGGGGATTCGCCGGGCGGACGTTCTGGTCCTACCTGCTGCTCTATCCGATTGCCCGCTTCGTCATCGAGTTCTACCGGGGCGACCCGCGCGGGATGGCCTTCGGGCTGTTGCCGACGTCGCAGTTCGTCTCGCTCCTCCTCGTGCCGCTGAGCCTCGTGATGCTCGTCGTGCTCTGGCGCCGGCACCAGGCGGCGGCCGCGCGGCCGGCCCGCCGGTGACCGCCCCCGCTCCCGAGCCTGCGCGCGCGCCGGCACCGGAGCGGGTCCGCATCGAGGTCCCGGCCGGAACCGACGACGTGCGGCTCGATCGCTTCCTTGCGTCGTGCCTCGCGGAGCGGACGCGCTCGCAGATCCAGCGGCTGATACGCGACGGCCTGGCCGCGGTGGGCGACCGTCCGGCGCGGGCCAGCACCCCGGTCCGGGCCGGCGACGTGGTGACGCTGGCGATCCCGCCGGCCGCGCCGGCCACGCCGCGCCCGGAGCCGATTCCGCTGCCCATCGTCTACTCCGACGCCGATCTCGTGGTGGTCGACAAGCCGGCGGGGATGGTCGTGCATCCCGCCGCCGGCCACGCCGAGGGGACGCTGGTGAACGCGCTGCTGCACCACGTCGGCGACCTGAGCGGCATCGGCGGCGAGCGGCGCCCGGGCATCGTGCACCGGCTGGACCGCGGGACGTCGGGGCTGCTGGTCGTGGCCAAGCACGACCGTGCGCACGCGGAGCTGGCGCGCCAGTTCCGGGAGCGGGAGGTGGAGAAGGAGTACGCGGCGCTCGCGTGGGGGGTCGTGCTGCAGGGCCGCCGCATCGATCTGCCGATCGGGCGCGACCCGGTGGAGCGCAAGAAGATCTCGGCCCGCTCCCGGCGCGCGCGGGAGGCGGTGACGCGGGTGACGAAGGCGGAGCGCCTCGACGGGGTCTCTCTGGTCCGCGTCGCGATCGCCACCGGGCGCACGCACCAGATTCGCGTGCACCTGGCCGCCATCGGCCACCCGGTGGTGGGCGACGCGCTCTACGGGGGGACGCGCCGCCATCCCCCGCCGCACCTGCGGGCCGTGCAGCGCCTGGAGCGCCCCTTCCTCCACGCGTGCCGCCTCGCCTTCGCCCATCCGCGCGACGGCCGGCCGATGGAGCTCCGGAGCGAGCTGCCGGCGGACCTCCGCCTGGTGCTCGATGCCGTGCGCGCGGTGACGGCGGCGCGGGCGAGCGCCCGCTGACGACGCGGGACCGCCGGAAGACACGAACGGCCCCGCTCGCGCGGGGCCGTTCCGTTCCGCCGGCGTGGGTGTCCGATCCGTCAGGCCGCCATGTCCGGAAAAAGGGACACGGCGCCGCGCCGCGCGTCCTGGTGGTGCCGGCGCTCGATGGCCGTCTCGCGGGCCTGCTCGCAGGCCGTGCAGCGCGCGGCGAACGGCAGCGCGCGGAGGCGCCGCTCCGCGATCTCCGTGCCGCACTCCTCGCAGTAGCCGAACGTACCCCGCTCGAGGCGATGCAGCGCGTCGGCGATCTTCTGGAGCGTCTCCGCCTTCATCTGCAGAACGGCGAACTCGATGTCGTCCTGGATCTCGGCCTCCGAGATCTCCGCTTCGTCGCGTACGCCCTGGTCCGGCGCGGCGGCGTTCTCGTCCCGAACGTCGCGCATCTTGTGGTGCAACTCGCCGATGATCTCACGCCGCCGCTCCTCGAGCAGACCGCGGAGCTCGTCGGACCTGGCGTCGCTCATCCTCCCCTGGGTTGTCACTCTTCGCATGATTGCCGCTCCTTCCCGTTTCTGACGCGCCGCCGACGGCCGGAGTCGACTCCGGCTCCCGCGTTCCGCGACGGCCGCGCGTGCTAACGGGCCTGCAAACTCGGTGCCGCGATTCGCCGACCGCTCTGCGGCGCGACGGGAACGAACCGATCGAAACCGGGATGAGGGTGTTGTCGGACCGGGAGGGGAACGAAGGGGAGCGTGGGAGAACGCGCGGCACCAGCGCGCCGCTACGGCCCCCGAGCGTGAAGCCTCGCCCGGTGTAACGTGCTCATCCCAAGGTGTCGGACCCCTCGCGCCGCTCTGTCGCAGGCAGGCGCATCTACCCGCTTAGACGGAGGTGGGCGTCGATCGGTTTCATGCTCGACGCGATCTATGCTTGGTGGCGATGGCCAAGCCGACCTGCCCCGCCTGCGGCACGCGGCGCGCGCGCCGGGCGTGCCCGGCCCTCGGGCAGCAGATCTGCCCGGTGTGCTGCGGGACGAAGCGCCTCGTCGAGATCGCCTGCCCGGCGGACTGCAGCTACCTGCGCTCGGCGCACGCGCACCCGCCGGCGCTCGTGCAACGGCAGCGGGAGCGCGACTTCGGCTTCCTGGTCCCGCTCTTCTCACGGCTCACCGAACTCCAGCAGCAGATTGCGATGCTGCTCCAGACCGCCCTGCGGGGCGAGGGGCTCGATGCCCCCGCCCGCTCGGACGCCGACGTCGAGCAGGCGGCGAAGGCGACCGCGGAGACCTTCGAGACGGCCAGCCGCGGCATCGTCTACGAGCACCGGGCCGCTTCGCTCGGCGCCCAGGCGCTCGCGGACCGGATGCAGGCGCTGATCGAGGAACAGCGGAAGGAGGGCGCGCGGCTGCCCGACGGGGACGTGGCGGCCGCCGCACGCTGCATCGAGGCGGGCGCGCGGGAGGCGGAGAGCTCCCTCGGCGGCGGGGACCGGGCCTACCTGGCTCTCGTCGGCCGCCTGCTCAAGTCGGCGGAGAAACCGCGGTCCGACGCGTCGCCGCTCATCGTGGCGCCCTGATATACTCTTGCGCGATGGCGAAGCGTTGCGAAATCTGCGGCAAGGGGCCGGCCTTCGGCCGAAACGTGAGCCACGCGCACAACGTGACCCCCCGCCGGTTCCAGGCCAACATCCAGCGCGTGCGCGCGGTGGTGAACGGCGGCGTCCGGCGCATCCGCGTCTGCACGCGCTGCATCCGCTCCAACCGCATCGTCAAGGCCGCGTAGCCGCGAGCCTCCCGTAGACCTACGGCTGGCGGAGCACCCGCTCCACGTCGATCACGCCCGGCACCGCGCGCACGTCCTTGATCACTCGTTGCAGGTGCTTGAGGTCGTCGACGTCCATCGTGACGCTGATGCGCCCGCGCCGGATCTCGTTCACGTCCGCTTCCACCCGGCGGATGTTGGTGTTCTTCTCCGAGATGCGCGCCGTGACGTCAGCCAGCATGCCCCGCCGGTCCTGCACCTGAATCGCCAGGCAGACGGTGAACGCCCCGGGACCGTCCCCGTCGGTGTCCCACGCCACGTCGATCCGCCGCTCGGGGTGGTACAGCAGGTTGACCACGTTCGGGCAGGTCGAGGCGTGCACCGAGACGCCCTTCCCGCGCGTGACGTAGCCGACGATCGGCTCCCCGCGAATCGGGTTGCAGCACCCGGCCCGCGTCACCAGGAGGTCGTCGCAGCCGCTCGCCTTGATCGCGTCGTCGTCCGCCGCCGGCACGCGCGCGGGCGGGGCCTCGGCGGGCCGGCCGTTCGTCCGCTCGCGGAGGGCGTCGCCCGGCGCGAGCCGCGCGAGCACCAGGCGGGCCGAGAGCCTCCCGTAGCCGATCGAGGCGCACAGGTCGTCCGCCTTCGGGATGCCGAGCTCGGCCGCGACACGGCCGAGGGCGTCCGGCGCGAGCACGGCGCGGTGGTTCAGGTCGAAGCGGCGTATCTCCTTGTCGAGGAGCTTGCGGCCCAGCTCGACGGCCCGGACCTTCTCCTGGGCGTGAATGAAGTGCTTGATCTTGTGGCGGGCGCGCGAGGTGACGACGAAGCTGAGCCAGTCGCGGCTGGGCGTCCGCCCCTGCGCCGTGACCACCTCGACGATGTCGCCGCTCTGGAGCCGCGTGCGCAGCGGGACCATGCGCCGGTTCACCCGGGCGCCGACGCAGGTATGCCCGACGTCGGTGTGGACGGCGTAGGCGAAGTCGACCGGCGTGGCTCCGCGCGGCAACGCCTTGACCTCGCCCCGGGGCGTGAACGCGTAGACCTCCTCCGGGTAGAGGTCGAGCTTGAGGCTGTGGATGAAATCGCTGGGGTCGCGGGCGTCCTTCTCGGTCTCGAGCAACTGGCGCAGCCAGCGGAAGTACTGCTCGTCGGGATGCGCGCCGACGCGGCCTTCCTTGTACTTCCAGTGTGCGGCAATCCCCTCCTCGGCCACCTGGTGCATCCGCTCGGTCCGGATCTGCACCTCGAACGGGACGCCGCCGCTCACGACCGACGTGTGCAGCGACTGGTAGCCGTTCGGGCGGGGCATCGCGATGAAGTCCTTGAATCGGCCGGGGACCGGCGGCCAGATCTGGTGGATGATGCCGAGCGCGGCGTAGCAGTCGCGCTCCTTCCGCGTGATGACGCGGAGCGCGATCAGGTCGTACACCTCGTCGAGCCCGATCTTCTGGCGGCGGAGCTTCTCGCGGATGCTGAACAGCCGCTTGATGCGCCCCTCTAGCGTCACGGCCGGGACGTGCGCGTCGCGGAGCTTGGCGTCCAGGGTGGCCTGGAGCTGGGCGACCGTCTCCTCGGTGGCGCGGCGGCGCTCCTCCACCCACGCCCGGAGGCGGTCGAACGCCGCGGGGTCGAGATGCCGGAACGCCAGCTCCTCGAGCTCGTTCTGCAGCTTGCTCATTCCCAGGCGGTGGGCGATCGGGGCGTAGATGTCCAGCGTCTCCTGGGCGATCTTGATGCGCCGCTCCTCCTTCAGGTGGCTCAGCGTGCGCATGTTGTGCAGGCGGTCGGCCAGCTTGACGAGGATGACGCGCACGTCGTCGACCATCGCCAGCAGCATCTTGCGGAAGTTCTCCGCCTGCCGCTCCTCGCTCGACGAGAACGGGATGGTGCTGATCTTCGTGACGCCCTCCACGACGTGCGCCACCTCGGGGCCGAAGAGGTCGCGGACGTGCTCGATCGTGGTGAGCGTGTCCTCGACGACGTCGTGGAGCAGGCTGGCCGCGATGGCGACGTCGTCGAGCCGCATGTCGGCGACGAGCGCGGCGACCTCCAGGGGGTGCGTGATGTACTGCTCGCCGGAGCGGCGCGTCTGTCCCGCGTGCTCGAGGGCCGAGAACTCGTACGCGCGCCGCAGCAGATCCGTGTCGGCGTCGGCGTCGTTCGAGCGGACGCGGCTGACGAGATCGTCGAATGTGATCATGGCCCCGTCTCTCGGAGCCTACCACCAGCCGGGAGGCCCCCTCGCGGCTTCCGCGGCGCGAGCTCCCGCGATGCACATTCTACGGCGTATAACAGACTGACTCGAAAGGGATTACGCGACCGGATGGATTCTTGACTTGCCACGGCTTTTGTTTCAGTATAGGAGCCCGGTTCAAGGGCATTGTGCGGCCCGGGCCGGCACGCGCCTTCACGCGGGTCGCCGGGACCTCCGAGTCCCGGGCGGCACCCGGAGACAGGGAGTTCGGCCCGGCTTCGAGAGGCCTGAAAGGGGATCGCAATGCAGACGGGACGCAGCCTTCTGAAAGTGGCCGTCATCATCGCCGTGACGGCGCCGCTCGCCTCGTGCGGCTTCTTCGCGGAGCTCACTGCGATGCGGACGTTCAAGGAAGCGAACATGCTCTACGGCCGCGCCGACTACCCGGCCGCCATCGAGGCCTACCACGAGGTTCTCGAGGTACTCGGGGAGAACCCGGACTCCGAGCTGGCGCAGGTCATGACCGCCGCCTACTTCTACATCGGCAACAGCTACGACAACCTCTACAAGCCGGCCCTCCGCGGTGACGCGGAGAACGACAACTACCTCGACCAGGCGGTCGAGTACTACGGGCTCGGCTCGGAGCGCAGCGCCGACCCGGGCCTCCAGAAGCTGTCGATGCAGTACCTGGTGGCCGCGTTCGGGGCCGACAAGAAGAACGACCCGGCCTCGTCCGAGCCGATCCTCCGGGCGATGATCCAGCTCGATCCCGCCGACCCGGACAACTACTTCGCCCTCGCGCGGCTCTACGAGGAGGCCGGTCTCTACGAGGACGCGGAGGTCGTCATGCTCGAGGTGCGGAACATGCGGCCGGAGGACCCGACCGTCTACCTGCAGCTCGCCGGGTTCTACAACCGGGGCGGCGACTTCGAGCGGACCATCGAGGCCCTCCAGCAGCGCGCGGCCATCGAGCCCGACAATCCTGAGGCCTACTACACCATCTCGACCTACTACTGGGAGAAGGCGTTCCGCGACTTCCGCATCACGCAGGAGGAGAAGGCGGACTTCATCGTGGCGGGCCTCGAGGCCGCAGACCAGGCCATCGGGCTCAACGACCGCTACGTCGACGCCCTGGTCTACAAGAACATCCTGCTCCGCATGCAGGCCAACATGACCGACGATATCGACGAGCGGGAGGCCCTCATCGCCGAGGCCGACGAGCTCCGCGACCGTGCGCAGGCCCTCCAGGAGGAGGCGCGCGGCGGAGGCGCGGCCGGCTAGGGCAGGCGCGCGCCCCTGACGGGGCGCGTTGGCAGTTTCGCTGATGCGAAACTGCTGCGCGCCAGAGCGACGGTCAGAAGGCCGGTTGCCCCTTCCCGGGGTGGCCGGCCTTTTGCTTTGGTGCGGGCTGCGGATCCGGGCGGGCGCGAGTGCCTCGGCCCGGCAACCGCTTCACTGGGGTGGCCGGTCTTTGGCCTTGGTGAGGGCTACCCGATCCCGGTGGGCGCGAGTGCCCCGGCCCGGCAACCGCGCAGGGGCGGAGGCATCGGCTGGAACGTTCAGCCGGGTGGTAGGATGGGGGAGAGCAATGGATCAGCGCAACGGAAGCACTGTGCAGATCGTCACGCTGCTGCTGTCGCTCGTGGCGGCCCTCACCGGGCTCGCAAACAGCTGGCAGATCGCAAGGCTTACGGGCGAGGTCGAGACCCTCCAGGAAGTCCTCGTCACGCACGTGACGACCCCCGGCGCCCACTCGGATTGAGACGCGAGCTGCCCGCCGGCGGGCGCCTTCGACGCCGCGCCCTCGACCCTGCCGCACTGCCGGCCCCGACACGAGCCTCGCCGGCGACCGCGTTCGACACTGCGCCCCGAGCCGGCCGCGACGCGCCCCCCGCCGGCGACCGCGCGCCGACCATGATGCACGCTCGGGCTGAGCCCCGGCCCGGCACGTCGCGGCGCCGTACAAACGAAACGGCCGCGGGATTCCGGTGCATCCGGAATCCCGCGGCCGGGCGAACGGTGCGTCGGGCGTCGATGAGAGCGACGCCGCCCCCGCGAGGCAGCCTACAGAGCGGCCGCGCCGGCGGCCCGCCGCATCCCCTCCGTGACGATGCCGACCTTCTCGACGCCGGCCCCCTTGGCGGCATCGATGACGTCGATGATCTCGCCGTAGGTCAGCGAGCCGGCGCCAGCGATGAACATCGTCTTGTCGCGACGGGTCTCGAAGATCTGGCGCAGCTCCGACTGCAGCGACCGGATCTCCATCGGCTGCTGGTTCACCGAGATCCGTCGATCCGCCGTGTACTCGAGCACGATCTGGCTGCTGTCCGTCGCCGCCTGGGCCGAGCCCTGGGTCTCGAGCGGCAGGTTGATGTCGAGCCCGCGCTGGCCGAGCGGAAGCGCGGCCAGGAAGATGACAATCAGGACCAGCAGCACGTCGATGAACGGCGTGATGTTGATCTCCGAATTGGCATGTGGCTGTTCCGCCTCGACGACATCGTCGGCGCCGAAGTGCTTCTTGTGTGCCATCGCATCAACCTCCGGCCGCGCCGCCGATCTCGCGCTCGGTGATCAGGCCGATGTTCTCGATGCCCGCCCGCTGGAGCGAGTCCATCAGGTCCATCACCGCCCCGTACTGCGCGTTGACGTCGCCCTTGATCAGGAGGATCCGCTCGAACTTGCGGTCGAGCGCCCGGTTGATCGCGGCGAGCAGCTCCGTCTCGGGGGTCTGCACGTTGTCGACGAAGTAGCGGCCGTCCGCCGTGACCGCGACGACGGTGTTGTTGTCGTTGTCCGGCTTGTCGGACGTGTTGGACGCCTCCGGCAGCGTCAGCGTCACGCCCGCCTGCAGGAGGGGTGCGATCAGCATGACGATGATCAGGAGGACCAGCATCACGTCCGCGAGCGGCGTGATGTTGATCTCCGAATTCAGCTTGCTGGATTTCTCACCAACTTGCATTCCCATGTTGGAGATCCTCCCTCAACCCAGGCGGTGCGAAGCACCGGTTCGGGTCTACGACTTCTTGATGAAGTAGTCGACCAGCTCGGACGACGAGTTGTCCATCTCGACCGTGAAGAACTCGATGCGGCCGGTCAGGTAGTTGAAGAACCAGACGGCCGGGATGGCGACGAAGAGCCCGATGGCCGTGCCCACGAGCGCTTCGGAGATGCCGCCCGACACCGCGCCCAGACCGCCCGACCCGGTGGCCGCGATGCCCTGGAACGCGTTGATGACGCCGAGGGTCGTCGCGAGCAGGCCGACGAACACCGCGGTGGAGCCGATGGTCGCGAGCGCGCCGAGGCCGCGCTTGAGGTCGGCGGAGGTCAGCGCGGCCGCGCGCTGGATCGAGCGGCGGACGCTGTCGACCACGTCGTCCTTCTCGAGCTGCACGCCGCCTTCCTGCTGGAACTGGTACTCGGAGAGACCGGCCAGGACGACCTTGCCGAGGTGGCTGTACTTGAACTCCTTGGACTGCGAGATCTTGATCGCTTCCTTGAGCTTGCCGTCCTTGAGATGCTTGGCCACCTTGGGCGCGAACTCGACGGACTGCCGCCTAGCCTGCGTGAACGTGAAGACACGCTCGCAGAAGACGCCCACGGACCACATCGACATCAGGCCAAGCACTGCCATCAGCAGCTTGACCAGCAAGCTCATCTGCTCCCAGAGTTCGAGAAAGTCCATCTGATCCTCCCTGAATGCGGCCCGTTGGCTCCCAGGTCTACCGCAACGAGAAATTGACCGTAACCGTCATGATTACCGGAACCGGCACGCCGTTCAGCAGCGTCGGCGTGTACTGCCACTGCCGCACGGCGGCGATGGCGGCTTCGTCGAGCAACGGCACCGAGCGGAGCACGTTGACGTCGGTCACCGCCCCGGTCGGTCCGATGGTCGCTTCGAGGATCACGACGCCCTGGACCCGGGCCGCGCGGGCCACCTCGGGATACACGGGCGACACGTCGCGCGTCTTGGTCGGCGGGCTGATGTTGCCGCCGACGCGGACCGGCTCCGGCGGCGGGGGCGGCGGGGGCGGGGCCTGCGGCAGGCCGCCGACGATGCCGCCGATGACGCCGCCCGATATGCCCCCTTCGACCCCCTGCACCTGCGTGAGATCGAAGCCGCTCTCCTGAACGATCTGCTCCGGCGCCGCAATCGGGGCGGCGTTCGGATTGACGTCGATGACCGGCGCCGGCGGCGCCTCTGCCGCGGCGGGCGGCGGGGGCGGCGGGGGCGGCGGGGGCGGCGGGGGCGGTGCGGCCACGAACGCCATCATCGAGCTCGGCGTCGGCAGCGCGTCGACCGCCATGAGCGGCACGATGACGATCGCGCCGATGCCTAGGACGTGGACCGCGATCGAGAGCGGCACCGTATACCACTTGCGGGTGCCGACCTGGAACGAGGGGTTGACCACCTCGCCGAACATTTGCGGTCCCTTCGGCTGTGCAGCCGCCGGACCTGACGGTTGAGCCTTCGCGTTCGCCTTGCCCTTAGTCTCGGCCACCCTGGACCTCCTCGCTAGCCATGAGCGCGGA
>JAPOYG010000218.1:0-4221 GCA_026706755.1 Acidobacteriota bacterium
CCAGGTGATCGAGCCCGGCGAGGACGCCGCCGGTCGTCGTCGGTGCCTGGGGGCTCGTTGCAGCGGTGATGGATGCCGGACCCGACGGCGACTGGGCTCGCGCGGTGACCGCCGCGAGAGGCAGCGTCAGGAGTTGACGCGGGACCACGAGCCGGGCAAGGATTGAACCACCGTTCCTCTCCGGCGGGTTGGGGCTTCGCGAGGGTATCGAAATGAAGCGACGACTGCTCGAGTTGCTCGGCGTGGCAACGGTGCTCGCGATCGTCACGGCATCCCTGCAGCTGGTGGCCGTTCCGGTGAGCGGCCAGGCTCCGAGCGCGACCGCGTGGGGCCATCCGAACCTGGAAGGCATCTGGCTCGACGTGTGGTCCACGCCCCTGGAACGGGCGCCGGAGCTCGGCGAGCGGGAGCTGGCCACGGAGGAGGAGCGGGCGGCCCGGAACCAGGTGCAGCTCGATCGCCCGCCGGTCCTGCCCAGCGGGGCGTACAACACCGTCTACACGTCGGCGAAGCCGGCGGGCCCGCGCACGTCGCTCGTCGTCGATCCGCCGAACGGCAGGATTCCCGCCCTCACGGCGGAGGCGGTGCGGCGGAACGAGGTCGAGCAGGAGTGGCGCGCCATGCTCCTGCGCAACACCGAGACCTGCCGCAACCAGGCGCCGCAGTGCGCGGGCGGGGAGTACGGGCCCCCGTCGCCCCGCCGCTACGACACGACTCCCTACTACAACACGCGGGGCCGCATGAACCGCCACGACGGCCCGGAGGATCAGAGCCTCGGCGACCGGTGCATGTCGGGGCGCAC
The DNA here is from genome assembly GCA_026706755.1 of Acidobacteriota bacterium. Lineage (GTDB taxonomy): Bacteria > Acidobacteriota > Vicinamibacteria > Vicinamibacterales > UBA8438 > JAGWAJ01. The sequence goes on from JAPOYG010000218.1 coordinate 803, forward strand.
GCCCGACCTGAACGGCTTCCGCCGCATCGTGCAGGGTGCGGATTCCGTCGCGATCGCCTACGACACGGGGCAGGGCCAGGGGTTCCAGCGCATCGTCAACCTGAGCGGGAGCCATCCGCCGAGCCACATCCGCCTGCGGCACGGCGACTCGCGCGGCCGCTGGGAGGGCCGGACGCTGGTCGTCGAGACCACGAACTTCTCGCACAAGTTCCCGTACCAGGGCTCGGCCGAGAATCGTCGCCTCGTCGAGCGATACACCCGGGTCGACGCGGAGACCCTCGACTACGAGGTGACCATCGAGGACCCGACGGTGTGGGTGGCGCCGTGGACGATCCGGCAGGAGCTGAAGCGGCAGAGCGACCAGCAGAACCGGATCTACTACGAGCCCCGCTGCCACGAGGGGAACTACGGCCTGCCGGCGCTGCTCCTCGGCGCGCGCCTCGACGAGCAGGCGTTCGCGGAAGGGCGCGGCCCGGATCCGTTCTCGTTCTCGATCTACGACGCCGCCCGACTGCAGCGGTAAGCCGTCGGGCGGTAGGGACTCCGGCGCCCGGCTTCGCTACCGCGGGGCCGGGCGCAGGTACGTCAGGACGTCCGCCAGGTACGCGCCCTGACGGGCGCGTTGGGAGTCTGCGCTGGGACTAAGGGCACTGCCGGGAATGAGGTTGCCGCCCTGGGTCGTTGCTACTGGACCGTGACACAGGTCTCTGGTATGCAGCAGTGAAAACAGTGCCAAGATGGCGTAGAGCCGCCTGAAAGCGGTGGCCGAGCTTGGCGTCGCCGCCGCGGCGGCGAATCGGACCGGACGTCGGGCGACTCCCGCCAAGGGTCACACAGGTGCAAAGGGGGGCGAGCATGCGTCGTTTCATCACCCGGCGCTTGGTCGTCGCGGTCGCTGCCAGTCTCGTGATCGTCGGCCTCGCCGACACCGCGTCGGCCCAGGAGCTCGGCCTGATCTACGCCGCAGTCCTCGATCAGACCGGCCAGCCCGTGACCGACCTCACGCCGGAGGAGTTCCAGGTCAGCGAGGACGGGAACGCCGCCGAAGTCGTCTCGGCCGAGGTCGGGACAGAGCCGATGAAGATCGCATTGCTGGTCGACAACGGTCGCCAGGTCAGCAGCGGGCAGGCGATCAATCCCCTCCGGGACGGCGTGGCCGCGTTCATCGATAGCATCCCGGCCGAGCACGAGATCGGCCTGTTCACGATCGGTGGCCAGATCCAGCGGCGAGTCGACTTCACGACCGACCGGGCCGAGCTGCTCGAGGAGGCCGCGGACATCCACGTCGACAACTTCGGTAGCGTCCGATTCATCGACGGGGTCCGGGAGACCTGGGACCGCAGGTACGACGGCGACGAAGCGTGGCCGATCTTCGTGGCGGTTCTGACCGACGCGATCGAGGCGAGCGCGTTCATGAACGAGAACCGCTTCATGAGCTGGGTCGACAACTTGCGCGCGGGCGGCGTGACCGTGCATTCCGTGCTCTGGCGCTCGCGAGGTTCCGGCTTCGCTTGGCAGGTGGCGACCGGCTTCGCCATCAACCTGGCCAAGAACACCGGTGGCCGCTACACCCAGATCGCGGCGGCGACCGCTTTCGAGGACAGCCTGCAGCAGCTGGCGACCGACATGGCCGCCCATTGGGATCAAGTGTCGATTCGCTACCGCGTCATCTACGAGCGCCCCGATCCGGCGGGTCGGAACGTGTCCGTGAACGTGACCCGCCCGGGTCTCGACCTGCAGCTCTTCGGCGATCGGAGTATGCCGTAGTCGTTCCGGAGCGCGCCGGCGAGTGCGTCGAGCTTCGCGAGCGCGTCCTTGGCGCCGCCGTAGCCGCCGCACGGTCGCGGCCCCGTTTTCCGCGTACGCTGGTCTTGCGGGCCTTGGAGCTTCCGTTGCCGGGCTGCTGCCCGATTTCGGGCCCTACCAGTCGACGCTGGCTCGCCCGAGCATCCCGCGGCTCGTCCCTTCGAGCATCGGCGCCACGCGCCCCGGCATGACCCCCAGCTCGAGGTTGAGGCTCCCCGGTGGCGCCATCGTCGACTGCCGCCGGGTCGACGTTGCTGGACAGCGGCTACCGCGCTTCAGGTGAGCGTCGGCCCGACAAGGCGGCAAGGCAATTCCCGCCGGTATCCTAAGTCCTCTGTGGCACGTCCCGCGGCGCAGACTTCTGCGGTTACCGCGGAGCCTCCACGGTGTCGACGCCGGGTCGCGCCAGCTCCCAGGGGGCGCCGGTGCCGGACGAGCCGAGGAACAACCGGGTCCCGTCGGAGAGCAGCGTGATGTCCCGGCCGTTCGCCCGGTTCGTGCCGTCCTTCGCCTGATACCCGTCGACGTGGACCTCGGTTCCGGCCTCCAGAGACCGTCGCGTGAAGCCCCGGCGGAACAGCGTGTTGGGGGTTCCCCCCTCGAACGCCCATTCCTCGGTGGTGCCGTCGTCCAGCTCCACGTCGATGTGGATCCAGACGTGCGGATTCACCCACTCCACTCTCGTGACCCTGCCGGTGAAGTCCACCGGCCGGTCGGCGTCGAACTCCGCCGCGAATGCGTGATGCGCCGCCACCGGTGCAATCGTTCCCCCCAGCCACAAACCGACCCCGACGACCGCGCTCACGCCCCCGATCAGTAGTGTCGTCCTCATGGGCCTCGGCCTCCCTGCCGCTGTCGTTCCCGCGCGGTTTCGTACGTGAACCGATTTCGTTACCGTCGATACCACTCGTACAGGCTATCGCCGGGCGGGATCTTGCGCGTGATCTCCACGATCAGGGTCTCGCCCTCCCAGCGCCGGACCAGCGGCTCGCGACGCAGGTTGCCGAACAGGAATTCCTCCGCGAACTCGATGCAGGGATAGTCCAGCACGGTGGCGTTGGGATCCAGGCGGCGATAGATCGGCATCGCGATCGTCCAGGGCTCGGTGAACGTCTCGGGATCGGTGATCGTCACCTCGTACCAGATGGCGTCTGGGGTAATCGCCGAGTAACGCTCGGTGAGCCGCAGGGCTTCACTGTGGTGGTTGCCGGCGCGGTCGAACCAGTTCTTGCCGTTGAAATCCGTCACCTCGACGATCAGCGTGTCGCCCTCCCAGCGCCCGACGGAGTGACCCATGTAGGTGTAGTCCGGCGGCAGCTCCACGTCGTCCAGGTGGATGACGCGCGCGGCGTTCGAGAACGCGAAGTTCATGTGGATCTTGTTCGTGCCCTGGACGATCTGGAACGGATAGGGCATGTACATCGCGCGAGGAGTGCCCGGCAGGTAGCACTTCAGCTCGGGGTCGCGGTCGATCCAGTTGTCGCCGTTCTCCTGCTTCAACTGCAGTGCTTCGGGCCGGTACGGGATCCGACCGTCTCCCTGCACGACCCCCAGCGACCCCGGCACGCCGGCCGCGGCGCCCAGCGCCACCACCGGCGCCGCCGGCACCCTGG
>JAPOYG010000218.1:4912-17317 GCA_026706755.1 Acidobacteriota bacterium
GTGTCCCGCACGGCGGCGAGGTCGAGCCGGCGCCCGGGCTCCACGTCCAGGACGATCCGTCCGTCGGCGGGCAGCACCTCGACGCCGGCCACGTGCTCCAGACGGCCGAGGCGGCGCACCAGCCCCTGGGCGCACGACGGGCACGACAGCTCGACCTCGACGGTCACTCGCACCATGCCCGGCTCGTCTTGAGATTGGCTGGCCGCCGCGGCGGGGTCCGCCGGCGCCATGCCGAGCAGGAGCGCGGCCAAGCCGCAGAACGCCGCGGCGAGCGTTGCCGATCCGCTCCGTCGAGCAGGGGTGCGCGTCGCCGATTCCATCGTCTGCCTCCGTGTTCCGGTGCGCGGGGTGCCTCGCTGCCAGGAGACGAATGATACAGATCGCGGTTGGCGAGACAAGGTGGTATGGCGACCGGTTGCCGATCGTATTACGATCCCGGCATGCAAGGACTGTCTGTCAAGTTGCCCGCCGAGCTGCATGCCACGCTTGCCAGGGAAGCGCGGCGTCGCAACGTCAGCCGGTCGACTCTCGTGCGGGAGTTCATCGCGAACGCGCTGCGCGACAGGGGAGGTGCGCCGCCACCGAGCTGCGCGGACCTCGCCGACGATCTGGTCGGGGCCGTACACAGCGGGCGTTCGGACCTGGCGACCAATACGCGTCTGCTCGACGAGGCTGTCGTCCAGGACGCCCACCGTGCCGATACCGACGGTAATCGTTGACACGGGCCCCATCGTTGCGCTGCTCGATGCCGACGAGGCGCATCACGAGTGGGCGCGGACGTGTTTCGCTGCGCTCCAGGCACCGTTGCTTACCTGCGAAGCCGTGCTCTCGGAAGCTTCGTTTCTGCTGCAGCGGGCCGGGGCGGATCAGAGCCTGCCGGCAGCGCTGGTCGGACGGGGCGTGCTGCGCGTCGAGCGCACCATTGCGGGCAAGGCCGATGCGACGGCCGTTGGCCGACTGATTCATCGCTACCGCAGCGTGCCCATGTCGTTTGCCGATGCCTGTCTGGTTCGTCTGCTCGAGCGTACCGAGAACGCGTCGATCATGACCCTCGACTCCGATTTCCGCGTCTACCGGCAGGCAGGGAGGCGCGTCATCTCCCTGCTCATGCCGACGTGACCGGTCGCGCGTAGCGACCGGCGCGCGACCGGGCGACCGACCTCATGGTGTCGGCACGGGTCCGGTGCGTCTCCACGGCGCCGGTGGGGCCGCGGCTCGTCGCGGCCGGCGTCGTTCCCCGACCATAGCAGGTGCTGAAGGGCGCGATTGACACTATATCGAGATTGATATAGTTTGGGTCGGACCGCGACATGAGCCTCGATCACATCCTGTTGGGGATGCTGGCCGCGCCGGCGAGCGGGTACGACATCAAGCGCGGGTTCAGCGAAGGGAGCCGCCACTTCTGGTCGGCCGAGCTGAGCCAGATCTACCCGGCCCTCAAGAAGCTCGAAGAGCGCGGCTGGCTGGAGAGCCGCCTGGAGCCGCCGGCCCGGGGGCCGCGTCGCCGCGTGTACCACCGGACGACCGAAGGACGCACGGAGCTGCTCCGCTGGCTCACCGCCGGGCCGCAGATGGGGACGCAGCGGTTCGCCTACGTCGCCCAGCTCTTCTTCATGCACGAGCTCGACGACCTGGAGGCGACCAGCGACTTCATGCTCGAGCTCCGTTCCCGGCTGGAGGAGTTCCTGGCCCTGCTCCGGCAGGCGGAGCTGGACATCGCGGGGCCGGACGGCGCGCGCCTCGACGACTTGAGCGGCGAGGACTTCCACGTCTACCTGGCCGTGCGGATGGGAGTCCGCTCGCTGCGGTCCAGGGTCGACTGGTGCGACGAGGCGCTGGCGCATATCGAGCGGCGGCGGCGACCCCACGCCGTTGCCGGCGGGGCGCAAGCGCAGGATCGGCAGGATCGGAAGGAGCGACGCCGTGGCTGAGACGATGCACGACCTGCTTCGCGCGCTGCACATCTCGACCGGGTTCGTTGGACTCGCCGCTTTCTGGATCCCGATCCTCGTGCGCAAGGGGGGACGTCTGCACGTCGCCGCGGGTCGGGTGTTCGCCGGGTGCGCCTACGTCGTCGCGCTGACCGCCCTCGGCTCGACGTCGTGGGCGCTGCTGCATCCCGCGAGCTGGGCGGGCGAACCGGCGAGCCTGAGTCAGATCCCCGCGGATCAGATCATGTTCGTCGTCATCCTGGGCTTTCTGGGCCTGCTGCTGCTGGACGGTGTCGAGCAGGGCGTCCGCGCGATGCGCGCGCGCCACCAGCCGGACCGCTTCGTCGGATGGCGCCGGCGCTTCCTCTGCCATGCGATGGGCGCCGCCGGCCTGGCGCTGGCGGTGTTCGGCCTCTACCACGTCGTGCGGGGCGGCGGCGGCCTCTTCTGGATCCCGGTGGCGCTGGGCGGCGCCGGTGCCGCCGGCTACTTCGACGATCGCCGGTCTCTCGCCAATCCCCGCCCCACACCCATGGCGTGGTGGTACACGCACATGGGAGGCATGATCGGGTCCGGCATCGCCTTCCACACCGCCTTCCTGGTGTTCGGCGGGCAGCGCCTGTGGGGCGGCGCCCTCATGCAGGGCGCGTGGTCGTTCCTGCCGTGGATACTGCCGTCCGTGCTCGGGTTCCCGGCCCTGTACTTCTGGGTGCGCCACTACAAGCGGAAGTTCGGAGAGTTGCCGGAACAGGCCGCGCAAGGCGCACCGGCGCGTGCGGCGGGACGAGGCGACGGCCTCGGCCGGGCGTGAGGCCGCGATCGGAGCCGGGCCCACCGGCGCGCGCGGCACGGCAGGGCGGCGGCCTCGGGCGGCCTTTGAGGCAGCAGGCCGGCGACTCAACGCACGGGGCGCAGGACGCGGTTCCAGCGCGTCTCGCGAAAGAAGCGGGCCGCGGCACGCGCCCGGCGAAGGGCTTCGGCCGTTCCCGCCGCGGGCAGGGCCACGATCTCCGGCGGCGCCGAGGACCAGTACGTCGCCACCACCCGCCCCGTGAGGCTCTCGTGCGGCAACGCACCCCAGAGCCGGCTGTCCTGCGAGTGGTCGCGGTTGTCCCCGAGCACGAAGTAGTGCCGGGCCGGAATCGTGACCGGACCGAAGGAGCCGTCGCGATCGGAAGGAGCCGCCCGCTCACTGGCCCCAGGGACCGGCGGCTTCGCGCCGTCCGCGGCCGCCGGGTCTGACGCGGCAGGTCGCGACGGCCCGCCCGGAGTCTGCACCGTGGAACGGCGCCGACTCCTGGAGGATTGAGTTGGGCGCCGAGCGGAGCCGTAGGCAACGAGCGGCGGGCCAGGCCTCGGCGGAAGGTACGGCTCGTCGAGGGCCGCGCCGTCGATGTAGACGGTCGCGCCGCGTAGCGCCAGCGCCTCTCCGGGCAGGCCCACGACGCGCTTCACGAGATGGCGGCTGGGATCGGCGGGGAGCAGGGCGACGACGACGTCGCCCCGGCGCACCGCGCGCATCGGCAACAACGCGCGCTCGGCGTCCTCGAGGGTCGGTCCGAAGACGAACCGGTCGGCGAGCACGAAGTCGCCGGCCAGCAGGGTGGGCTCCATCGAGCCGCTGGGGATGGAGAACGACTGCGCCACCCACGTCCGGACGAACAGCGCGGCGACGGCCACCAGCACCAGGCGCGAGGCGATGGGCCGCCAGCCCGCAGGCCGGACGCGCGGTTGGTCGGAGCTTGCCGTGTCCATGGCAGGTCTCGCCGGCCCGCCTCGCGAAGGGCGCCCGCTCCTCGGAGTGGGCCCTGGGTGGCTCCACCCGCCCTCCGGCCGCCCTCGGAGCGGAGCGGTGCCGGTCGCGCGCCGCGCGCCCTCGGTTCGGCGCCCTACCGGTCGAGGGCGAAGACGAACAGGCCGTTGCCGCCGCCCGGGCGCTTCCGGTGGGGCAGGAGGTCGGCCGGGATCAGGCCGCCCCAGCTTGCGCCGCCGGTCCCGACGGGCACCGCGACGAACTGCGTCCCGTCCACCGCGTAGCTGATCGGAAAGCCCTGGATGGACGTCGGGAGCCTCGTCTGCCAGAGCGTCTCCCCGTCGTCGGCGTCGAAGGCGTAGATGTAGCGGTCCCAGCTTCCGGCGAACGCCAGGCCCCCGTCCGTCGTCAGGGCGGCGCTGTTGATCGGGGTCTCGAAGCGGCGGCGCCAGCGGACGTCGCCGGTCCGCATGTCCATGGCCAGGAACTCGCCGAGCTGGCCCGGGCTGTCGGGGTGAAAGTGGTTGGTGCGCCGCACCGGCCCGGCGCCCCCGCCCCCTTCCACCCGGTCGACGGGGCCGAAGATGCCGGTCTCGCAGTTGAGGTTGATCGGAATGAAGAACGTCTCGAGCCCGGGGTGGTACGACATCGCCCGCCAGCTCTTGAATCCGGCCGTGCTCGGGCACCAGAAGATCTCCTCGTAGAGCGTGGGGATCATCCCTTCCCGGTAGGTGACGGCGCCGGTCTCGGGGTGGACGTCGGCGAAGGTCTGGTAGCCGAGGTCGTGGGCGTTGCGGAAGGCGCCGGTCTCGAGGTCGAGCTCCCAGAGCACGGCCATCTTGCCCATCGTGAAGACCGACCGCCGTCCGTCGTAGTCGATGAGGATCCGCTCGAAGACCTCGTCCATGTCGAGCGTCTCGCCGGGGAGGTGCTGGTAGTACCACTTCATCTCGCCCGTCGCCAGGTCGAGGGCGAGCGTGGAGTTCGTGTAGAGCGCGTCGCCGTCGGTCCCGCGCGCCGCCCGCGCCCACGGCTTGGCCTGCGAGGTGCCGTGGAAGAGCGTGCGCGTGACCGGGTCGTAGCTCCCGGGGATCCACGAGTCGCTGCCGGCGCGGAACATGACCGGCAGGTCGCCCCAGGAGTCTCCGCCGCGGTCGCCGGGCAGGGCGATGGTCGACGTCCGCCAGCGCTCGTCGCCGGTCTGGGCGTCGATACCGACGATGTAGCAGGTGTCGTCGCGGTAGCGCCCGCACCCCGTGAGGCCGGCCACGACGGTGCCGTCGGCGATTATCGAGCCGCTCGAGAACTGGAAGCCGACCCCGCCCCCGACGTCGGCGTCCCAGCGCTCCTCGCCCGTCCGCGCGTCGATGGCGACGATGTGGGCGTCGGCGGTGTTCAGGTAGACCATGTCGCGGTAGATGGCGATGTTCCGGTGCGCGCGGCCGGGCGGCGGGCCGCCGAAGCTCCGGCCCGGCTCCGGGGCGTCGCGCCGGTACTCCCACAGGAAGTCGCCGGTCGCCGCGTCGAGCGCCTGCACGACCTCGCCGGGGTTGGCGACGTACAGGACCCCGTCGTAGACCAGCGGCGTCGTCTGCTGCGAACCCGGCTCGAGGCTCCAGCTCCAGGCCAGGCGCAGCCGATCGACGTTGTCGGCCGTGATCTGGTCGAGCGGGCTGTGGCCCTGCCCGTCGAGCGTGCGGCGCCAGCTCAGCCAGTCGGCCGGATCGGGGGCATGGAGCATGGCGTCGGTCACGGGGACGAAGTCCTCGACCTGCGCGGCGGCGGGCGCCGCGAGCTGGGCAGCGGCCGGCGCACCGAGCGCCAAGGCGAGGGCGAGCGTCAGGGCGGTCGCGATGGGGATGCGGGCAGTCATGAGATATCCTCCAGCGCCCGACGCGCACCGTCTCGTCGGGGCGGTGTCGGCTGCTTCGAAAGCGGCGTCGGCCAACCAAGAATAGTCGAGAAGGGGCGCGCCCGCCCGCCCGGACCCGCCCGGGCGGCTGCGCCGCGGAACGGCGACGATTCCTTGGGGGGGCTGGTTGGGCGCCAGGCGGACCCGTCAGGCGATGAATGGCGGGCTCGGAGGATCACATGGCCACGTTTCGTGCGTTTCGCGTCGAGAAGCGCGTCGAGAAGACGGGGGACCGGCGGTTCCCGCGGCGTGTCATCGAGCAGGACACGGCCGACCTGCCGTCCGGCGACCTGCTGATCGAGGTCGACTACTCCTCACTCAACTACAAGGACGCCCTGTCGGCGACCGGGAACCCGGGCGTGACGCGGTACTTCCCGCACACCCCCGGCATCGATGCCGCCGGCACCGTGGTCGAGTCGTCGTCGGACGGGTTCGCCCCCGGCGACGCGGTCATCGCGTCGGGCTACGACCTGGGGATGAACACGCCGGGCGGCTTCGGGCAGCGGATCCGCATTCCGGCCGGGTGGGCCATCCCGATGCCGGCAGGCCTCGACGCCCGGACCAGCATGATCCTCGGCACGGCCGGCTTCACGGCGGCGCTCTCCGTGCGGAAGCTGGAGGAGGCGGGGATGCGGCCGGAGGGTGGTCCGGTCCTCGTCACCGGGGCCACCGGCGGCGTCGGCTCGGTCGCGGTGAAGCTGCTCGCGCGTCTCGGCTACGAGGTCCACGCGGTCACCGGGAAGCCGTCGCAGCACGGCTTCCTGCGCGGCCTGGGCGCGCGGGAGGTCGTCTCGCGCGAGGATGCCGGCAAGGGGGCGGAGCGACCGCTCCTGAAGCCGGTGTGGGGGGGCGTGATCGACACCGTGGGCGGCCCCATTCTCTTCAACGCCGTCAAGGCGCTGCGCTACGGGGCGAGCGCCGCCGCCTGCGGGCTGGTCGCCTCGCCGGAGATCCCGGCCACGGTCTTTCCGTTCATCCTGCGGCACGTCAACCTGCTGGGCATCGACTCCGTCGAGCTGCCCCTGGCGCAGAAGGCCGCCATCTGGGAGCGCCTGGCCAAGCCGTGGAGGCTCGGCGGGCTGGACGAGCTGGCCGTGCCGCTCACGCTCGACACCCTGTCGGCCGCCATCGACCGGATCCTGGCCGGCGAGATGGTCGGGCGCGGTCTGGTGGACCTCCGCGGGTGACGCGCGTCTATGATCGGCGCATGCCGACTCCAGTGCGACTCGTCCCGAAGCTGCCGCTCGTTGCCGCCCTGCTGCTGGCCGGCGCCGTCGCGGGCGGCGTAGTCGCGGGCGGCGCCCAGGTGGGCTCGCCCGCGGTCGAACGCGCCACGATGGCGGCGGCGGAGGCCGAGCGGGCTCCGATGATCGAGACGATTCGCGAGCTCGTCGCCATCGAATCGGGAAGCCACGACCCCGAGGGGTTGCGCGCGATCGCGGACGTCGTCGCCGAGCGGCTCCGCGCGCTCGGGGGCGACGTCGAGCTGGTGACGCACGACGATCCCTACCGGATGGTCGACACGCCGGACGAGCTCGGCCCGACCGTGGTGGGCCGGTTCCGGGGCCGCGGCCGGGGACGCATCCTGCTGCTCGCGCACATGGACACCGTCTACCGGCGCGGGCAGCTCGCCGAGCAACCGTTCCGCATCTCCGACGGCCGGGCCTACGGCCTGGGCATCGTCGACGACAAGAGCGGGGTGGCGATCATCCTGCACGCGTTGGCGGTGCTGCGCGCGCTCGACTTCGATGACTACGAGTTGATTACGGTCCTGCTCAACGGGGACGAGGAGGTCAGCTCGGCCGGCTCCCGCACGCTCATCACGGAGCTCGGCGCTGCCCACGACGCGGTCTTTTCGTGCGAGGGGGGTGGCGCGGACGACCGGCTGGCTCTTGCGACGGCGGGGATCGGGGCGGTGGCGCTGACCGTCACCGGACGCGCGTCACACGCCGGCAGCGCCCCGGAGCAGGGCCGGAACGCCCTCTACGAGCTGGCGCACCAGGTGCTCCAGATGCGCGACCTGGCGGACGCCGACGTGGGCATCAAGTTCAACTGGACGCTCGCCGAGGCCGGCGCACGCCGCAACGTCATCCCCGCGCGTGCGCAGGCCACCGCGGACTACCGGGTGCTCCGCGTCGCCGACTACGACCGGGTGGAGCGGACCGTCCGGGCGCGCATCCGGAATCGGCTCGTGGAGGGCACGACGGTCGAGGTCGCGTTCGAGCGCCGGCGGCCCCCGCTGGAGATCAGCCCCGCGTCGCGCGCGCTCGCGGCCCACGCCCAGGAGGTCTATCGCGAGACCGGGCGTTCGCTGCGGGTGAGCGATCAGGCGGCGGGCGGCGGCACGGACGCCGCCTTCGCGGCGCTCGAGAGCGAGGCGCCGGTAATCGAGGGCTTCGGCCTCGTCGGGGCCGGGGCCCACTCCGACGCCCGCGAGTACGTCGAGCTCGACTCCGTCGTGCCGCGGCTCTACCTGCTGGTGCGGATGATCATGGACGTGGCCGCGGGCCGTTCGCCTGCCGTGCTCGCTCGGTAGCAGATTCCCAGCGCGGCGCGGGCGGCCGCCTCAGAAGCGCACCCCGGCGCCGAAGTGCAGGCGCACGCCGCCCGCGAAGTCGTGGGCGACGTCCAAGTCGAGGCGCGCCCCGAGCGGCGCGAGCAGGAACAGGCCGGCGCCGGCGCCCTTGAGCAAGGGCACGTCGGCGATGGACTGCCCAGCTCCGTACGCCGCCCCGGTGTCGTAGAAGATACGGATGCCCGCGTTGCCGGCCGAAAGCGGCGAGCCTACCGGCATCCGCAACTCGAGCGAGGCGGCCAGAACCTGGTCGTCCACGCGCGCGCCGACCTCCCAGCCCCGCAGCATCCCGCCGCCCCCAAGGAGGGTCTGCTCGAAGCGCGGGAGCGCGCCGGAGGCGCCGGCGTAGCGGACGCGGGCTGCCAGCACCGCCTGCCCGCCGACTCCCTTGAACGCCTGCACGTCGACGTGCGGCCGCACCAGCGGCTCGACCGCGCGCGCGAGCTCGATCCGCTCGATGGAGGCGCTCGCTACCACCGTGTCGCGGGGGAAGCTGCCGCTGGCGCCTCCGTACCCGACGGACAGCACGGACCGGGTGAGCGTCTCGTCGCGGCGGCCGAAGCGGACCGCCTCCCGGCCGGTCTCTGCGCTCACCCGGACCCTGCCCGGCAGGCGGCGATCGACCGCGACCCACGCCCGGGTCCGGTCGTCGTCGACGCCGAACGTCGGATGCTGCCGGCGTCCGCGCGAGGCGCCGGCCCGGACGCGGTCGACGATGCGCCCCGGCAGCGCGCGCTCCGCTTCGAACGCCGCTCTCCGGTCGCCGCCCCACGTGACCGGCGTGGAGAGCCGGACGCCCGATCCCCACGTGTCGATGATCGTGGCCCGGGCCCCGTAGGTCAGCCCGTAGCCCTCCTCGTAGCCCAGGATCGGCAGGAACATCGCCTCCCGCGCGAGGCCGGCGAGGGAGCGGAGCAGCGGATTGGCGATCGACGCGCCGGGACGCTCCTCGACGACGATGACCAGGGCGATCCGATCCGTCGCCGTGAGCGAGCGGTAGCGCTTGCGCACCTCGACGGACTCGAAGCGGCCGCTCCGTTCCAGACGGCGGGTCACCGCGTCGAGGGCTGCCGCGTCGACGACGTCGCCGACCGCCACGCCGGCGATCTCCGTCACCTCGGCGTCGCTGAGCGTCTGGTTGCCGTGCACCCGGAGGTCGACGACGGTCTCGGCCGGCGTGGGAGGGGGATGCGGGGATGCGTGTGCGCGTTCGGTGTCGGCTTGCGTCGCCGGTGCGACCGGGTCCGCGGGTGGGCCGGCGGCGGCGGCGCGTACGGGCAGGCTGAGCGCGATGGCGAGTCCCAGTCCCAGCCCCGTCCCCAGCCCCGTCCCCAGCCAGGTTCTGCCGTGCCCGATGCGCGCGCGCCGGCGGATCGACGTGCGGCGGGGGATGCGACCTGCGCCGACACCTGGGGCGCGGTCGCGCAGGCGGCTCATCGAACGACCGGGCCGACCGTGCGGATGCGCCCGCCGCTGTCGGCGGCGCGGTAGTTGCCGTACGACCGCGTCCCGGTCATCTCGTAGGACCCGGTGGCGAGGGACATCGCGGCGCGGATCTCGATCTCCTCCGGCAGCCAGACACCCTCGAAGGGCTGGCCCATCGTCATCGTGGCGGTCAGATCGTCGAGGCGCACCAGCCAGCGGCCGGGCAGGAAGTCGAAGCCGAGGTTGTCGAAGGTATAGCGGATCACCTGGTGCTCAACGGGGTCGATCCAGAGCGTGATCAGGCTCGTCTTGTTCATCGACGCGGCGGAGCTGCGGTCGGCGGCGGCGGCCTTCGTGTCCCCCGCGTCGGGATCGGCGTGGCCGATGAACAGCTCGTCGGGGTAGTACTCGATCCGCAGGACGTCCCGTCCGTTCAGCGTCTCGCGGCCCGCGAGCAGGTAGTTTCCAGGCTCGAACGCGAAGTCGAGAAAGTAGGCGTCGGTCACGAAACGCGGCTCGGGAATCGTCGCCGTCGACCCCGGGACCTGCCAGCCGTCCCCGTCGAGGACGGCGGACTCTTCCGCGGAGCCGCCGCCGGGACCGCCGCCCACCGCGGGCGGCTCCGGAATGCCGAGCACGGCCTCCCTGCCGTCGGCGAAGGCGGCTCGCCGGACCCCCTCCAGCCCCGTCGCCTCGGGCGGGGTGAAGCGCACACCGAACCGCACGGCGAGGTCGAGCAGCTCCAGGAGCCGGTCGAACGCCTCGTCGGAGGCGTCGGCCGCGGCCGGCGCGGCCGCCGAGACGACCCCGTCGAGCATCGCGGCCACCTCCTCGGGGTAGAGCCGCCCCTCCTCCAGCATCACGAAGCCGTCGCGCGCCTGTGCGATCGCGACACCGAACCCGACCGCGCCGATGCCGCCGCGCGCGGCGAGGATGCGATGGGACGCGGCGACGATGGCCGCGTGGTGGTCGCCCCACTCCAGCGCCTGGTCGACGACAGCGTCGAGCAGCTCGCCGTCGACCTCGCCCCCCCAGAGGCGCTCGATGGCCAGCTCGACGTTCGTGCGCGGGGACCGCATCGAGATGGTCGCCCGCGACACTCCATCGGGCCGCCTCCGGCGCGCGCTGCGGCGCTCGCGCTCCAGCCATTCGTTCTCGTACTCCCGCCGCCTCTCCTCATCGACGTCGACGCCGTCCGCCCGGACCGGGCTGCGGACGAAGATGCCGTCGCGCTCGTACCAGGTGAACTCCCGATGCGAGCCCCACAGCGGCTCGCCGCCCGGCCCCGTGACGCGGAACCGGACGTCCTCGTCCAGCACGTACTGACGCCGCAGCGCCGCGTTCTCGGTCCGGCGCTCGAGGACGCGTTCCATGAAGCGGTCGATCTCGCTGTCGGCGCCGTCGTCCTGTCCGGCCGCGAGGCTCAGGCCGGCCGTCAGCGCGGCCACGACGGCGAGGGCGGGCGCGAACGCCGGGTGCTGCTGGTACTCGTGTCGCGGGCGCATGGTGATCTCCGGTGCACGGCAGCCCGGGTTTCGCACGCGGCCGCCATCCAGCAACATACCAGAACCGGCGGCAGCCCCGCGTACAATCAGGAGGGTCGGACCCGGGCGCGGTACGCGCCGAGGAGTCTGCGCCGTAGAACGTGTCACGGGCACTCCGTGCCCGCGCAGACTCCCAAAGCGCCCGCAAGGGCGCTCGAGGTGCGCGTCCCGGGCTGCCGGATTGCGGCGGCGATGCGCCGGGGTGCGCGTCCCGGGCCGCCGGATTGCGGCGGCGATGCGCAGAGGCCGGCGAACGGGCGCACCGCCGGCTCCGAATCGAGACGCTCATGATCCGATTCCTCTCCTACTGGCTGACGACCGTGATCGCCCTCGGTGCCGCGGCCTGGATCCTGCCGGGGGTGTCGATCACGTCGGCCCCGGCGCTGGCGGTATCGGCCCTCGTGCTGGGCATGGTGAACGCGGTCGTCCGGCCCATCCTCGTCATCCTGACCCTGCCGCTCACCTTCCTCACGCTGGGCATCTTCTACCTCGTCGTCAACGGCATCGCCTTCTCGCTGGCGGCGTGGCTGGTCGACGGATTCGAGGTCCGCTCGTTCGGGTGGGCGGTGCTGGGAGCAATCCTGGTCGGCATCGTCTCGCTGTTCATCGGCGCGTGGGGCGACGGACGCCGCGGCGACTAGGCCGTCATCAGGCAACGAAGGGGGGCCAGGACGCTTCGCCGCGGGGGCGCGGGACCGCGGCGGGTCGTGCTATTCTCGGCGGAACGAAGGGAGCCCTTTAGCAATGAAAGCGCGACATCCGTATCTGTTTCTGATCGTTCCCGTGCTCGCGATGGCGCTCGCGGGTGCCTGCGGCGGCGGTGGCGAGATGGCCGAGCCCGAGCCGGAGCCGGTCGATGAGGCACCGGCCGAGGCGGCGGCGCCGATGGAGATGATCGGCGGCGGGAACGCGACGCTCGTGCACGAGGGCCAGGCCGGCAGTCCGCACGTCAGCGTCGCCTGGACCGTCGGGGAGGGCAACATCTCGATCACCTACGGGCGGCCGTACCTCCGGGACCGTGTCGTCGGCGAGAGCGTGGAGCCGATGGCGGACCGGGTCTGGCGGCTGGGCGCCGACGAGGCGACGACGCTGGTGACGGACCGCGAGCTGATGCTCGGGGGCGAGACGATCCCGGCCGGCGAGTACACGCTCTGGACGATGCAGACGAGCGACGAGTACCACCTGATCGTCAACAGCGAGACCGGGCAGTGGGGCACGAACTACAACGCCGAGAACGACGTGGCCCACATCCCGATGGAGGTCGG
>JAPOYG010000325.1 GCA_026706755.1 Acidobacteriota bacterium
CAGTGTGGCCGTCCGCCCTCTCAGGCCGGCTACCGATCGTCGCCTTGGTGAGCCGCTACCTCACCAACTAGCTAATCGGACGCGAGTCCCTCTTCAAGCGCCAGGTCCGAAGATCCCCAGCTTTGATCACCACTCATCCAAGAGCGGAATGTCATGCGGTATTAGCCCCCCTTTCGGAAGGTTATCCCCCACTCGAAGGCAGGTCACCCACGCGTTACTCACCCGTCTGCCACTCTACTCGCGGCCCGAAGGCCGCTTTCGCGTTCGACTTGCATGTATGAGGCACGCCGCCAGCGTTGATTCTGAGCCAGGATCAAACTCTCAAGTTGAAAGCGTGCGCCTCGGGCGCCCCGAAGGGAGCCGTCGGACAAACATTCAACACGAGAACCGGATTGGCTCTTGCGTTGTCGAATTGGTTGTCAGGCTGATACTCGACGTGTGCCCACGTCGATGTCCTATCCAGTTTTCAAAGAACCCGGCCGCGGGGAACGCCCGCGCCGTGCCCCCGGTGGGGTCACCCACCGTGAGCACAGTCCGATAATCATACAGAGGCCCCCCGGGCGTGTCAACAGCGAAACGCCGGAGAATCGAGGCCGCGCCCGGCCCGCCGCTTCGTGGCCTGCGGCTCCGCTCGGCGCCCAACCCGATCCTTCAGAAGTCCGCAGAAGTCCGCAGCGTTCTACGACGCGGACTCCCGGGGGGCGGGGCCCGCGACGGCGTCCGGGGCGGCCGGCGGGGACGCCGTCGCGGGCGCGGCGACGATGCGGGCGACACGGCGCTTGCCGACCTGGAGCACGAAGGGCGCCGCGCCGGGGGGGACCGACCGCCAGGGATCCTCCACGCGCTCCCCGTCGAGCCGGACGCTGCCCTGGCGGATCAGGCGGCCGGCGGCGGCGGCCGAGGGCGCGAACCCGCAGTCGACGAGTACGCGGGTCAGGCGGAGGCCGTCGGCGGGGATGGCCACCGGGTGCTCGGGAACTGCCGAGGGCAGCGACTTCCGCGCGAAGCGGCGCTCGAACTCGTCCGCGGCGTCGCGGGCGGCGCCGGCGCCGTGGAAGTCGGTGACGACGGCCGCGGCGAGCTCGGCCTTGACGTCCTTCGGGTGGCGGTCTCCGGAGTCGACGGCGCGCCGGAGGGCCGCGATCTCCGGCTCGGCGCGATCCGTCAGCAGGGTGTAGTAGGGCCACATCAGCGGGTCCGCGATGGACATGAGCTTGCCGAACATGTCGTCGGGCGGCTCGGTGATGCCGACGTAGTTGTTGGCCGACTTCGACATCTTCTCGACGCCGTCGAGGCCGACGAGGAGGGGTGTCGTCAGCACCACCTGGGCCGGCAGGTCGTACGACGGCATGATGTCGCGGCCGACGTTCAGGTTGAAGAGCTGATCGGTCCCGCCGAGCTCGACGTCGGTCTCCAGGAAGACGGAGTCGTAGGCCTGCGCCAGGGGGTAGAGGAACTCGTGAATCGTGATCGGTCGGCCCTCGTCGTAGCGCTGCCGGAACTCCCGGCGCTCCAGCATCTGGGCCACGCTGTAGCGGGCGGCGAGCCGGATGAGGCCTTCGCTGCCGAGCGCCCCGAGCCAGCGGCTGTTGAATTCGACCACCGTCCGGTCGGGGTCGAGCAGCTTGAAGACCTGCGACTTGTACGTCTCGGCGTTGGCGTCGATCTCCTCGCGGGTCAGCGGAGGCCGGGCCTTGGAGCGGCCCGTCGGGTCGCCGATCAGCCCCGTGAAATCGCCGATGACGAAGACGACGCTGTGGCCGAGGTCCTGGAAGTGCTTCATCTTTCGAATGAGCACGGTGTGGCCCAGGTGGAGGTCGGGCGCCGTCGGATCGAAGCCGACCTTGACGCGCAGGGGCCGGCCACCGGACGCGGACGAGCCGAGCTTGCGCCGCAGGTCGGCCTCGCGGACGACGTCGACGCAGCCCTTGGTCAGGTAGGCGTACTGTTCGGCCGGCGTCATCGCCGCGATCCTACAGGACGCCTCCCGGGCTCCCGGCGACGAAGCGCCGCCCCTCGATGCGCCAGCCTCCGTCGAGGACCGCCCGGATCGCTTCCGGGTAGATGCGGTGCTCCGCCTCGAGGATCCGGGCCGCGAGCGACGCCGGCGTGTCGCCCTCGCGGACGGGCACGGCGGCCTGGCGCACGATCGGCCCGCCGTCGAGCTCCGGGGTCACGACGTGCACCGTCGCCCCGCTCACGGCAACGCCGTGCTCCCACGCCCGGCGCTGCGCGTCGAGCCCCGGGAACGAGGGCAGCAACGACGGATGGATGTTGAGGACGGCGTCGGGGAACGCGCTGATGAACGCGGGGCTCAGCAGGCGCATGAACCCGGCCAGGCAGACGAGGCCCACGTCGCGCCGCCGCAGCTCCTCGACGACGGCGAGATCGAACGCCTCGCGCGAGTCGTAGTCCGCGTGGCGGATGGTCGCGGTCGGGATGCCCGCCCGCCGCGCCCGCTCGAGGCCCGCCGCGCCCTCGCGGTTGGAGACGACCACCGCGATGTGCGCGTCGAGGGCGCCGCCCGCAACGGCGTCGATGATGGCCTGCAGGTTGCTGCCTCGGCCGGAGATGAGCACGCCGAGACGGCGGTTCGCGGGCCCGCTCACGATCCGCCGTCCCCGGCGCGGTAGACCACGCCCCGCGTCCCGGGCCGCATCTCTCCGATCCGCACGGCCCCGCCCTCGCCGGCCCCGGACAGCACGGCCCGCAGCTCCGCCTCGGCGGCGGCCTCGCAGACCAGGACCATCCCGATCCCCATGTTGAACGTGCGGTACATGTCCGCGGTGGGGACCTCCCCCCGCGCCTGGAGGAACGCGAATATCGGCGGCACCGGCCACGCCGCCCGGTCGATGTGCGCCGCGCAGCCGTCGGGCAGGATGCGCGGGAGGTTGTCGCTCAGGCCGCCGCCGGTGACGTGGGCGAGGCCCTTCACGAGGCCCGCCTCGATCGCCGGCCACAGCGCGCGCAGGTACGAGCGGTGGGTCTTCAGGAGCTCCTCGCCCACCGTGCAGCCGAGCTCGTCCACGTGCGAATCCACGCCGAGCCCGAGCGACTCGAAGAGGATGCGCCGCGCCAGCGAGTAGCCGTTCGTGTGCAGGCCCGACGACGGCAGGCCGACGAGCACGTCTCCGGGGGCGATGCGCCGTCCGTCGACGAGAGCCGGTCGATCCGCGAGCCCGACCACGAAGCCGGCCAGGTCGTACTCGCCGGCCGCGTACATGCCCGGCATCTCCGCCGTCTCGCCGCCGAGCAGCGCGCAGCCGTTCGCCCGACACCCCTCCGCCACGCCGGCGACGACGGCCGCCGCGACGTCCGGACCGAGCACGCCCGTGGCGAGGTAGTCGAGGAAGAAGATCGGCCGCGCGCCCTGCACCAGGATGTCGTTCACGCAGTGGTTGACCAGGTCGATGCCGACCGTGTCGTGGCGGCCGGTTGCGAAGGCCACCTTGAGCTTGGTGCCGACGCCGTCGGCGCTGGCCACCAGGACCGGCTCGACGAAGCCTGCCAGGTCGGGCCGGAACACGCCGCCGAACGCCCCGATGTCGGAGAGCACGCCGCCCGTGAACGTGCCGCGCGCCAGGTCGCGGACCCGCGCCACGAGCGCGTTCGCGCCGTCGATGTCGACGCCCGCCGCCTTGTAGTCCATCGCCTGACCGCGCCCTCCGCCTGCGAGCGCCGGACCTCAGGATTCCGGGATGCCGCAGAGCCGCCCCGGGCGGCCGGCCGGCGGGTCGGCGAGGCACGCCGCCGCGACGGGCACGGCCGACGGTGCACCCGTGCTCATGGTTCCGTGGGGCGCTGCGCCGACGAGTCCGCCATCTTGAGCACCATCTGCATGTAGGCCTGCTGGTCGCGCGGCGGGGCTACCGGATAGTCCTTCGTGTAGCAGGCCGTGCAGTAGTCGCCGCTCCGCGGACCGACCGCCGCGCGCAGCCCCTCGATGCTCAGGTAGGCCAGGGTGTCGGCGCCCATGAAGTCGCGGATCTCGTCGATGCTGCGCCGGGCCGCGATCAGCTCTTCGCGGTGCGGGGTGTCGATGCCGTAGTAGCAGGGAGCGACGGTCGGCGGGCAACTGATCCGCATGTGCACCTCCGCCGCGCCCGCCGCCTTGATCATCGAGACGATCTTGCGGCTCGTCGTGCCGCGCACGATCGAATCGTCCACCAGCACGACGCGCTGCCCGTCGAGGATGTCGCGGACGGTGTTCAGCTTGACCTTCACCTTGAACGCCCGAATGGACTGCTGCGGCTGGATGAAGGTCCGCCCGACGAAATGGTTGCGGATGAGGCCCATCTTCAGGGGGATGCCGGACTCCTCGGCGTAGCCCATCGCCGCGCACAGTCCCGAGTCGGGAATCGGAACCACCGCGTCGGCGTCGACCGCGGTCTCGCGCGCGAGCCGCCGTCCCAGGTTCGTGCGCACCTCGTTGACGCTGCGGCCGAAGACGTAGCTGTCGGGCCGGGAAAAGTAGACGTGCTCGAACACGCAGTGGGCAGGCTGCACGGGAGCGAAGGGGCGGAACGATCGCAGCCCCTCGGCGTCGATAACCAGCACCTCGCCCGGTGCGACGTCGCGTACGTAGCGGGCTCCGATGAGGTCCAGGGCGCAGGTCTCCGAGCAGACCACGTGGGCGTCGTCCAGCCGCCCGAGGGCCAGCGGGCGGAAGCCGTGCGGGTCGCGCACCGCGATCAGGCGCTCGGGGGTCAGCATGACCAGCGAGAAGGCGCCCCGCACCTGCGACACCGACTCGACGATGGCGTCCGCCGGCGACCCCGCCTGCGACTTCGCGTAGAGGTGCAGGACGACCTCGGTGTCGCTGCCGGTCTGGAAGATGCTCCCGCGCCGCACCAGCTCGGAGCGCAGCTCGCCCGCGTTGACGAGGTTCCCGTTGTGGCAGAGGGCTATCTGGCCGTGGGCGCAGTCGATCAGGATCGGCTGCGCGTTGGTGATGCGGCTGTCGCCGGACGTCGAGTAGCGCACGTGCCCGATCGCGGCGGGCCCCGTCAGATCGGCCAGGATCCGGTCGTCGAACACGTCCGACACGTAGCCCATGGCCCGCGTCAGCCGCAGGCGGCCGTCCTCGGCCACCGCGATGCCCGCGCTCTCCTGCCCCCGGTGCTGCAGCGCGTACAGGCCGAGGTACGTCATCGAGGCGGCCTGCTGATGCCCGAAGATGCCGAACACGCCGCACGCGTCGCGGAATCCGTCAGACACGGCTCGCCCAATTATGCCGCGGAAGGCTCCCAGTGGTGCGACAGCCCCGTCGACCAGGCCTGCTCCGCCTCCGCGAGGGGCAGGTCCACGAGCGCGGCGCCGCCGCCGTTCGCGATGCGCAGCCGGGATCCGCCGGTGCGCCCGAGCACGTGCGCCGGCACGGCGGCGGCGCGCGCGCGGGCGAGGACCTCGTCCGCGTCGTCCTCGGTCGTCGAGACGACGACCTGCGTGGCCGCCTCGCCGAAGAGCGCCGTGGCCTGCGCCACCGGATCTTCGTCCGCGGGAGCCGGGAGCGTGATCGCGGCGCCGATCCCGCCGCTCGCGAAGCAGCATTCCGCCAGGGTCACGGCCAGCCCGCCCTCTGCGCAGTCGTGCGCCGAGTCGAGCCGCCCGTCGGCGGCGAGGGCCGCCACGAGGCCCTGGAGCGCCTTCTCCGCCGCGAGGTCGATCGCCGGCGGCGTGCCGCGCGTCCAGCCGTGGATGCGCCGGAGGTACTCGCTGCCGCCGAGCGTCGCGCCGCCCGGCGCGCCGAGCAGCACGATCACCGCATCCGGCCGCCGGAAGACGCCGCCCAGGACGCGGTCGGCGTCATCGAGGATGCCGACCACGCCGACGACCGGCGTCGGCAGGATGGCCCGGCCCTCCGTCTCGTTGTAGAGGCTGACGTTGCCTCCCGTGATCGGCACCTCCAGGGCCCGGCAGGCGTCGCCCAGCCCCGCCACCGCGCGCGCGAACTCCCACATGATCTCGGGCCGCTCCGGGTTGCCGAAGTTGAGGCAGTTGGTGGCCGCCACCGGCCGCGCCCCCGCGCAGGCGACGTTGCGCGCCGACTCCGCGACGGCCAGCACCGCGCCGCGGTAGGGGTCGAGCCAGCAGTGCCGCCCGTTGCCGTCGACGGAGAAGGCGAGGGCGCGGCGGGTCCCCTTGACGCGGACCACGCCCGGGCCCTGCCCGGGGGGCAGCAGCGTGTTGGTCCGCACCATGTGGTCGTACTGCCGGGAGATCCAGCCGGTGCTCGCCACGGAGGGCGACGCCAGGAGCGCCAGGAGCGCCTCCGCCGGGGACGGGGCCGGACGCGCGCGGAGCGCCTCCGGGTCGAGCGCCTGCCGCGCCGCCAGGTCGTCGGGCTCGCGGACCGGCCGGTCGTAGCGCGGCGCCTCGTCGGCGAGCGGCCGGTTGGGGATCTCCGCCACCGTCGCCCCGCGGTGCCGGACGCGCAGGAGACCGTCGCCGGTCACGGTCCCGATGCGCACCGCGTCAAGGTCCCACTTGGCGAAGATGCGCTCCACCGCCGCCTCGCCGCCCCGGCGGACGACGAAGAGCATCCGCTCCTGCGACTCCGACAGCATGATCTCGTAGGGCGTCATGCCGGCTTCCCGCTGCGGGACGCCGGTGATGTCGATCTCGATGCCGACGCCGCCGCGGGCGCCCATCTCGCAGGCCGAGCACGTCAGGCCCGCCGCGCCCATGTCCTGCAGCGCGACGATCGCGTCCGCCCGGAGCGCCTCCAGGCACGCCTCGAGCAGCAGCTTCTCGAGGAACGGGTCGCCGACCTGCACGTTCGGGCGCTTCTCGGCCGACGCGTCGTCGAACTCCGCCGACGCCATGGTCGCGCCGTGGATGCCGTCGCGGCCGGTCTTGGCCCCGACGTAGTAGACGGGGTTCCCGACGCCCTCGGCGCGTCCCCGGATCAGGGCGTCGCGCCGGACGACGCCGAGACAGAAGACGTTGACCAGCGGGTTGCCGGCGTAGCTCTCGTCGAAGCCCACCTCGCCGCCGACCGTGGGCACCCCGATGCTGTTCCCGTAGCCGGCGATGCCGGCCACCACGCCCTCCAGGATGCGCCGCGCGAGCGGCTCGTCGAGCGGCCCGAAGCGCAGCGAGTCGAGCAGCGCGATCGGCCGCGCGCCCATGGTGAAGATGTCGCGGATGATGCCGCCCACGCCGGTCGCGGCGCCCTGGTAGGGCTCGATGAACGAGGGGTGGTTGTGGGACTCGATCTTGAAGACGGCGGCCAGCTCGTCGTCGATCGCGATGGCGCCGGCGTTCTCGCCGGGGCCCTGCAGCACGTGCGGCCCTGCCGTCGGCAGCCGGCGCAGGTGCACGCGCGAGCTCTTGTAGCTGCAGTGCTCGGACCACATCACCGAGAAGATGCCGAGCTCGACGAGGTTCGGGCGGCGCCCCAGGATCGCGACGATACGCTCGAACTCGCCCTCCGTGAGTCCGTGCGCCGCCGCCTGCTCCCGGTCGACGGCGTCGCGGCTGGCGTCGCTCATGCCGCTCCCGTCCGCGCCGTTCCTTCGCCCGCCGCGGCTCCGCCGCCCCCCGCCGCCGTCCGCGCGGCTCCGCCGCGCGCCGCCGCGCACGCTTCCACCAGCGACTCCAGCACGACGCGGCCGTCGGCGCTCCCGAGCGCTGCCTCGCACGCGCGCTCCGGATGGGGCATCAGTCCGACGACGTTCCCCTGCGCGTTCGAGATGCCGGCGATCGCCGCCGTGGAGCCGTTCACGTTCCACCGCTCGTCGATCGTGCCGTCCGGCGCCGCGTAGCGGAACACGACCCGCCCATGCGCCTCGAGCCGTTCCAGGGTGGCGGGGTCGGCGTAGTAGTTCCCCTCGCCGTGCGCGATCGGCATCCGGAGCACCTGCCCGGCGCGCGCCCGTCCGGTGAACGGCGTGCCGGTCCGCTCCACGCGCAGGTGCACCTGCTCGCAGATGAACTTCAGCCCCCGGTTGCGCCGCATCCCGCCCGGCAGCAGGCCCGCCTCGAGCAGCACCTGGAAGCCGTTGCAGATTCCCAGCACGGGCCCTCCCGCGGCCGCGAACTCGACGACGCGGGCCATGATGGGCGAGAAGCGCGCGATGGCCCCCGTCCGCAGGTAGTCGCCGTACGAGAACCCGCCCGGCAGGATCACGGCGTCCGCGCCGCCGAGGTCCCCGGCCTTGTGCCAGACGAACGCCGCGTCGCAGCCGACGACGTGCTTCAGCGCGTGGTACGCGTCGTGATCGCAGTTCGAGCCCGGGAACACGGCCACCGCGATCTTCATGTCCGCCCCGGCTCCTCGACCTCCACCCGGTAGCTCTCGATCACCGGGTTCGCCAGCAGGCGGTCCGCCATCTCCGCCGCGAGGGAGCGCGCCTCTCCGGCCGACCCGGCCGCCACGTCGATCTCGAAGAACTTGCCCTGCCGCACGTCCTCCACCGCACCGTAGCCCAGCGAGCGCAGCGCGCCCAGGATCGTCTTGCCCTGCGGGTCGAGGATCGACGGCTTGAGCGTCACGAAGACCCGCGCCCTCATCGCGCCGCCTCCGGCGATGCGGGAGCCGCCGCGCCGGGGGGCGCGGCGTCCGAAGCCCCCGAGGCGGCCGCCCCCGGAGCCGGAGCCCCCGCCGCCGCGCCGGGTCCGAAGACGCGCTCGAAGATCGTGTCGACGTGCCGGAGCTGCGCGTCGACGTCGAACGCGCGGTCGATCTCGTCGCCCGAGAGCACTGCGGCGACGTCCGGATCCGCGCGCAGCAGGCCCCGGAACTCGGCGCCCTCGTCGTGCGAGCGCATGGCGTTGCGCTGCACCATCACGTAGGCGTCCTCGCGCGACACGCCGCGGCTGGCCAGCGCGAGCAGGACCGAGCCGGAGAAGACCACGCCGCGCGACCGGTCGAGGTTCTCCCGCATCCGGCCGGGGTCGACCACCAGGTCGCGCACGATGCCGGTGAAGCGGCGCAGCATGTGGTCGAGCACGGCGAAGCTGTCGGGCAGGATCACGCGCTCGACCGACGAGTGGGAGATGTCGCGCTCGTGCCACAGGGCGACGTTCTCGAGGGCCGCCATTGCGTTCGAGCGCAGCAGCCGGGCGAGGCCGGTGATCTGCTCGCAGCCGATCGGGTTGCGCTTGTGCGGCATCGCCGAGGAGCCCTTCTGCCCTCGCGCGAAGGGCTCCGCCACCTCGCCGATCTCGGTCTTCTGCAGTCCGCGCACCTCGACCGCGAACGTCTCGAGCGAGGCGCCGGTGATGGCCAGGGCGCTCGCGAGCTCGGCGTGCCGGTCCCGCTGCACGACCTGCGAGGCGACCGGCGCCGGCGTCAGGCCGAGCTCGTCGCACACCGCCCGCTCGATCTCCGGCGCCAGGTGCGCGTAGGTCCCGACCGCGCCGGAGAGCTTGCCCACGCTGATCGCTTCGCGCGCGCGCAGCAGCCGCTGGCGGTCGCGCTCCAGCTCGTCGTGCCACAGGGCCAGCTTCAGGCCGAACGTCATCGGCTCGGCGTGCACGCCGTGGGTGCGGCCGATCATCGGCGTCCGCCGGTGCTCGTGGGCCCGGGCCGCGACCGCCCGCATCGCGGCGCAGAGGTCCTGGAGGACGAGGTCGCAGGCGCCCCGCATCTGGAGCGCGAGGGCGGTGTCGAGGACGTCGGACGACGTCATGCCGAAGTGCAGCCAGCGGGCCGACGGGCCGACGTGCTCGGCGACCGCGGTCGTGAAGGCGATCACGTCGTGCCGCGTCTCGCGCTCGATCTCGTCGACGCGCGCCGCCTCGACCTTGCCGCGCTCGGCGATGTCGCGCGCCGCGTCGGCCGGAATCACGCCGTGGGCCGCCATCGCCCGCGCCGCCGCGATCTCGACGCGCAGCCAGGTCTCGTAGCGCTGCTGGTCGCTCCAGAGGTAGCCCATCTCGGGGGGCGTGTAGCGGGGAATCATCGCAGGGTCACATCGGATCGGGGCCGTCAGAAGGGCAGTGCGACCTGCTGCGCGCGGCTCGCGAGCGGAGCCGGCACGGCCGGCCACGCGCCGAGGTCGATGGTTTCCGTGGCGCGATCCTGGCGGGCGACGACCACCTCGACGTCGGGCCGCCCCGACGCGCGGAGCGCCTCGCGGCACGTCATCTCGGCGAGCTCCGGCAGGTTGTTCACCCGGCTCACGTGAGCCAGCACGATGCAGCGCACGGCCTCGGCCAGCTCCTCGCGCACGAAGTCGGCGAGGGCCTCGTTCGACAGGTGCCCCTCCGCGCTGGCGATGCGCTCGCGGGTCGAACGCGCGTAGGGGCTCACGCGCAGCAGCTCGGCGGCGTGGTTCGACTCGATGACCAGCACCCGGCAATCGCGCAGCCGCGCCGCGACCTGCGGCGTCAGCGCCCCGACGTCGGTGGCGTAGCCGATCGCGCCCTCCGACGTCTCCACGCGGAACCCGACCGCCGCCGTGTCGTGCGGGATCTCGAAGGGCACGAAGCGCAACCCGCCCACCGTCCGCGAACGTCCCGGCCGCAGGGTCCGCCACACGACGACGCCGGGCGCGCCCCACTCCGACCGGATGGCCGCCGTGGCGTGCACCGGCACCCCGTGCCGCCGCGAGAGAAGGGCCGCGCCCCGCGTGTGGTCGCCGTGGGCGTGCGTGATGAACACGGCGTCCACGGCGGCCGGGTCGACGTCGAGCCGGAGCAGGCGCCGCGTCAGCTCGCGGTAGCTCAGGCCGGCGTCGATCAGCACCCGCGAGGTCCCGTCGGAGACGAGCGTGGCGTTGCCGGCGCTGCCGCTGGCGAGCACCGTGAGCCGGACGGCGATGGCGAGGTCTCCTTTCCGGCCGTCACCCGAGATCGAGCTGCGACTCCGAGAGGCCCTCGCCGTCGACCGGGCCGAGCACCGTCGCGGCGAGGTTGCCGTTCGCGAACAGGTCCGCCGCCACGCGTTGCACGTCGTCGGCCGTCACGCGGTCGAGGGCGGCCAGCGTCTCGTCGATGTCGATCTGGCGGCCGAAGTACATCTCGGAGCGCGCGAGCTGCGACATGCGGCTCGAGGTGCTCTCGAGGCCCAGCACCAGGCTGCCCTTCAGGTGGTCCTTGGCCCGCCGCAGCTCGGACTCCTCCATCGGCGCCGCCTTCATGCCCCGGAGCTCCGCCACCACGAGATCGACCACCTCGGAGACCGAGGCGGCGTCGCAGCCGGCGTAGACGGTGAGCGCGCCCACGTCGCGGTACGCCGCCAGGCTGCTCGCCACCGCGTAGGCCAGCCCGCGCTTCTCCCGCACGTTCTGGAACAGGCGCGAGCTCATCGAGCCGCCCAGCACCGTGTTCAGCACGTAGGTCACGTAGCGGTCGGGGTGATCGTGGGCGTAGGCCCGCGTGCCCAGGCACAGGTGGCTCTGCTCGAGGTCCTTGTCGCGGACGAGCAACCCCGCCGCCGCCTCCGGGGCCGTCGCGGGAGCCGGCGGCGTGCCCGCGGCCAGCGTCCCGAACGCCTGGCCGACCAGCTCGCGGACCGCGCCTGCCTCGACGTGACCGGCCGCGGCGATGACGAGGCTGCCCGCCGTGTAGGTGCGGGCGAAGTAGTCGCGGAGCGTGGCGGCGTCGAGGGCCCGGACCGACTCCGCCGTGCCGAGGATGGAGCGCCCGAGCGCGTGGTCCGGCCAGAAGCGCGCCGTGTAGAGCTCGAACACGAGGTCGTCCGGCGTGTCCTCGACCATCTTGATCTCCTCGACCACCACCTTCTGCTCGCGCGCGATCTCGCGGGCGTCGAACGCAGGGTTGAGGAGCAGGTCGGAGAGGATGTCGAGCGCGCGCGGGAGGTGCTCGTCGAGCACCTTGACGTAGTAGCCGGCGCACTCCTTGGCCGTGAACGCGTCGAGGTGCCCGCCGAGCGAGTCGACCTCCTGCGCGATCGCCTCCGCGCTGCGCGAGGTCGTGCCCTTGAAGAGCATGTGCTCGACGAAGTGGGCGATGCCCGGGTGCTCCGCGTCCTCGTCGCGCGACCCGCGGGTCAGCCAGGCCCCGAGGCTGACGGACCGCACGTCGGGCATGCTCTCGGTCAGCAGACGGAGCCCGTTGTCGAACACCGCGCGCTCGATCATCGGCGAAGCCACACCGGCCGCCACCCGCCCGCCGACCCGGGCGGGCAGGCCTCGAAAGGGTTGCTGGAGCCCCGCAAGAGTTTGCTGGGGAATGAGTTGCTGGAATCCAACCGGCCCCGCGATCATACCACAGCGCGGCGGTAGTACCATGCCGCGATGAGCGCGACGGAAGGGGCCGCCCCGGCGGCCGGCGGTACGCCGGACGCGGCCGGTCCGCGCGATCTGACGGAGCTGGAGCTGCCCGCCCTCGAGGCTGCCGTGGCCGGTCTCGGCGCGCCCGCCTTCCACGCGCGGCAGATCTACCGCTGGGTCTATCGCCGCGGCGTGACCGACTTCGCGCGGATGACCGACCTGCCGGCCTCGCTGCGGACGCGCCTCGCGGCGGCGTTCGCCGTCCCCACGCCGACCGTCGTCGAGCGGGCGCGCTCGCGCGACGGCACGGTCAAGTTCCGGCTCGGCCTCCGCGACGGCCGCGGCGTGGAGGCCGTCTTCATCCCGGACACGCCGGCCCGCACGTTCTGCGTATCGACGCAGGTCGGCTGCGCGATGCAGTGCGGCTTCTGCCTCACCGGCCGCATGGGGCTCACCCGCAACCTGACGGCGGGCGAGATCGCCGGTCAGGTCCGCGCGATGGCCCACGACCTGGCGCTCGCCGACCGACCCTTCAACGTCGTCCTGATGGGGATGGGCGAGCCGCTGCACAACTACGAGCCGACGATGCGCGCCCTGCGCATGCTGGCGTCGGAGAGCGGACTGGCCGTGCCGCCCCGCCGCGTCACGCTCTCGACCGTGGGCGTGCTGCCCGGGCTCGCGCGCCTCGCCACCGAGCCCGTCATGCCGAACCTCGCGGTCTCGCTGCACGCCGCCACGGAGGAGCTCCGCGAGCGCCTCGTCCCCCTCGGCCGCAAGTACCCGCTGGCCGAGCTGCTCGCCGCGTGCCGCCGGTTCCCGGTCGGGCGCCGGGAGCGCATCACCTTCGAGTACGTGCTCCTCGACGGCGTGAACGACGCTCCGGCCGACGCCCGCCGCCTCGCCCGGCTGCTCCGCGGCATCCGCTCCAAGGTGAACGTGATCCCCCTCAACGAGGCGCCCGGCATCCCCTACCGCCGGCCTCCGGACCACCGCGTGGACGCGTTCGGCCGGACCCTGGCCGCGGCCGGCGTGCGGGTGTCGGTGCGCAAGAGCCGGGGCCGCGACATCCGCGCGGCCTGCGGTCAGCTCATCCTCGAGGGAGCCCGGCCGTCGGCGGGGCAGCGGATGGCGGCCCGGCTGCCGTGACCACGAGGCCGTCGACCGCGTCTCCGGCCCTCGTGATGCGGACCGTCACGCGGGCGTTCTCCGGGTGGCCTGCCGGAATGCGGACCTTCAGGTAGTTGTCGGTCAGGGCCACCGGTCCGCTGCCGCCGGCCAGCGTCAGGCCCGGCCTGAGCGTGCCCACCTGCGCGCGGCGGAAGCGGCCGGCAAGCGCCGCGCCCGCCTCCCGGACGGCGCGCGCCCGCTCGCGTACCCGCGCCCCGTCGACCTTGCCGCCGAGACGGCTCGCGGCCGTGCCGGGGCGGTCCGAGTACGGGAAGACGTGCAGGCCGGTCAGGGGACTGCACGCGAGGTACGCCAGCGTCGCCTCGAAGTCGCCGTCGGTCTCGCCCGGGAAGCCGACGATCAGGTCGCTGCCGATCGCCGCATGCGGCATCCGCGCCCGGATGCCGGACACGATGCGCCGGTAGTCGTCCAGCGTGTAGGGGCGCCGCATCGCGCGCAGCACGGCGTCGCTCGCGTGCTGCAGCGGCAGGTGGAAGTGGGGGGCGAAGCGGGGGCTCGCCGCGACGAGGTCGACGATGGCCGGCGTGCAGTCCATCGGCTCGAGCGAGCTCAGCCGCACCAGCACCGGCGAGCGATGCCGGTCCAGGGCGCGCAGGAGGTCCGGCAGGGACGCGCGCGGCGTCAGGTCGCGGCCCCAGGAGCCGAGGTGCACGCCGGTGAGCGCCGCTTCCCGGTAGCCGGCCTCCGCCGCGCGGTCGAGCTCGTCGACCACGCGCCCGAGCGGCACGCTCCGCCCGCGCCCCCGCGTCGACGGGATGATGCAGTAGGAGCACACCTCGTCGCAGCCCGTCTGCACGCGCAGCGTATACGTCGTGCGGCCCGCCGCCCCGGGCGGCAGGGGCGCCCCGCAGGCGCCGTCGCCGTCCCCGAAGCGCTCCGCCGTCGTCGGGCCGGGAGTTTCGCGCTCGCGCCGGCTACCGGCGGGCCCGTCCGCGCGGGCGAGGGTCAGGAGGCGCCCGGCCAGCGCTTCCTTGTCGCCGTTGGGGACGACGGCGACGACGCCCGGGAGCGCCGCCACGGCGGCCGCGTCGCGCGTTGCGTAGCAGCCGGTGGCGACGATGCGCGCGCCCGGGTTGAGCCGGGCCACCCGCCGGATCGCCTGGCGCGTCCCCTGGTCGGCGGAGGCCGTCACCGAGCAACTGTTGACCACGACCAGGTCCGCCGCCTCGGCCGGGACCGCGCGGCCGCCCGCGGCGCGGAGCTGCCGCTCCAGGCCGAACGAGTCGGCCTGGTTCACGCGGCACCCGAAGGTCACTACGGCATAGCGCATCGCGGCGGAGTATACGGGACGGCCCCGGATGCGCCCGCGCCCGCCCGGGCGTGCCGGAGGGCAGACGCGGGCGGGGCGGGCGTCATTCGCAGAAGACGCGGACGGTGTCGCCCTTTGCCGAATCGACGTCGACCGTCAGCTCCCGCAGCTCCTCGACCAGCGCGTCGCCCCCCAGGTTGGAGAGGTCGATGCCGTTCTCGCTCAGCTTCTCGCCGGCGACGGCCGGCAGCAGCATGGCCAGGCTGACGCCGGTGCGCAGCAGGCCCAGCGGCACGCGAACGTTGACCTTGTCGCCGTCGGCGCTGTCGACCAGGACCCGCAGGTACTTGAGCGGAGCCCCGCCGTTCGCCTCCGCGCCCTCCGCCGCTTCGGCCGCGCCGGCGCCCCCCGCGCCCCCGGCTGCGCCCGCCGCGCCTCCGGTGCCCGAGGCTTTCCCGGCGCCCGATCCGTCCAGCTTCTCGAGCAGCCGCTCCGCGTCGTCCGCCGAGACCTTGCCCTCCGCCAGCATTTCGAGCACCTTCCGCCGTTCGCTGTCCATGACGTTTCCTCCTCTTGTCACGCAATCGCCTCCCGCGAGCGATTCTCGGCCCGCGCCGGTCGGGCGCTCTACAGGAGCCACAGCAGCACGCGGACTCCGCGTGCGGAACAGACGTCGATTCGCAGGCCGGACAGTTGCCACAGCATCGCGAGCACCGCGCCGGCCACCGTGGGCCGACGCGGGCCGGCGGCGCTCGGTCGAAGCAGTCGCTCGAGCCCCGCCGCCGCGCCCAGCGGCACCAGGACGAGCGGCCACAGGACGACCAGGGGGAGCGGCAGCGGCACGGCCCACCGTCGGCCGCCGACCCCGACGACTCCGAGGACGGGCATCATCCTTCGATCCTCTCGAGCGCCTGGTCCACCGTGATCTCGCCGGCCGCGAGCCGGTCGAGCACCGCCGCGTTCGGCGACGGGGCGTCGAAGCTCCGGTCCAGGGCGGCACCGATGGCCCGCAGTCGGTTCTTGACCGTGGGGTAGCTGACGCCGAGCAACCGCTCCATCTTCTTGATGGAGCCGTGGTGGCGGACGAACGCCACGACGAACAGCTGGTCCTTCACCGGCAGCCGGGCCAGCGGCGGAATGTCGAAGGCCGCCTCGAGGGTCACGCCGCAGCGGCGGCAGCCCATGCGGCTGATCTGCATCGGCCGCCCGCAGTTCGCGCATCGCGCATTCCCGATATCCATGATCCGAATTGATTTATACACCATGAGTCTGCGGACATTCAAATGAAAATCAATATCGAAATTAACTTTGTGACTTCCGCGGCGGTCGCTCCCGCCTTCGCCGGGGGCCGCCGCCGTGTGTCGTCGCTTACCGGTCGGCCGCGACCGGCTCCAGACCCTCGAGGAGCGAGCCGACCAGGTAGATCGACCCCGCGGCGCCAACCAGCGGGCCGTGCCGCCAGGCCTCGGCGAGCGCCTCGAGCGGGCCCCGCGCCACGGCGACCGGGGTCCCGGGGCGTTCCCGGCGCACCACCTCCGCCAGCTCCGGAGCCGGCCGCTCCCGAAGCGTGCCGGCCGGCGTGCAGACGAACCGGCTGGCGGCCGGGCCGATCGCCCGCACCATGCCTGCCGCATCCTTGTCGCGCAGCGCGCCGAACACGAGAGGCAGGCCCCCGGGCGCGATCTCGCGGATGTACTCGCCGAACGCGGCGGCCGCCGCGACGTTGTGGGCGGCGTCGAGCAGCACGCGGTGCTCGGAGTCCCGCTCTCGCAGGTCGAGGCGGCCCGGCCAGCGCACGTCCGTGAGCGCGCGCTCCCTCGCGGCGGCCGGGACGGCCAGGCCGGCCGCGCCGAGCTCCTCCAGAACGCGCACCGCCACGACGGCGTTGCGGAGCTGGTGGCGGCCCCGGAGCGCCAGCGTCAGCGGACCGTAGCGGCCGCGCGGCGTCGCGAGCCGCTCCACCTCCGACCGCCCCTCCCGGAACCGGGCGCGCAGGTCGGCGCCGGCGTCGGCATCCACGAACCGCGCGCCGCGCTCGCGGGTGACGCGTCGCAGCACCTCGCGCGCGGCCGGCTTCCGTTCGCCGCTCACGACCACTGCGCCCGGGTCGATCACCCCCGCCTTCTCGAACGCGATCTCCTCGACGGTCGATCCGAGGAAGCGCTCGTGGTCCAGATCGATGGAGGGGATCGCCACCGCCACCGGGCGGGCGACGTTCGTGGCATCGAAACGGCCGCCCATCCCGACCTCGAGGACGGCCACCTGGACCTCCGCGGCGCGGAAGCGGGCCAGCGCCAGCGCCGTCGTCGCCTCGAAGAAGGTCGGCGGCGCCTCGAGGCGGCCGGCCGCGCGCAGCCGGTCCACGAGCGCTCGGAGCCCGTCGGCCCCCGCCTCGAGGGTGGACTCGCTCACCGGGCGCCCGGCGACGGCGATGCGCTCGGTCAGGCGCACGAGGTGGGGCGAGGTGTAGAGCCCGGTGCGGTAGCCCGCCGCCCGCAGCCCGCGCTCGATCATCGCTGCCACCGATCCCTTGCCGTTCGTCCCGGCGACCAGGATGGGCGCGAACGCGCGCTCCGGATGGTCGAGGGCGGCGGCCAGGGTGCGGATGTTGGCGAGGCCGAGCTTGATGCCGTGCTGCTCGAG
>JAPOYG010000187.1 GCA_026706755.1 Acidobacteriota bacterium
GCCTCGCGCCGTGCGTCGGCCTCCTTGCGGCGCCGGGCCGCCGCGTCGTCGGCTCGCCGCTGCTCCGCCTCCAGCGCCGCGATCTCCACGTCGAGCGCCTCGACCCTCGACCTCGCCTCGGCGGCGTCCGCCGCGTCCCGCGCGTGCGCCGACCGGGCCTCCCGGGCCGAAGCCGACGCCTCCTCGTACGCGACGTACCGGTCCGGCTTCCGCGCCGGCGCGCCCGACGACCGATCCTCCCAACTGTGCTTCGCCGCCGGTCCGATGTGCGCGGACGGCGGGTTCAGCAGAAGACGCTCCTCCGCCGCGGCATCGCCGGCCTCGCGCGCCCGCGCCAGTTGCGCGGCGTGGCTCTCCGGCGTCACCCGGTCCGCCACGCCGGCCCGGTCGAACGCCAGGTTCATCTCCGCCGCCCACGCCTGCCGCGTCTCCTCCAGCCACGCCCGCGGCTTCGTGCGCTCGCTCTTCCTGGCGCCCCCGGTCCCCGGGTCGCCTCCCTTCGGAGCGGCGCGCCGGACCCACTGCTCCGCCGCCCGCGCCACGCCGTCGTTCACCCGCTCCGAGAACACCAGGTGCAGGTGCGGGTTGTCCGGCTTGCCCTCCACCTTCGACAGCCCCGCGTGGACCACGAGCGTGTACGGCAACTCGCCCGCCGTCACGTGCGCCGCGAAGCTCCGCGCCAGATCGAGCCGACCCGCAGCATCCAGCGAGTTCGGGAGGGCCGCCGTCAGTGACCGGAACAGGCGTCCGTTGCTCCGCTCGTGGCAGTCGGCCGCCGCCCAGTACAGGCGCGCGTCC
This sequence comes from Acidobacteriota bacterium, assembly GCA_026706755.1. Taxonomy (GTDB): domain Bacteria; phylum Acidobacteriota; class Vicinamibacteria; order Vicinamibacterales; family UBA8438; genus JAGWAJ01. Next base: position 799 of record JAPOYG010000187.1, read on the forward strand.
GACGACGCGAACGACGGCATGCAGCCCGACTCGAGGTGCACCACCTCGTCCTGGCGGGCCGCCCCGTACTTGCCGGCGCGGCTGACGTAGTCGTACTTCGCCGCCGCCGACTGGCCGGTGCCGCGGCTGCCCGTCTTCACGTTGACGTGGCAATACATGCCCGCGTGCCTTTACGCCCCAGGCGTCTCGTCGCACGTCGGTTTCGCACAGCGAAACCGGTAAGTGCGCCCTTCGGGTTTCTCTGGTCTCTTCCCGTGGGCACTGTGGAGCCCCGGGCTCCTCAGGCCTGGGTCCGGTACTCTGATCCACCCTCACCCGCCGCGAAGCCATGATATATACCGAATCATGCGGACATCAAGACGCGCGGATCAGATCGCCCAGCTCAAGACGCGGCGCCAGGAGATCGCGGCCAGGGCCAAGGATGCCGACAAGCGGGTCGCGGATCGGCTGCGTCAGCTGCAGACGCACGAGACGAGAGCGGAACGGAAGCGGGAGACCCGGCGCAAGATCATCATCGGGGCCATCGTCCGCGCCGCACAGAAGGCGAACGCGGACATCAGCCTCGACTGGCTCGACGAGCAGATCCGGGCCCTGAAGCGGCCCGACGACCGTGCCCTCTTCGGGCTCGATGGAGAGCCGTCCGCCGACGCCTCCGAGGCGGACAGGACCGGGCCGGCAACCGCGCGGCCGGCCCCGCCCGCCACCTCTCGGCAGAAGAAGTTGTTGGCCAAGCTCGTCGAGGAGCATCCCGAGCTCGCGCGGGAGTTCGGCGTCGACCCCGACGAGCCCGAGCTGGAGAAGCTCGGCAAGGCGAAGGCGACCTCCCTGATCCGAGCGATGCTCGACCGTGTCAACGCGCAGGCGCCGTCCGGTGAACGATGACGACTCGTGCGGCCGGGCGAGCCGGACGACCACCGACCGTCGCCCGGTGGCCGCTGTTCGCGAGGGGCGTCCGTGTCGAGTGGGAGGTGAGGGAACCGGCAGGTCGTCGAGGATGAGGAATCCGGACGGCGGGGACACCGCCGCCGCGCTCCGTCACCGGGGGCAGGTTCCGTCACCGCCCTCTCGTCGCCCCCGCGCCTGCCGGCGGGTCGGTCAATCGTTCGCCGGGCGCTCCGGACTCGTTGCGGGAAGCTCCCGATCGCCGGGACAGCAACTGCGCCAACTGCTTCACGCTCTCGACCTGCTGCAGGAGGTCCTGCATGTCCGAGCGCTGGACCGAACCGTGCTCGAGCCAGCCCGTGATCCTCCGGTTGAAGGAGGCGGTCGTCTCTTCGAGATGCTCCGCTACCGCGGCCTGGAGCTCCGGTTCGTCGTCGAACAGCGCCCGCCACAAACCGGTGAGCCGGCCGGCGTGCCAGTCGGGAAGCCGGTGCACCGGGTCCGACGGTACGAGCCAGCCGCGGTACACGGCCAGGATGACGCCGCGGTCGTCGACGTCCTTGCGCTCCCAGCGCTCGGGGACCAGGTCCTGGTGGCCGTTCGGCTTCGGCGGCTGCCAGGCGGCCACCTCGTAGGTGGTCGCCGTCAGCCTGATCAGCCACCGCAGCCCTTCGCGCCCTTTCCGGTCCCGCAGCCAGATCCGCTGACCGGGTTCGAGCTTCGCGCACGGAGAGACGAGGCAGAAGTCTGCCGGCCCGATCCCGGTCGGGACCATCGAGTAGCCGTGGAACAGCGCGTAGAACGCCTGCGGGTCGTCCAGATCCACCGGCGCCGGCCTCGTCTGATCCGCCTCTTCGCTCTCCATCAGGCAGACCTCCGGCGACGGCGGCGACAACATGCGCACCGGCAGTTGGACGCTCGAGTCGAAGCGCGTCAGCGGACGGGACGGTTCTGCGCCGTCGGCCTCGACCTGAACATCCCGCGGCGGCCCGATGTAGAGCTCCAGGCCGAGGGCGCGGCAGATCTGCTCGACGCGGTTCAGGCGGGGGACGTGCCCGTTCAGGACGGACCGGATGGCGTCTTGCGGCAGACCGCTGTTGACCGCGGCCCGGTACTGGGACTGGCCTCTTTCCGCGAGCCGACGCCGGACCGCCTCCGCGACATCGATGGTCGTCACGATGGGAAGCATCCCGCCTCTCGAGGCGAGCGGCGCTTGCCTGGACTTGCGGTCGTGCTCCATCCGTTTCGGCATACATGTGCATGCGTCGGCAGCCTGCATCGGGATCGCGGCGGCGAGGACGATCTCCGTTCTGCCTCAACGCGTGGCGGGGCAACGTGCCATTGACGACAAGAGGTAGGTGATGGCTCAGCTCTCGACGGTCCAGCAAGTTGCTGGCCAGCTGGGCGTCTCGCGGTTGACCCTGTACAAGATGCTGGAAGATCAGGCGTTCCCGGCTGCACCGATCCGTGCGAGCGACGAACTCGTCCAGGATCAACCCCTCCTCGGCCGACGTGCTCTGCCGATACGATATCGGGAATCGTTGCCTCACAATCCCCCTGCTACCGAAGGAGGAACCTCCCGGGAGCTTTGTCTGGGCGCTGGTGCTGACCGCCATCGCCAGCGGGTGGACGGTGTGCGTGCCGCTTCTGGTACGCGAAGCGCTTCGAGCAAGGAGAACCCCGAATGCAGAAGTACGTGTGGCTGCAGTCCCGGACGGCGCTCACGTCAACGCCCTCGTCTTTCTGGTGCTCACGATCCTGTTCGCGATCGAGGTCCAGCGAGCGATGGCGCTTCCGACCCGGGCGCTGCTCTTCGCGTCCCTCTGGGTTCTCGGCGTGCACATCCTCGCGCTGCGCTTGCGGTGCCAAGCCCGACTGCTGGAGCAGGCCGGCTCGACGCCGCGGGCGATCTACGACTGCGGCGAACGCGCTGCCGGTGATCGAGCTGGTGCCGTTCGGGGTTCTGTTGATGGACTGATCGGAGTACGTGGGGCGATGGCAGCGAAGGAGGTATCGCCTTTGCGCGTTGAGCACTCGCCGCCACGCGCCGGGGGACTCGTCATCCCCCGGCTACCTTCCCGCCAACCTCGGGCCGTGAGCTCCCCCCCCCCCCGGCTGCCGGCTGCGATCATCGCTGGTGCATCGAGAGCGTCCACCCGAGCACGCCCTCTACGTCTGCCGGCGTTGTGACCGCGGGCTGAACGTCGATCACCCGGTCGCCGCTCTCCGAGTCGCCGGCATGTTCTACGCGCTCGAGGCCGTCGGCGCGCTGCCGGCGCTCGCGGCGGCGGCGGTGCTCCGGGTCACGGTCGGCTGGCTCGCCGCGCTGGTCGTCCTGGCCGCGGTGTGGTGGTTCCTGTCACCGCTGGTGATCCAGGCCAGTCTGGTGCGGCTTCAGGGCGGGCGGCTCAACCATCTGGCCGATCGCGCGGGTCCGCTCGATTGGCGGCGGCTTCCGGAATGCCGGAGGTGCGGCCGTCGAACGCCCCGGCCGTGCGTCCGCTGCCAGCCGGACGCCGGGCCTCAATCAAACTGAGACACTACCGAGTCGCGTTTTGGAGAACCTGCTACATGGGTGTCGCCACCGATGATCCTCTGACGTTCGTGGCGGCTCCACTCGTGCTCGTGGCGGTGGCGCTGGCCGCTTGCTGGTTCCCTCCGCGGCTGGCGGCGGATGGGATTCCGGGTGTGACAGGGAGCCATCGTCGCAATCACATGCCGACGCGGCGAATTGAAGACGGCTTCCGCCGGCGGCGCGCTCGTTACCCTGCGCGGCGCGGCGCCGCGCAGGGCGCCGGCGCTGAGCCTCATCGGTCCGGCAGCTGCGCCATGCGGTAGCCGACGCCGCGCTCGTTGAAAGGTATGAGGGGCTGGCCGCGCTGTCGCCGAGCTTGCGGCGGAGGTGCCTGACGAGGTTGCGCACCAGGTTCGCGTCGGCTTGCTCCCGCTTGGCCCAGACCCGGCGCAGCAACGTCTCGAAGGTCACGACGCGTCCCGCGTCGAGCGAGAGCACGCGCAGCAGCTCGTACTCTGTGGCGGTGAGTTCGACGGCCTCCCCGCCGACCGTCACCCGGCGCCGCTCGTAGTCGATGGCGAGATCACCGACGGCGAACGGCTCGGGCGTCTCACGGCGCCGGAGCGCCGCCCGGACCCGGGCGACCAGCTCGGTCGGCGAGAAGGGCTTGACGATGTAGTTGGCCGCGCCCGACTCGAGCGCCTTGGCGACGGTCTCGTCGCGGCGGTAGGCGGAGATGAAGATGACCGGCAGGTCGGCCAGTTCGGGGACCTGCCGCATCAACTCGATGCCGTCGACGTCGGGCAGCATCAGGTCCAGCAGCACGAGCCGCGGCCTCTCCGTCCGGATGATGCGCCGCAGGTCTTGCGGCGTGCCCGTCAGGAGCGGCGCGTAGCCGGCCTCGGAAAGCGCGTCGCGGACGAAGCGTAGCGCGCGCGGGTCGTCGTCGACCACGAGGACGCGCGGCGGCTCGCCGGGTCCGGAGGGCGCCGGCGGCGCGGCGCGGCCGGCGGCCGGAGCGCGGTCCTCGCCGGCCACCGGCAGCGTGAAGGTGAACGTGGTGCCGGGGCTCTGAGCCCGGATGCGGCCGCCGTGCGCCTCGACGAGTCCCTTGCAGATGGCAAGCCCGAGGCCGTGGCCTGCCGTCGCACCCTGTCTCGCGCCGGCGTGCTTGCTGAACAGGTGCGGCAACAGCTCGGGCGCCACCCCGGCCCCTTCGTCGGAGACCGAAACGACGACGTGCGCGTCCTCGCGCACGGCCGCGACGCGGATCGGGGTCGGCTCGGGCGCGTGCCGCGCCGCGTTCGACAAGAGGTTGTTGAGCACCTGCACCATGCGCCTGCGCTCGGCCATCACGGGGGGCAGCTCCACTGGGAGGTCGACGAGGACGGAGTGCCGGCCGCCCCCGCTCAGGAACGTGCTGCGCGCCCGCTCCACCAGGTCCGACAGCTCCGAGGGCTCGGGCGTGACCGAGAGCGTCCCCGAGTCGATGCGCCCCGCGTCGAGCAGGTCACGGATGAGGCCGCGCATGTGAGCGGCCTGCTCGGCGATGATGCGGGAAAACTCGCGCATCTCGGCAGGGTCCAGCTCGGCCGCCTCTTCCAGCAGCGCGTCCGCCGAGCCCTTGATGGCGATCAACGGGCGCGCAGCTCGTGGCTCACCAGGCCCAGGAACTCGGTCCGCATCCGGTCGATCTCGTCGAGCGGCGCCAGGTCCTGCATGGTCACCACCATCGAGCGGACGGCGTCCCTGTCGCCGCGGATCGGCCTGGCGTTGATCAGCACCCTGACGTTCCGCCCGTCGGGCACCGAGAGCACGACCTCCTCGGCGCGCACCGTCTCGCCCGAGCCGAGCAGCCGCGCCAGCGGAAGCTCGCTCAGTGACACCTCCCGCCCGTCGGCGCGGCGCATGGTGATCACCGCCAGGAGCTGCTCGGCCGGACGGCCGGGCGTTCGCAGGCTCTCGACGATCCGCCTCGCCTCCCGGTTGAGCGACACAGGCCTGCCGCTCGGCGCGTCGAAGACCACGACTCCGACCGGCGAGGCCTCGACCAGGGCCTCGAGGCCGGCTCGCGCCTGCTGCTCGTCGCGGTGCGTGCGGGCGTTGACGATCGCGGCCGCGGCCTGGACCGCGAACAGCACCAGCACCTCTTCGTCGTCGTCGGTGAACGCCTCGCCGTTGGTCTTCTCGGCGAGGAAGAAGTTGCCGACGTCCTTGTCCCGGTGGCGCATCGGCATGCCCAGTAGGGTCTGGGAGGACGCCCGCGAGGGCGCAATGCCGAGCGAGCCCAGGTAGTCCGGGAGATCGGTGATCCGCAGAGGACCCGGCAACTCGCGGAACCGCTTGAACAGGCGGACGTTGTCGGGCCAGGCGACCACCTCCTGCTGTTGCTCGGGCGAGAAGCCGGAGAGCACATAGTCCTTGTGGGCGCCCGTCTCGTCGACGGTCACGATGGCGCCGTAACGGGCGCCGGTGAGCCTGCGGGCGCTCTCGACCGCCTCGGCGAGGACGGTGTCGAGGTCGAGCGTCGCGCTGATGCGCAGGATGGCCGCGCTGAGGGTGGAGATGCGTTCGCGAAGCGCTTCGTTTTCCCGCCTCGGGTCGCCGGATCCGTCAAGGCTCGTCCCTCGTCAATCGGCGCGATCATGGTGCGCTGCGGCGCCGGAAGCCCGAATGCGCCACCCCGGCTTCGGGCAGCGCATCGACATTATAGCCAGCAATTGATGCAACACGTATGTATATTGCTCATCTGAACACAGAAAATTGATGAGCGCTCTGCTATGCTTGCGGCCTACGAGGATCGATGGTGCCGGCTTGGGTCGGCTCGAGGATGTGGGCCCTGGCAGTCGCGAGTGGTCGAGGCGTAGGTGGGAATGACCTCGTGCCAGCGGCAAGACCTCAGAAGTGGGGTCGCATGGCTAGGAGCGGCGATGAACAAGAGGGTGCAGTGGTGGCGGTGGCGATCGTGCTAGCGGAGTGCTAGCAGGCCGTGGTGAAACGGCCCCGTAGGGATCGACAAGATCGATCCCGCGCCCTACACTCATTCCATGGCGATGGGGAAACGCCGCCGACGTGCGCGGCAGCCGTCGATGTGGGTGGCCGACGCGGACTTGCCGCGGAGCGCGGGCCATCCGTTCTACGAGCGTCTGAACCGCTTGCTCGACGAGTCGGGCTTCGATGCCTTCGTCGAGGAGCAGTGCGCGAAGTTCTACGCCGACGGGGTCGGCCGGCCGTCGCTGCCGCCGGGTCGCTACTTTCGGATGCTGTTGCTCGGCTACTTCGAGGGTCTGGAATCGGAACGCGCGATGGCGTGGCGGGCGGCGGATTCTTTGAGCCTGCGGCAGTTCCTGGATGTCGCGCTGCACGAGGGTCCGCCCGATCACTCGACGGTCTCGCGGACGCGGCGCCGGATCGACATCGAGACGCACGAGGCGGTCTTCACCTGGGTGCTGCAGCGGGTGGCCGACGCCGGCCTGCTCAAGGGGAAGACGGTCGGTATCGACGCGACGACGCTGGAGGCGAACGCGGCGCTGCGGAGCATCGTGCGTCGGGACACGGGTGAGGGCTATGACGCCTTCCTGCGCGGCTTGGCGGCGGCCTCCGGGATTCCGACGCCGACCCGTGCGGAGTTGGCCCGCCTGGACCGGAAGCGGCCGAAGAAGGGTTCGAACGACGATTGGACGAACCCGCATGACCCCGACGCGAAGATCGCGAAGATGAAGGACGGCCGGACGCGCATGGCGTACACGGCCGAGCACGCGGTCGACCTGGAGACGGGCGCGGTCGTCGGCGTCACCGTGCAGGATGCGAGCGCGGGCGACACGACGACGATGGTCGAGACGCTGGTCACGGCGGCGGAGCAGGTCGAAGCGGTGTTGCCCGCCGGCGGAGGCGTGGCCGAGGTGGTCGCGGACAAGGGCTACCACAGCAACGAGACGATGGTCGCGCTGTCCGACCTGGGGCTGGGCAGCTACGTGTCGGAGCCGGACCGTGGCCGGCGACGCTGGCGCGGCCAACACGCCGCCCGTGACGCCGTGTATGCGAACCGGCGGCGGATCCGGAGGCCCCGCGGTCGGCGGCTGCTGCGCCAGCGCGGCGAACGCCTCGAACGACCCAACGCCCATCTCTACGAGACCGGGCGCCTGCGCCGGGTACATCTGCGGGGGTACACCAACATCCGGAAGCGCCTCCTGGTGCACGTCTGCGGCTTCAATCTCGGCCTGGTCCTTCGCCGCCTGACGGGCGTCGGCACGCCGCGGAGCCTCCAAGGCCGCGCCCGCGCCGTTTTCGACGCCTCGAGACTCGTCCTGAGCCGCTTCTGGCGCCTCGTATCGCCCTCTGAGGCCCTCGTGTCGCCGCGGCCGCCGGATCCGACGCCGATCGGTGCTACGGGGTTGAGTCATCTGCACCTTCCCTCGGTGCTACGGGGAAGGCCTTTGGCCACGGCCTGCTAGCGGCGGCCGTGCCATGCCGTGCGTCGGTCGGCCGCGGCGCCCTCGACCGCCGCTATGAACGGCTTCAACAACCTCGCCTTTCGCGATCGAGATGGCGATGTCTTGATGTTTGACGGTCCTTCACCTCGGTGCGACTACTCGGCTTGAGCCACAGCAACCGATGGAAGCAAGAGATGCCAACACACGACGATCGAATCCGTCGCCAGGAACACCTACTGGACGACCAGATAACCACAGTGAGAACCGACCGTCGCTCCTTTCTGGCCCGAGCGATCGGCACGGGGGCACTCGCGTTCGGTGTGGTGTCTACGTTGGGATGCGGCAACGAGGCAGATAGCTGCGACTCCGACATCGGTATAGACACGGACCCCTCTGACCAAGTTGGTTCTGGACGCGTGGACAGCTGTGACACCGACGGTGTCGGATGATCCCCTATGTAGCTGTGTACGGTTCGGCCGACGTCGCTACAGCCCAGAAGCCCTGCTGGTGATGCTCTCCTATGGCTCGAATCGCGCGCGTCAGTGTCGTGGTCGCAAGTGTGACGCTTCTCGTTCTCTGGTCGATCGTCGCCAAACACACCCTTGATCAAGTCCCCGTCTCGACCGTTGGCACGCCTTTCCCTGCCCATCGTGGTCATGACGGTCGGGGACCAAGCGGGTCGCGCGAACTTGCCCTGTTCGGGGAGATCTTCATGGCCCGGCAATCAGCGCTGAGGGAGGCAGAGACCCTAGCGCCTCTACAAGAGGGCGGTCGCACGCCTTCGGCACCCAGTGTCGTTCTCCAGAAAGGCGGTGCCAAGAGAGATCGGTTGGTTGGTGCACGGTTTGCCAAGATGCTGGTCGACATTGCTCACGCCCATGGGATGACTCGCAGGGAAATTGAGGACATCTATCGGCGCGGTGTGACTGAAGGGTGGCCGACAAGTCCATAACCGGGGTCGTCGGTGGACCCCGCGTGGATGAGGGGTGGACGCCTCCGTGGCTGTCCGGAAGAGGCTGAGTTGAGCCAAGGTGCTGGACTTCGTGGCGTCGCGTCCGCGATGCGTCGTGGCGATGGAGGCGTGTGCGAGTTCGCACCACTGGGGTCGGGCGTTCGGGGACCTCGATCACGAGGTGAAGCAGGTGCCGCCGGTCTACGTGAAAGCCGTTCGTGAAGCGGCAGAAGAATGACGCGGCCGCCGCGGAGGCGATCTGGGAGGCGGCCTCGCGGCCGATGATGCACTTCGTGGCGCCGAAGACGCGGGAGCAGCAGGCTCGAGGCATGCTGTTCCGCACGAACCGCCGCGACATACGGTCGTTCTTCACGCAGTTAGAGCGCACGATTCGAGAAGAGAAGAAACGATAACAACTCCAGCCAAGCCTCGCATCCAGATCGACTTCGAAGTCATCCAGTCCACGGACGGACTCATCTACGAGGCCACGGCCCATCCTGTCGATGCGGAGCTTCGCGGCATCGGCAAGACGAAGGAGAAGGCTCTGCAGCAGAACTGAACCACCCGCTCTACCGGCGGTACCCGAAGGGATGGGTGGAAGCATGACGAACCACGAAACCCGGGGGAGGTCGCAACATGCGTATCGTCGCCATCGTTCTCATCGTCGTGCTGCTGGCACCGTCCGGCGCCGCCGCTGGCCCGATTCTCGAATCAGCGGAGCGTGTCGCCAGCCGAATGGTCCCGGCCGTTGCCGTCGCAGGCCAGCCCGTCGGCTGCGCGCAGGCCACGGCGAACGGAGCCGACCTCGCCGACCGGCGGGAAGGAAGCGCCGGCTACCTAGTGGGAGGGATCTTCATCCCGGTCATCATGCCGCTGATCGGGATGGCGTCGAACCCATCGGCGCCGGCCGCCGAGATCCGGCAGGTTGACGACGCCGACCTGGCGTGCTTCCAGGACGGCTATCGGGACCGCGGACGGTCGAAGAAGGTCCGCAGCGGGTGGATCGGTTCCGGAATTGGAATCGGCATGTTCGTTCTCTTGGTGGCTGCCGCCGCGGCCGAGACGACCTACTACCGGTACTGATTCGTGCGGAGAAGTCCCGGTCGGGGTTTCTCACGCCTTCCCCGGCCGGGGCCCTCGACAGCCGGCAGCCATGCTCGTGGACCTCGCAGTGCACCGATCAGGGTTTCGAGTGCCCCGAAGTGCTCCGCTTCTCCAACCCGAACCGGAAGTACAACGGCGACACGACGGGCGTGCCCGGGGCCCGACCGTCTCGCAGCCGGACGCGAGCTTGGGGAGAAGTCATGGTCTCCAACAGGATGCCGGAAGTGGTCAGAATCTTCCGGAGGAATCGATGAGCCTCAGACTGACTCGGGCTCGAGCGGGGTTTGCGAATCGCGGGCTGTTGCTCCATCGTGGCGGTCTTGTCGCGTTGGCGGCCTTGTGGACTGCGTTGGCTGCGACCGCCGCGCTCGCGCAGGGGAACGTGGAGTCGGAAGGAGCGACGTTGGAGGTGCTGAATGACGCCACGGACGGCGCGGGGTGGAGGACCAGCACGAACTGGAAGACGTCGGCACCGCTGGACGACTGGTACGGGGTAACGACGGACGCCACCGGCCAGGTCAGCGCTCTGGACCTGTCCTCGATCCCCTCCGAGCTGGGGAGCTTGGCGAACCTCCGGGAGCTGGACTTCCAACAACGCGCTGACGGGTTCGATCCCCTCCGAGCTAGGGAGTCTGGCGGACCTCCGGGAACTGGCGCTCTCCAACGCCGCGTTGAGCCGTCCGATCCCGGCCGAGCTGGAGAGCATGCCGAACCTCGAAAAACTGTTTCTCGAGGGAACGTCTTGGGCCGTCCGATCCGCTCGCCGCTGGCCGTGACAACAGGGCCGGGACTGCCACAGCGCCAGGAGAAGCATGAGACCTGGTGCGCCGACGAGGATTACGCCATCATCAGTTTTCGACTGGACAACGGCAACACCCTCTCGCTCTGCTCGCGCTATGACAGCGAGCTTGGGGAATCCAGGTTCACGTATTTCTTCGGGCATCCGGGCTCGGAGCCGGAGCTTCGCTATTCAGGCCGCGTCCTGGCGAGCCTCGGTGGTGCAGGGTTCCACGTCGAAGATGTCGGGTCCACAGTGCTATCGGACCTGGCGGGAATGACCGAGGACGACGAAACTCGCGCGCTTCTTCGGCAGCTTTCGGATGCGCCGAACACCGGCGGGTTCATCGTACTCGAGGGCTTGACGGGATACTTCAGCTCGGGCTGCCACATCTTCCGGTACGGCGGGTGGCAGTACGACCTGTGCCGCGTCACGGGCAGGACGATAAATGCGCAAGAGGGCACGGGAGAATACAAGAAGCTGGCCACCTACGCGGCGTATTGGCTGACCTTGCGGTCGCCCGATGGCAGGGTTTACAGCATCCACAAAGAGGTCGGCGAGTTGCCATTCTCCGGATGACGGAGCGGACTCCGGAGCCGAACAGATCACGAGATCGAGCCGCCCAGGACACCACGAGCGGAAAGGATGAAGGGTCGCTATTGCCTTCATGGGGGCGTGCGGCGTCAGCGCCCTGCTTGCGCCTTCCTTTCTACCGGCCGGTGGCGGTTGCGCGGTACCCCCCGGACGTGCCCGTGCGCCGAATACCACCGCAGGGTGGAAGGGTACCACATACGCCTTGCACTCACCCCAGGGAGGGATCGAAAGTGAAGAAACAGGCCGTCCATGACCGTGCGGTTATCCGGATCGTGATGGTCTGCACCGTCGCCACCTACAGTCTGGCGGCTTGCGGTGCCGCAAGAACTAGCGTCAATGCCCCGGCGATTGAGTGCCGGAACTGGAATAGTGAAGAGTTCTTCGCGAACGCCACGGATGTAGCGGTGGAGCGCTGTCTGCGTCTGGGAATGGACCCCAACGCGCGGCAGGATGCGTATATCGCCTCTCCAACGGTTCTGCACCTGGCGGCGCAGTTCGGAACGCCGGGCAGCATCGTCGCGCTGACCGATGCGGGAGCAGACATCGACGCAAGAGCCGACTACGGAAGTGCCGGGGGAGCCTACAACTCGGAGGAGAACTTCACACCACTGCATGTGGCGACCCTGCGCGGAACGCCGGCCAACATAGTGGCACTGATCAGCTCGGGATCGAGACTCGATGATAGTGTTTTGTTGTGGGGTGCCGCGCGCGGAACCGCGGACAATCTCAGCGTACTGATTGACGCGGGGGGCGACGTCGACGGCGCTCTGCACGGCGCCGTGTACGGCAGCGTGCAGAACATCCGGTTGCTGCTCGACGCCGGCGTAGATATAGAGGCCAGGGACCCACGCGGCCGGACTCCCTTGCTCGCGGCGGCCGACGTAGATGTCCATGAATCGCTTGCAGAGCCCGGCGCCATCGTCACGGCTCTGCTCGAGGCGGGCGCGGACTTCGAGGCCCGGGACAGGGAGGGATGGACGCCGCTGCACTTGGCGGCTGCGTGGAGTGGCACTGCCGCGGCAATCGAGGCCCTAGTCGATGCGGGCGCCGAGGTCGACGCCCGTGGTCGAGACGGATGGACGGCGTTGCACCTCGCGGCCACGATGGCTTACGACGGGTTGCGTTCTGGCAACCCGGACGCGCTCCAGGTGTTGCTCGCGCGTGGTGCGCGTGTCGAGGCACGGGACGACAGCAGGCAGACCCCCTTGCACGTAGCGGCAATGCACCAAGCACAGGCATGGGACGGCGTGGCGACGCCGCTTGCGGCTCTGCTGGAGGCCGGAGCGGACATGGAGGCGCGCGATCAGGTCGGACGGACGCCGCTTCATCTCGCTGCGGGGCTCGATTACTACGAGTGGTCGTTCAACAACCTCCGGGCGCTGATCGACGCCGGCGCTGATATCGGGGCGCGGGACGACGATGGCCGTACGCCTCTGGATGTAGCAAGGGGGCTGACCCGGCTGGCGGGCCACCCTGACAATGCGGCGGCGCTGATGATCGCCCGCGACTTCGGCGATGATTCCGGCGCGTGGCCCAACGATGGGGAATGCGACGACGGGCGCTTCACGGGCGAGGGAATGGGCGTGCGATCCGAGGTTGGACGGGATGCCTCCGACTGCTACGGGTTGTTCAACGTCGGCCGCATTCGCTGGCGTTCGGCCGGAGAACGCGAATCGCCTGGCGAGGAGCGCGTGCGGCTCGTCGATCCGGAGGAACCGCCGTCCGTGGCCGAGGACGTGGTGGCCGATGAGGACTTCGGCGATGATTCCGGGCTGTTCCCGAACGACGGAGAATGCGACGACGCACGGTTCACGGGCGAGGGAATGGGGTTTACCTTCCAGGTGAGGCAAGACGGAACAGATTGTTCCACATTGCTGAACGCCGGGCGCATTCGTTGGGCGCCCCCCTCCGATGAGTTCGCGACGACAATGCGGGAGGAGTTGCGGTCGGACGGTCTTGACTTCGGCGTTTTCCGGCCCTTTGTGGACGAGCTCATGGTTCTGGAGTTGGCCGGTCAGTTTATGAACAAGGGGCTTCCCGCCGAACGGTCGGAGACGTTTTCCAACGAGTACACGGAGGACCAATCGGAGCAGATGGCGGCTGCACTGTTCGGGTTGGCGGAGACGCTCGGTGCGCTTATGACAGCGTTGTTGGGGGACTACGATCCTCGGGATTTCGGTGCCGATTCCGGTTCTTCGGCGAACGACGGGGTGTGTGACGACATACGGCTCACGGGAGTAGGAACGGGACGCCGCCCAACGTTCGCGGCGACCATGGCAGATGCCACGGATTGCAGGAGGCTTCGGGACGCGGGCCGCGTTCGGTGGCGCTCAGGTCCGGAGGACCTCCCACAACTTGCTAGCGCCCTCGAGGCGTCGGACATGCTGCCGGATGAGACACTGGTCTCCCCGGAGGACGTGGCCGAGTTCGGGATGATGGGCATGATACCGGTGGAGCGCGCTGCGGAAATCCTTCGGCGGCTGGAGCAGGCAATGAGGACTGCGGTCGCCACGCGCGTGGCGCGCTGGCTGCTCGGTGAGGAGTGAGCCGACCGGGGTCGCTCAGGGTCCGTTGTCCCCCAAGGGGGAAGGCTGCCGCGGCGGGACCGCCGGGGAGGATACCTAAAGGTGACTTGGCCACCACACCCGCAGGGGTCCGGCGCTCCTCCCGCGCGATCCACGCGGGGTGGAGCATTGGTGGACACCTGCTTGGCGCTGAGTGGCCGGCTCGCTCGGTGGAGCAGTCAGCATCCTTTCGATGAGTAGACGGCCCGCGACCAACGCGCTCTGACGAGGGCGGAACTCGTGGAGCAGGTAGCCGATGCCGCCCGTCTCACGAAGAAGGCCGCCGACATCATCGACGACACCCTGTTCGGCAACATCGTTGAGGCGCTGTACCAAGGTGAGAAAGTCGAACTCCGTGGCCTCGGCAGGTTTCCGGCTTCGACACCGCGGGGCGCACAGCGCCCGCAACCCCGGGATCGGGGACTCGGTGGACGTGCCGTCGAAGCGCGTCGCCTACTTCAAGGCCGGGAGGGCCGTGAAGGAGCGGATCAACCGGGAGCCAGCCCCGGCCGCCTCGGAGGCGTAGTTCTCTTTCCGCGTCGGTGTCCGAAGGCAGCCCGCCGGAGTCGCGGCGAGCGGTGGACGCGGCCGGCGCGGGTGTGGCCGCCGCGGCCCGGCACCCTGGACCCATGGCGAGAGAGAATCAGGCGGTGGCTGCCGCGAAGAGCCGCGTGGACCGCGAAGAGGATTCGGCGGTTGCTGCTTCCGATGGCGGGACGGGTTCCGGCGCGCACGGTGCGTCGCTGCGTCGGGGCGCTGCGGGGGTCGCCACGAGGAAGGAAGCCTTCGTGCACCGCAGCATTCTGGTGGGGACGACGATGGAGGTCGACTTCGGCGAGTCGTGGGTCGACATCGCCGGCGTGCCGTGCAAGGTCAAGTACCTGATGGCGACGCTACCGTTCTCCAACGCGTACTTCGCGATGGCCGGCCCGGCCACCCACCCTACGCTCGGCGGACCGAACTCGCAATCGTGAGTGATCCTGTTGCAACGGCTACAGAGGCGCTCGTGGTCGCAACGTGGACTCTGGCCGCTGTCGGGGTCGTGCAGTTCATCGTGAACGCCGCGCTCTGGCATGCCAACGCCGCCCAGGCTCGCATAACGCACCAGCAGCTCCTAATCGCAAATAGGCCGCGAGTCAAGATTCGCTGGGAACTCGTGGCGGGGGAGGAGCCGGGGAGCCACCACCTCCTTGGTCTGGTCCGCGAGACGTGCGGCATGCCGGTTGTGCTCCATTGGGCGACCGCTAGGGTGGTTGTCGATGGTGAGCGCCCACCCATGGACCCACAGAGAATCAGCCGGCATGAACTTGAAGGCGACCATGAGGCCCTCGTCGTCGAGATCGTAGTGAACGGCAACCGCGCCGTAGACGTCAACGTGCACGCCCGGGCGTCCACGGCGGCCCTCCCGGAAACGGTACAGACTTGGCGCCAGGATATCGCAATGCGCGTCGAGCCCGGTGCCAGTCGATTGACTGTCCTGTGGCAGAGTAGGCACCAGATCACTGACCAGGGCAAGAAGAGCCACAGCGAGCGGCTGGGGGACGCCCTAGTACGTGCTTGGCGAGGCTGGCGGTGATGCACGCCGTCGCAACGTCCAGCTACAAGCGGCACGGCACGCTGTCGCTCTCCGCGGCGTTGAACGTGCAGACGGGCGAGGTGCAGGGCAAGACCACGGCCCGGCACACGAGCCTGGACCTCGTGGGCTTCCTCGGGGACGTCGTGGCCACCCGCGCGCGGGACGAGGACATCCATGTGATCCTCGACAACCTGTCCACCCACAAGCATCGCACCATGGGTGCCCCCTGAGCGGTGGGTCCTCGGCGTCAGGTCGGGTGGGCGCTGGGATGCCCGGCATCCCGCCAGCTCCTCGCCCGTGGATGTCGCCTACCTGCCGGCAATAGGTCCAGTCGCCGCCGCGCGGCGGGTGCTGGCGGCGCGCACGCAAGGGAGACCGCACATGACGGCGCTCGGAACCGCCGGACGCTGACCGGCGGCGAGGCTCTTGGCCGCGAGGGCCTCGAGTGGCTCGGCGCCAGCGCGCCGAGCCACAGGCAACTGCTCACTATCATCGTCGGGCCGACCGCCGACGCCTTGCTCGACGAATGCGGATCCGCCCAGCAGGGCCTCGTCGCCGTCCGTGTCCTGAGCCAGGAACTGCCGGCGCCGAATTCGCGCGCCAAGTGGTTTCCGTCTTCGGGATCCGCAGTCTCAGGCCCTCGGGGCGCATGTGCGGTTGGGCTTGCGACCGGACCGTCGACCCGAAGCGGCCACGGCTGGCAAGTCGATGCTGGCGATGCTGCGATGCTGGGACTGTCCTGGACCGCTGTGGACCGGAATCATCGCGTGGTCAAAAACGTGGTATATGGCTGATCGCACATCTCCAATAGCGCCTACGGTTGTTGGGGCACTTTCGATCAACACCTAGTACCAGACGATCTCGCCCGTGTCGGCATCGAGGGCGAGGGTGGAGTTGGTGAAGAGGACGTCGCCGTCGCCGGTGCCGCGCT
>JAPOYG010000571.1 GCA_026706755.1 Acidobacteriota bacterium
CGGGCACGTCGGCTCGTGGATGGTGCCGAGCTACGACCCGGAGCTGAACCTGGTCATCCTGGGCACGTCGGTCACCTCGCCGGCGCCGAAGTTCATGCTCGGCGGCACGGACCTGACGCACCTCTATCACAACTCGACCCTGGCCCTCGACGGCGATACCGGCGAGATCGTCTGGCACTACCAGCACCTGAACGACAGTTGGGACCTGGATCACCCGTTCGAGCGCCTGCTGGTCGACACCGCGGTGCGGCCCGACGCGTCCGCCGTGAGCTGGATCAACCCGCGCCTGAACCCCGGCGAGGAGCGCCGCGTGGTGACCGGCGTTCCCGGCAAGACGGGCATCGTCTACACCCTCGACCGGGAGACGGGCGAGTTCCTCTGGGCGACGCCGACCATCCCCCAGAACGTGGTCAGCGGCATCGACGGGGCCACGGGGGCGGTCTCGGAGAATTCCGAGCTGGTCTTCACCGCGCAGGGGCAGGAGGTCCTGGCCTGTCCGCACGCCAGCGGCGGCAAGGACTGGGAGGCCGGCGCCTACAGCCCGCTGACCAACACCATGTACATGCCGCTGCGCAACGTCTGCGCGCGCATGCTGTCGATCTCGGCCGCTGACGAGTCGGACGAGGCCCGGCGCCTCTACGCCCTCGCCTGGCGCTCGCAGATCGCCCCCGGCATGGACCAGGTGGGGAGCATCCACGCCATCTCGGCCGAGACCGGCGAGTCGGTGTGGAACTACCAGCAGCGCGCGGCCACGATGAGCCTGGCCGCGACCGGCGGCGGGCTCGTCTTCGGCGGCGACGTCAACGGCCGCTTCCGGGCCTTCGACGATCGGACCGGCGAGATCCTGTGGGAGATCAACCTCGGCTCGTCGGTCTCCGGCTTCCCGATTACGTTCGCCGTCGACGGCCGGCAGTACGTCGCGGTGAGCACGGGCACCCCGCGCTTCATCGACCTGACGCCCGAGCTCAGGCCCAGCGTCGGCAACAACCTGTTCGTCTTCGCCCTGCCGTGAGCCTGCCGGCGCCGCTCACAGGGAGGCGGACGGGCCGACCCGGACCGTGACCACGTCCGTGTCGTGGAACTGCTGGTGCCGGACCGACGACGCGTAGTGGTGTAGCAGTCGCAGCGAGATCTCTTCCTCGGTCGGGGCGCCGGCGCCCTGCTCGGTCAGCAGGGCCAGTTGATCCTCCAGGTTGGCTTCGTCGGTCGCCGCCGCGAACTCGAGGTCGACGGCGTCGCCGTCGTTGCGCGCGACGAGCAGCAGGTGCCGGTTCGCTCTCCGCCCTCCGCCGGCCTCCTGCCGGGTGAGGGTGAGCAGCAGTTCCTCACCGACCGCCCGGAGCCGGTCCGACATCTCCTCGTTGCGCTGGCCGCGGGCGGCGAAGTCGGAGAGGAACGCGTCGACCTTCGCGAAGCTCTCCCGCGTCAGCTCGGTCTTCAGGCGCCGGCGGCGCGGTCCCGTCAGCTCCACGAACTGCGACAGGACGATCACCGTCAGGCCGCCCACCGTCAGGCCGTTCGCGAGCAGATCGCTCCACACGCCCTGGAAGTACTCCGGGAAGATCCAGTCGAGCTCGAAGGCGAGTCCCAGCCAGAAGGCGAGGCCCACGGCGACGCCCTTGCGGTAGTCGAGGCCGTCGTGCAGGAGCACCCGGAGCCCAAGGACGAAGAGCGACGACACCAGCACGATGAAGTAGGCGCCAGCCACGGGACCGGGGATGGCGACGACGACGGCCACGAGCTTCGGCAGGAAGGCGAGGATGACGAAGATGATGCCCACGCAGATGCCGACTGCGCGCGCGGTCACCCGGGTGAGATCGGCGACCGCGATGCTGTGCACGTACGTCGTGTTGGGCAGCGTGCCCATCAGGCCGGACAGGAGGTTGCCCAGCCCGTCGGCGGCGAGCGCGCCCTGGATGGACTGGAAGTCGATGGCGCGCGGCCGGCGCCAGGAGATGCGCTGGATGGCGATGCAGTCTCCGATGGTGTCCATGGCGCCGACGAACGTCAGCAGGACGAAGGCCGGCAGCAGGCTCCAGAAGTCGGGGCCCAGGCTCAGGTCGAGGCCCGGCCAGGCGAGGGCAGGGCCGCCGATCCAGGCCGCGTCCAGGACGCGCTCGGTCTCGTAGATCCCGAAAACCAGGCCACCGACCAGGCTTCCCGCCAGCATCCCCGCCGCCGCGGCCCAGAGCCGCCACCCGCCCGAGGCACGGACGGAGATCGCGATGATCACTCCCAGCGTGACCGCCGCCGTGACGGGTGCCGCGGCGGGCGAGGCGTCCGCCGGCACGTCCGTCATCTTGCCCACAATGGTCGGCGACAGCATCACCGGTATCAGCATCAGGACCGTGCCGGCCACGGTGGGCGTGAAGATGCGGCGAAACAGGGACAGCTTGGCCGCGAGCACGAACTGAAACAGCGACGAGATGATGATGAGCGTTCCCAGCAAGCCGCCGCCGCCCCGTTCGAGCGCCGTTACGCAGATGGCGAGATAGGCGCTGCTGCTCCCCATCAGGAGCAGGTAGCCGGAGCCGATGCGCCCGACGCGCACGACCTGGATCACCGTGGTCACGCCGCTGACCACGAGCGCGGCGAACACCACCCACCCCAGGTACGCCTCGCTGCCGCCCACGGTGCTGATCAGGATCACCGGCGACAGCACGACGCTCGCCACGGTGAGCATGGCGTACTGCAGGCTGAGCCCTATCGTCAGCGGGAGCGGCGGCTGCTCGTCAGGCTCGTAGCGGACGTCCTGGCTCTCGCTCCCGGCGCTGGATGCCATGCGGTGTCGTCTCCTTCTCGGCCCTCGCGGCCCGGTCGGCGGGCGCCTCGGCCGTCGTCGCCGAGCGCGGCGGCCGCGCGTTTGCCGCCCCGAACTGGGCCTGATCCCGCCCAAATGGTAGAGGAAACCGCGTTCGCCGGAGCCGGGAGCCGCCGCAAGCGGGCTCCGGCCCGTCGCCCGGAGCGCGGGTGCGCTTGCGCGACCCTGCGGTTGCGTTGGAGACTGCGCTCGCGCGAAGTCTTGCGTCGTCGGTTCTGCGGCGGAGACTCCTCGCGCCACGGGTTCCGCCGCGTTGCTTTCTGCCGCGCAAGCTCCTACAGTGCGTCGGGTGCCGCCGCCGGGGACGGCACCCTCCGGCCCGTCGTGACCGGACCGGCCGTCGCAGCGAGGGAGGCCGACATGCCACAGCTTGGACGCACGAGAATCGCCGCGCTCCTGATCGGGATCTGTCTCGCCGCAGGGAGCGTCGCCTCGGCGCAGCCGGAGGTCGAGTGGGAGCCCGTCACCGCGGAGCGGCTGCTCGAGCCGCAGGACGGCGACTGGATGAGCTATCGCCGGACCTACGACGTGACGGGGTTCAGTCCCCTCGACCAGATCGACCGCTCGAACGTCGGCGACCTGCGGCTCGTCTGGGCCTACTCGATGCGCGACGTCACGGGCTGGGTGCCGACGCCGATCGTCGCCAACGGCCTGATGTACGTCTCCGAGGGAAGCGGCCGCGTGACCGCCTTCGACGTCGTGTCCGGCGACGTCGTGTGGGTGCACACGCGGAGCTACCCCGAGGACATCGAGCTCTCGCAGGCCTACATGCGGCACCGGGGCGTGTCGGTCTACGGCGACACGATCTACTGGGGCACGGCGGACGCCGCGCTGGTCGCCCTCGACGCCCGGACGGGGGAGCAGCGCTGGGAGGTGGACACGGGCGACTACACGATCGGGCTGGGACACCCCCATCCCGCCCTGATCGCCGAGGGCAAGGTGATCCTGGGCTTCGCCGGGGGCGAGCGCGGGGCGCGCGGCGCCGTCGTGGCGCACGACGCCGAGACGGGCGAGCGGCTCTGGATCACCTACACGGTGCCGGCGGCGGGCGAGCCCGGCTACGAGACGTGGGCCGAGCACGAGATCGAACCGCTCGGCGGCCTCACGTGGAACACGATCAGCTACGACCCCGAGCTGGGCTGGATGTACATCGGCACCGGCCAGCCCACTCCCTGGTCCTCGACCCTCCGGGGGCCCGGCGACGCGCTCTACACCAACTCCATCCTGGCGATCGACATCGAAGACGGCGAGATGCAATGGCACTTCCAGGTGGTGCCGTCAGACAACTGGGACCTCGACTCGACCCACGAGAGCATGCTCGTCGACCTGGTCATCGGGGGCCGGGAGCGCAAGGCGCTCATCGAGACCAGCAAGATCGGCTGGGGCATCGTGCTCGACCGCGTCACCGGCCAGTTCCTGGGCTCGTTCCGGACGGGTTTCGACAATCTCATCACCGGCTGGACGGACATCGGGATTCCGATCTACAACCCTGCGCTCCTCCCGAGCATGGACGACGTCGATTCGGGCCGCGTGTTCGAGGTGTGCCCGTTCTACGTCGGCACGCGCAACCTGAACTCGCCGAGCTACAGCCCGGAGACGGGCCTCTACTACGTCGGCATCAACAACAGTTGCATGGACGTCACGTTCGTCTCCGAGGAGTACCGCCCGAACCGGCTCTACAGCGGAATCGCGGCGCGCGTGAAGACGGTGCCGGACTACGACTACGTCGGCGAGTTCGTGGCCTTCGACCCGCTCACCGGGCGGCGCGCGTGGGAGCGCCGCTTCCCCGGCGGGGCGGCGATGAGCGCGGCGGCCCTGTCGACGGGAGGCGGGCTCGTCTTCGGAGGCACGGCCGACCGCCGCTTCTTCGCCCTCGACGCCGAGAACGGCAATCTGCTCTGGGAGACCCGCCTGAACGGCGACGTCTCCGGCGCCCCCGTCACCTTCGAGGTCGACGGGCGCCAGTACCTCGCGGTGGGCGCAGGCGGCCGAATCGCCAACACGCGGTTCTATGCGCGGTTGACCGACACGAGGATGTCCGACGGCAGCGGCGTCATGTGGGTGTTCGCGCTGCCCGAGTGACGCCCGGGCCGTCCGTGAAGGCGACACGCGCGCGTGCGATCGTCGGGTCGTTCGTCTTCTTCTGGATCGCACCGGGTGTGGTTGCCGGCGTCGGGCCGTTCGCGCTGTCCGGCTGGGCGATCCAGCCGGCGCTCTTCGGGTTGCCGGGCGTGCGGGTGGTCGGCGCTGCGGCGATCATGGCGGGGCTGGCCTGCCTGCTCGACTGCTTCGCCCGCTTCGCCCTCGAGGGGCGCGGCACGCCGGCACCGGTGGCGCAGACCGAGGTGCTCGTGGCGTCGGGCCTGTATCGGTTCGTGCGCAACCCGATGTACGTGTGCGTGCTGACCATCATCGCGGGGCAGGCGCTGCTCCTTGGCCAGACGTCGCTCCTCGTGTACACGGGCGCGGTGGCGGTCGCCTTCCACCTGAACGTGCGGTTCTACGAGGAGCCTACCCTCCGTCGAAGGTTCGGAGCGTCGTACGAATCCTATTGCCGGCACGTAGGTCGCTGGCGGCCGCGCCTGACGCCGTGGCGCGGTTCGGCCACGTGGGCCTCGTGACGGCGCCCTGCCCAGCGCGGGTCCGCCCGCCGGCGGGGAGATCGCCTCAGGGACCGTGTCCGCTTCACGGCCGCGACGCGGCCGAGGCCTCGTCGCCGACGGCGGCGTGAGGCTACGGGGCGAGATGCTCCCGCAGGAAGGCGATCTGGGCCCGGGCGCAGGCTTCGGCCCCGTCGCCCAGGGCCAGCAGGTGCCAGCCCTTCTCCACGCGGTGGAGCTCGGCGCCCGGGATCTCGCGCGCGGCGTTCTCGCCGTGGTGGAAGGGCACGTCCCGTCGTGCGTGCCGTGCACGACCAGCGTCGGGCAGCGCACCTCGCTGCGGGGCAGTCGCTCGATGGCGCGGAACTGCTCGAGGTCGTTGTCGAATCCGGTCCGCAGGAGATCGAAACGCGGAACGCTGGCCATGAACCTGCGCAGGTAGGCGAGCTTCTCCGGCGAGGCGAGGATGTCGGCCCGGACGCGCTTCCGATCCGCGCCGCCCAGGGTGCTCTCGGTCTGGAGCAGTTGACTCACGGCGAGCCGCGGAAGGCGTCGCACGATCTGGCCCTGGAACCACATGACGGCCCGGCTGGTGAGGAGCCTGACGGCCAGGTCGGAGAACTCGGGCTTGTGGGTCTCGGAGACGGCGACCTCGAGGATGAGCGCCCGCACGCGGTCGGGATGGCGCGCCGCGAGCTCGATGGCGCTCGGCCCGCCGCCGGAGATGGCGTAGACGGCTGCGGCGTCGATCGCGAGCACATCCAGCAGCGCGGCCACGGCATCGGCCTGCTCCGCGAACGTCCGACCGGTAGTGACGGGCGTGCGGAGGTAGCCGGGGCGCGACGGCGTGATGGTCCCGAAGCCGGCCGCCTCGAACGGTTCCCCGAGGATGCTCGCGGAATGCCCTCCCGGCGTGCCGTGGAGGAGCACGACGTAGGGGGCCTTGCCGCGCCGCGCGAACTCGACGGCCCCGCGCGCGGTCTCGACCACCTCCGCGGCCGCGTCGTGCGTCTCGGCCATCGCTCACCGCCGGGTCCGGGAACCGGGGCCGGTCGTCACGGATCGAAGGTCCACGTGCGCGGGTCGCGTCCCGGCTCCGCGTTCGCCTCCTCGACCACGACGCTCGGCGTCTCGTCCTGCCGGTAGAGGAACACCCACTTCAGGCCGGGCCGGTTGGCCTCGGGCACCGGTATCTCGTGCGTCACGAGATCGGGCCCCTCGAAGACGTTCACCTCGCAGATCTCGTCCCCCGTGCAGAGCGCGATGGCCTGCTCGACCCAGTCCTCGACGGTGGCGCCGGCCGGTACCCAGGCCCCCCAGGCGTGGCTCGTGGTTCCCACCCAGCGGAGGACGACCGGTTCGGCGTCCGCGCCGCGGTCCTGCGCAGCGGCGGCCGGACCCACGGCCGTCACGGCCAGCAGGGCTCCTGCACCCAACGAGACGATCAACCGCGCGCCGCCGTCGATCCCGCTCACCAGCCTCATGACGGTCTCCTTCCGCTCGGTCTCCTTCCGCCAGACCGGGCGGTCCGGCCGAGACGTTCATTATGAGGCAACTGCCCGGGGAGTCCATCCGCCTCGCCATGGAAGGGCAAGCCCAGCTTCATCGCCAGCGGATCGAGACCGGGAAGCTCATCCGCCTCACCCGTCACGACCCACTATGACCGGCCCGCGACGGCAGACGGAGCGACACGACGCCGGAGGTGCCCGGCCTCACCACTGGAAGCGCAGGCCCAGCTTCATCGCCAGGGGATCGAGAGCTGCGATGATGCGCTCGTAGTCGCCCGTGCGCAGCGAGAAGTTGGTGACGGCGTTGGCGTTCAGCAGGTTGTAGAAGTCGGCCATCAAGGTCAGCCGCCCGCGCGCCCCGGCCGCGATCGTCTTGTCGAGGCGCAGGTCGACGATCGTCACGTTCTCGGAGCGGTTCGCGGCGAGGCTCGTCAGGAAGATCGGCTGGTTGGTGCCGGTGCCGGGGATGTCGACCCGCTGGATCGGCGCGTAGGGCCAGCCGCTCTGGTGCCGGACGTTGCCCGACAGGCCGACGTCCCAGGGGAGGTCGATGCGGGCCAGCACCCGGCCGCCCCAGTTGGTGGTCGCCTGCCGCGCCGACACGTCGAGGCCGTGGTTCTGCCAGATCCGCCCGTGCCCGCCCGAGCCGACGACCAGCGGATCGGCGAACAGCGGGCTCCGCGTCTCGCCGGCCGCGGCGCGGAACTCGTCGCGCCACTGGTAGTCGAAGCTCGCCTGCAGCAGCAGCCCGCCGGTGAAGCGGCGGTCCACCGCCACCTGCAGCGTGTCGTAGGAGGCGTGCATGCCCGGGAACGCGGCGATCCGGTTGTCGATCGTGCCCGCGACGTCGTCGGGGACGCGCTGGACGCTGAGCGGCGCCCCGGTGAGCACGTTGGTGGGGCAGTCCCAGGCGGGGTCGTCGCTGCACGCGATGCCCCTTCCGGCGAGCAGCGCCTCCTGCTGCGGCCCGTTCCAGAGACCGCTGTCGCCGTTCAGGTCCTTGCGCACGTAGGAGACCCGCAGCGCGGTGTCCTGCCGCAACTCGTGCTCGAGCGATACGTTGATCTCGTCGACGAACTCGGTCGCGAGGTCCGGGTCGATGGGCGTCCCGGTCGTGCGGAGCGTCGTGCCGGTGGCGCCCAGCTCTGCGAGCTTGGCGCCCAGCTCGTCCGGACCGTCGTAGATCCCGTTGGCGTTCCGGTCGAGGAACGCGAAGCGGATCCACGACGTGCTGGCGGGGTTGGCGGCGCCGTGGGCATCCGCGAGGTTCACGTAGTAGCGCCCGAAGTGCCCCTTCAGCACGGTGCGCTCGGCGAGCGCGAACGTCAGGCCGAGCCGCGGGGCCCAGGTGTTCCAGACGACGCTGGTCCGGCCGCCGATCGCCCCGGTCGGGAAGAAATCGGCGAAGTGGGGGTTCGATTCGGCGTCCAGGAAGTACGTGCGCTGCTGCTCGTAGCGGACTCCCAGGTTGAGCGTCAGCCGCTCCGTGGGGCGCCAGGTGTCCTGAAAGAACGCCGCGTGGTGCCGGTTCCGGTTGTCGGACGCAATCTCGCCCTCCGCCGGCATGCTGAACAGCATGATGCGGTCGACGTGGAACGGCCGGTCGTTCTCGCTGTCGTCGAGGTAGCGGACGTGCCCGGAGTTGGCGTTCGACCCGAAGCGGGCGCTGTCGATCTGGAACTCGTAGCCAATCTTCAGGTCGTGGCTGCCGCCGAAGTCGGGGACGTAGTGGCTCGTGCTGAGCGTCGCCTGCGGCTTCCAGCGCACGAACGTGAACGGCGGCGCGCCGTCGACGCCCGGGAACCAGCCCGCCCCGCTCAGGCGCCCGGTCGCCGTGTCGAGGCGCGGCGGCTGCGACCCGGGGTCGACCTGCGGCACCATCGGCCAGCCGAACCCGAAGTGCTTGACGGCCGCCGTCGTGAAGGTCCGGTCGTTCCAGATGCGCTGCCACTCCCCCTTGTGCGCCCAGCTCCAACTGGCCTGGGCCAGCACCGAGTCGGGGCCGACGTCGGTCGACAGGCCCCGCTTGGGCTTCTCCTTCAGCCCCCACTGCGTGTACCCGATCAACCGGTCCCGGTCGTTCGGCCGCAGCGTCACCTTGCCCCCGAAGTTGTCGAAGTCGCCGAGGTCGGTGGCTACCGAGCGGTCGACGCCGGACACCGCCTTGTCGATGCGGAAGTGGTTGTAGAAGCCGTAGAACCAGGCCCGATCGCGCAGGATGGGGCCGCCCAGGTCGGCGTGGGTCTCGAAGAAGAGCAGGTTCGGGTTGCCGGTGTAGCCCCGCGACTCGAGGTCGGCGTCGCGGTTGTCGCCGACGAAGCTCTCGTGCTCGTAGTCGCCGTGGAACATGCCGCTGAAGGTGTCGCCGCCGCTCTTCATCGTCATCATGACCAGCGAGCCGGGGGCGGTCATCTCCACGTCGGCGCCGGCCGCCGTGGTCGTGAACTCCTCGATGGAGTAGTAGTCGAAGTAGAAGCCGGTGCCGCCGTCGCCCTCCGTCGTGTCGATGCCGTCGGCGAGGATGCGGTTCTGGTCACGGATGCCGAAGCTCTCGTACCCCGTCTGCTGGCTCTTGTGGGAGCCGCCGACGTCGAAGCCGCGCATCCGAACGCCCGACGTCTGGCCCAGCACGGCCCAGACGTCGGTCGCGGACGGCACCTCCTGCAGCTCCGCCACGCCGAAGTCGTTGACGAGGGCCGTCGTCCGAACGTCGACCACGGGCGCATCGCCCGTCACCGTGACGGTCTCCGCGACGGACGCCACTTCGAGCGCCGCGTCGATCCGGATCACGCGGCCGCCCTCGACGATCACGCCTTCGCGGACGAGGGTCCCGAACCCCACCAGCTCGAACGTGAGGTCGTACGAACCGCGGCCGAGGGCGCGGAAGCGGTAAGAGCCGTCGACGAGCGTGAACGCGACGAGCGGGGCGATGAGCTCCTCTCCGCTGAGGGTGACCGTGGCGCCCGGGACCGCAAGGCCCTGCACGTCGGCCACCGTGCCCTCGATCGTGCCCGTCGTCTGGGCCGCGGCCGGGGCGGCGGAGAGCGCGGTGGCGGCGGCGATCACGCTCGCAGCGGCGATGCCCCAGGCGACGACCGCTGTGGTACGCCGCGGCGCTCGTGGTTCCCGGTGGCGGGGCGCGCGCTCCGCGCGCAGGCTCGACGCCGCGCGCTGGGTGATGGAAAGTGACCGAGGGTGGGGGAAAAATGTACTTGCTGCCACCGGCGTATCGTAGCAGTCGCGGTTGGGTGCGCGACGATCCCGCTCGCTGCGCCGGCGTGAATCTTAAGGCCGTCGTGGGTGTTCAGTCAGTCCGCTCGTGGACAGCGGCGTCTACTGGCGTGGGGTGTGCAGGCCCGGCATGTTCACGTGGGATCGCACGTCCTCCTGCACGGAGTCGAGTCGTCCGGCGACACGTTCGAGGCGCAACGCGATCCACAGCACGCCGACCGCGGTCACCAAGGACAACAGGAGCGTCAGGATTGCGATCACCTCGTGGGGCACAAGCGTCACTCTATCACCTCCTCCGGCCGCGTCTAGGATCCGCAGCCCTGCATGCCCCGTGTTTGGGTTGTCGCTTGACGGGCTGCGGAGACTGGTGGAACCGCCCGGAGCCGCACGGGCAGACCTGTACGGCGTGATACGCTGATGCGGACGAAGGTGCCGCTCCGGATCACACCGGCGCTGGTGCCGGCTTGTTCGTCCCGTGCCCCGCAAGCCCCCAGAATCCCACCGCCCCGGACGTCGAATCCGTGGACTGACCCGTAGGGGTTTCCTCCGCGCCGGCTCCGGCGCCGCGGCGACGATGGCGCTCGGTTGCTCCGGCGGCCTCTCGCCGGCGGCTGACAGCGCGCTCGACTCCGGCCGCATCACCGGCTCCATCCTCGGTGCCTCCCACCGGATCGGCCATCGCCTGCGGCAGCCGCGGGGGCCCGCGACGCGATGGCCGGCGCCGCGGCAGACCCGGGATGTGCCGGTGGTCATCGTGGGCGGCGGCATCGCGGGCCTCTCGGCCGCGTGGAAGCTGGCGCGCAGCGGCTTCCGCGACTTCACGGTGCTGGAGCTCGAGCCGGAGCCGGGCGGGAACGCGCGCTGGGGGGCGAACGACGTCTCGGCCTACCCGTGGGGCGCGCACTACCTCCCGGTGCCGCCTCCCGAGGCGACCGCCGTCCGCGAGCTGGTCGAGGAGATGGGTCTGGTGGAGGGGTACGGGCCCGACGGCACCCCCCGCTACGACCCGCGGCACCTCTGCCACGCCCCGCAGGAGCGGCGCTTCGTCGACGGACGGTGGCGGGCGGGACTGTCGGCGCGGGACGTCGTGGATCCGGACGGCGGCGGGGGCGTCGCGACGGCGGAGCTCGCGGCCTTCGAGCGGCAGGTTGCCGCGTTCCGAGGCTACCGGGACGCGGAGGGCCGGCGGGCGTTCGCCCTGCCGGTGGCGCAGAGCACGACCGACCCAGAGATCGTGGCGCTCGACCGGCTTTCGATGGCCGAGTACTTCGAGCGCGCCGGGTGGACCACGCCGGATCTCCGCTGGTACGTCGACTACTGCTGCCGCGACGACTACGGCTGCACGATCGACACGACGTCGGCCTGGGCGGGCTGGCACTACTTCTGCTCGCGTCCCGACGACGCGGAGTACCTGACGTGGCCGGAGGGGAACGGCCGCATCGTCCGCCACTACCTGGACCGCATCGGCGACCGCGTCCGCACCGGGATGCTGGCCTTCCGTGTCCGGGCGACGGGCGCGCCGGGCGTTGCGAGGTTGCTGGGAGTCGAGGGACCGCTGGGAGTCGGGGGGCCTGGAGCCCGCGGGCTGGCGGACATCCGGAGAACGAGGACCGGGGAATCGACGACCGGGGAGGGCATGGAGACCGGGGGGGCACCGGACGGAGAGACGACAGCTCCTGGAGTCGCAATCGATGCCCTCGACACGCGCACCGAGACGGCGGTGCGCTTTCGCGCCCGCCACTGCATCTATGCTCTGCCCCGGTTCACCGCCCCCCGCGTAATCGAGGGCTACGCCCCGGCCGGGTTGGACGCGTTCACCTACTGCCCCTGGATGGTCGCCAACCTCACCGTCCGCCGCCTGCCGGACGGCGCCGCGTGGGACAACGTCCTCGTCGACAGCCCGTCGCTCGGCTATGTGGTCGCCACGCACCAGGACCTGCGGGTCGCGCCGGGACGGAGCGTGCTGACCTACTACCTGCCGCTCACGGCGCCGAACCCCGCCGCGGCGCGCGCGTGGATGCTGGAGCGCGAGTGGCGCGACTGGGTGTCGCTGATCCTGGCCGACCTCGGACAGGCGCACCCCGACATCGAATCGCTGGTCACCCACGTCGACGTCATGCTGTGGGGGCACGCGATGATCCGGCCCGTACCGGGCTTCGTCTGGGGCGCGGCGCGCCGGGGTGCCGCGGCGCGGCACGGGGCGGTCCGTTTCGCCCACTCGGACATGAGCGGGATCTCGGTCTTCGAGGAAGCGCAGTACCAAGGCGTCCGGGCCGCGGAGGACGTGATGCGCGAGCTCGGCCACCCGTTCGCGAGATCGCTCTGACGCCGGCCCGGTACGCAAGACCGCCCGGACCCTGGGAAGAGCCCGGGCGGTTTCCCTGGTGCACGATCCCGGCCGCCGCGGCACACTCGCCCGTAGGCCGCGGCGCGCGCCCGCAAGCAGTGGCGGCGCACGGGTCCATCACCGGCGCGCCCGCCTGCAGCCGCGACGCGCCCACTATGCCGTCGCGATGCCCATCTTCTGCTTCAGCGCGGCCAGCGAGTCGGCGGCGGCGCTGGGCGACGAGGTGGTCAGCGCCTTGTCGATGTCGTCGTCGACGCTGCGGCCCACGTCGTTGAGCTGGTCGTAGGCCTCGGCGAGCGACTCCTCCTCCTCGACCTTGTGCTTCATCTTCTCGAGCATCGCCACCGTGCCGCTGGCGTCGACGCCGGCGAGCTGCTGGTTGATCTTGCGCATCGACGAGGCGGTGCGCGCGCGGGCCCGCAGCGTGACGAGGTCGTTCTCGTAGCGGGCGATCTTGCGCTTCAGGTCGTCCACCTTGGCCTGCAGCTGATCGGCCATCCGTTGCTGCGTCTGGTGATCGCCGTTCACGCGGGCCGCGAGCCGCACGGCGTCCTCCTTCTTCTCGAGGGCGGCGGTCGCCAGCCGCTCCGCGTCGGCGGCCTGCATCTCACCGGACTCCATCCGCTTGAGGAGCAGCATCGCCTTGCGCTCGTACTCGGCGGCCCGCTTCTTGTGGTCGTCGCCCTCCTTGTGCAGGCGGATGGCGAGCGACTTCACCTGCGCCAGGCTGACCATCGCCGCCTGCAGGTTCCGCTTGAGGTCGCGGATGCCCTGCTCCGTCATCTTGATGGGATCCTCCAGATGATCCACCGCGGCGTGGGCGTTGGCTTCCGCGACCTTGAACAATCGGCTGAAAAACCCGGCCATTCTCTCTTCTCTCCTTGCACAGTCCCAAACCTGTGCCGTCAACTCCGGTTCGTGCCCTGCCAGTAGGTGAGCAACTCGGCGCCGTACTCCGCCAGGGCCAGCGAGAGCGACTGTATCGAGCCGTGCAGCTCGTTGGCGTCGAGGTTGGCGAGCTGCAGCGTGTCCCGGTAGAGGACGCGCCGGCCCGTCTCGTCGAGGACGAACGCACCGTGCACCAGGGTGTTGTTCATCTGCAGCAGACGCGTGAAGAGATCGCGCGGCTCCGCCGGCACCTCGCCGATCAGCTGCTCGAGGATGACGAGGGGCGGCTCGCAGTCGATGACCATCTGCTTGATGCCGGCGTCCTCGTCCTCGATCACCACCAGCTCCTCGGCCTCGTCCTCCGTCACGATGGTGACCCCGAGCTCCAGCAGGTACTCCCGGACCTTGTCGAGATGCTCAGACATCGAAACCCGCGCCTCCCCGCGCGACTGTAGCACTTGCCGTCACAGCTTCCTCTCCTAGATTACGATGGCGCCGGCGGGGCGGTTCACGCGCCCGGCGGCGGGACGGTCCCGGCCCCCGACTGCGCCGCGACGACCACGAGGTGGTCACCGGCATGCACCGGCTCGTTCGAGTCGGGGTTCGTGACGATCTCCCTCTTTCCCTCCGCGTCCCGGCGTCGCTGTATCGCCAGCGCGATCATCCCCCGCTGCCGCTTGAGCTCGCAGAACAGGTCGAGGAACCCCCTTCCCGCGTCGGCGTCTTCCACCGGGACGGTGATGAGGTTCTGACCCTCCTGGGCGCTGAGCAGCTCGCGTACGACGGTGGAGATGCCGTGATCGAGGGTCGCAGTCGAGATGACGCGGCTGCAGAGGTCGGCGCCCACGATGACCTCGTCGGCGCCCGCGCGTTCCGAGTGGCTGGCGTTCTCCTCGCCGGCCAGCTCCACGATCGCGTAGACGGCCGGGTTGATGCTCTTCACCGTCAGGACCGACAGCACGGCCCGGGCGTCGCGCGCCTGGTAGTCGAGCCCGCGGTCCCCCACCAGCACGACGGTGGCCGCGCGCTCGAGCCCGGCCCGCTTGAGGTTCTCCTCGTTGACGTCGCCGCGCACGAAGTGGAGCCGCTCGTCGTCGACGGGCCTGGTCTCGACCTCCGCCAGCAGGACGATGTCCTGGCCGGCGCCCCGCGAATCGGCGCGCAGGTCCTTCAGGATCTCGCGCGTCCGGCCGTTCCAGCCGCACAGGACGATGTGCCCTTCCAGGTCGGACGGTTCCATGCCGCGGTCCCTCCTCGCCCGCTTCTCGACGAACACGCCGGCGATGGTCGCCGTGAACGTGCCCAGCACGCCGATGCCGAAGAACATCAGCACGACGCCGATCAGGCGACCGCCGAGCGAGACCGGCGCGATGTCGCCGAAGCCGACCGTGGTCAGGGTGACGATGGCCCACCAGACGGCGTCGGGGAACGGCCGGTCCTCCTCGAACCAGGTCAACCCGGCCGCCCCGGCCAGGATCAGAGCGACGATCACGCCCGCCAGCCGAAACAGGTTCTCCCGGCGCAGGAAGGCCAGGAGCGTCGCGAACGGTCGCGCGACGGAGATGCGGATGCCCATCGGCCGGCGGGGCGTCAGAGCGTCAGGCCGATCAGCATCGACGCCGCGAGATAGGTGGTCGCCTCGATGACCCCGGCGCCCAGGTTGGGCGAGTCCTGGAGCAGCTCGTCGCTCAGGCTCGCGCCGGGCAGCAGCACCTTGTCCGCGAAGAGCCGGACCAGCGGCAGCAGCACCAGCCCGACCACGGTGTAGTAGCCGAACTCGGTCAGGCTCGCGTTCCAGGAGACGAAGTCTCCCTCTCCGGCCAGCCGGATGATGTTCCCGAAGCCGACCAGGACCCCGGCGAAGGCGATCGCCACCGCGACGTTGCCGCGCTCGATCTGGTCGTGGAGGTCGTACGACGTGATCCGGTCGTACAGCAGCCCCGCGACGAGAAGCGCCACGAGGCCGCCGATCCAGAACGCCAGCCCCGAGGCCAGGCCGCCCTCGCCCGACATCGCGCCGGCCGTGACGAGGCCCATCGCGACGTAGTTGCCGCCCTCGATGAGGCCGACGCCGACGTTGCGGTCCTCGACGATCTCGCGCTCGATGACGAACTGCCGGAACACCACCTTGTCGTTGATCCAGGCCGACAGGTTGAGCAGCACGATGCCCAGCAGGCCGAAGATGGTCAGGCCGATCACGTCGTCGAGCAGGCTGAACGAGGCCGGGCCCGAGACGACGCCGGCGAGGACGATGACGACGCCCAGGTAGTAGCCGGCCACCGCCGCGGCGACGGCCAGATTGTCGCGCTCGATGAGCTCGGTCCGGAGGACGAAGCGCCGGTGCAGCAGGTCGAAGACCCACTTGCCGATGACGAGCAGCACGAGCACGACGGCCAGATAGACGAACCCGGTCAGGATCTGCTCGACCGACATCATGCGCCTCCCGAGGGTTACTTGCCGAAGCTGCGGAAGCCTCCCGACATGCGGCCCTGGACCCGCTGCCCGAAGGACCGGGTGCTCGCCGCCTGCCGCGCCTGCTGCCGGCGGAAGAAGTCGGGGTTCGACTGGCGGGTGGCGGACCCGTTCGTGCCGTATCGGCCGCCGCCGGTCCAGGTCTGGCCGCGGTCGCGGGAGTCGCGGTAGCCGTTCCAGTCGTCCCGGCTGATGCCGCCCCCGAAGCCGCCGATGACGTCGCGGAGCAGGGCGTACTGGCCGTAGAACTCCCAGAACGAGCCGCCGCGGCCGTCGTCCCGCCACTGGCCGTAGCGCTCGTCACCCACCTGCTGGTAGCCGCGCGGGTGCGCGCCCTCGTCGACCCCGCCGTCGCGCGTCTTCGACAGGATCACCATGCCGAGAAACGGCTCGAAGCGCGAGTAGGTGGCGCCGTCGACCTCCGACTCCAGCACCGTCTCGCGATACTCGAGATCGTCCGAGCCGGGCTGCGGCTGGCCGACGAGCACCTGGTAGCGGTGCGTGTACGTGAACAGGCCCGCGTCCATGTCCTGCAGCACGACCGAGTACTCGGGGAAGCCGTCGAGCTGGGTTCGGAGGCGATCCAGCGGCGTCTGGGAGCTGCACGCGGCGAGGGCGAGCGGGAGGGTCATCGCGAGCGCGAGCGCCGCCGTCGCGCCGCGTCGGGCGCCGCCAGCCGCGGGCACGGACCCGCCCCGCCGGACGGCTCGGGGCCCGGTCTGCGCCGGAGACGAACGGCCGGGCGTCCTCATGCCGGCCCTCCCGGCAGGATGTGCGTGAACTGATAGTCCTCGACGACGGACCCGGCCGCGGCGGTGAACTCGGTCTCGCTCCATTGCTCGATGCCGACGAAGCCCGTCTCGGCCTCGTCCAGGAACTCCCAGCGGATCACTTGACGGCCCGCCCCGTCCCCGCCGGGATGCATGTGCCCCGCGTAGGCGGCGTCGAGGCGGTAGAGCCTGCCGCCGTAGATGATCTGCTCCGGCGGATCCTCGTGGTCGAGGATGTGCTGTCGGACGTTCCCGCCGACGTCGCCGATGGCGATCGTGGTCGAGAGCGACCATCCGCCGTCGGCGTGCTCGAGGTAGCGCTGGTCATTGCCGGCCGTGAGCTCCCACTCGTCGATGCGGTCGCGGCCGGAGAACTGGTAGCGGT
>JAPOYG010000706.1:0-4352 GCA_026706755.1 Acidobacteriota bacterium
CGGCGGAAGCCGTAGGAGCCGGATGCGACGCCCCGGATGCTCACGCCGCTCGCGCCGACGCTGGCGGTCTGGTCGGGCGCCTCGGCGGGTGGCACTGCGGGATGAATTCGGATGACCTCCTGCTCGTTTCCGTTCAGTGCCGGACATCCGGGGCACGGGCAGCGCTAGCGCGCCTCGACGCCCCTACCTTGTTGTGGTCCGTCCGGAATGACGCCCTTTCCTGTGACGACACGGGTGCGATCTTTCTGAGGCACGCCGGTAGCCTTCTCAAATGAGGCAAACACGATCACTCAGACGGCATGGAGGTTGTCGCCGGGCGGCATCGTCGGAGGGCCGAGCATCGAGCCGTGCGCCCGGAGCAGCCGGGGCAGCGCCTCCACGGCGTACAGCGGCAGCGAGAGGACGCGCGCGGTCACCTCCTGCGTTCCCGTCGCGGTGCGGATGGCGTGACGGACCGTCTGCAGGCCGGGCGGGTTGGCGTCGAAGCGCACGGCGACCGGCGGCCGCTTCTCGTGGACGAACTGCAGGAGCGACTTCAGCGAGCCGCTGCGCCCGGCCTTGACCTCGATGGGCACGATCCAGTCCCGGTGCGCGATCACGTAGTCGATCTCGGCATTGCCGCGCCGCGCGTGCCGCAGCCAGTAGTGGAGCTCGGGGGGCTGATCGCCTCCGCTCAGCGAAACCAGTTGCTGGCCCACGTACTGTTCCGCCATGCCCCCTTCGTTCACCAGCCGGGTGTCGTCCAGGCTCTCGACGTCCGACAGGTCCAGGCCGCACACGTGGTTCATCAGCCCCACGTCCATGAACAGCAGCTTGCTCGCCTGGTTGCCGGCGTCGGCGCCGAGCGGCAGCCCCGAGCAACGGCTGTAGGAGACTCGATGACACACGCGCGCCTTGACCAGCAGATCGATCGCCCGGCTCACCTCCGCCGCGCGCGCATCGGGGTCGAGGCGGCGGTAGGTCACAGGATGCCCCACGGAGCGGGGCACGAGGCGGAACAGCCGCTGGAGGCGGGCGAGCGGCGTCCGCCGCGCGTACTTGGCGAAGTCGTCCTCGTAGGTCGACGCGATGGAACGATGGACGGCCGCCACCTCCATCGGCGAGCCGGATTCGCCGTACGCCAGCACCGCCTCCGGCAGGCCGCCGACCAGGAGGTACTCTCGAAGCCGCCGTCCGAGTCGACGGTGCGCCGCCTCCGTCGGCGGCCCGTCCGGGTCCGTCGCGGCCGGGTCGCCGGCCTCCGGGTCGACCGCGGCCAGGAACTCGCGAAACGTCAGCGGTCCCAGGTGCAGGTACTGAATGCGCCCCACCGGCATGGAGAATCCGTGCTCGGCGAGCGTGAACTCCAGCAGCGACCCGGCGGCCACCACGGGCAGGTCGGGCCGATCCTCGTAGAGGTAGCGCAGCGCCGGCAGGGCGCGCGGCGTCGCCTGCACCTCGTCCAGGAACAGCAGCGCCCCGTCCAGCCGCGTGTCGCCGAGCGCTTCCAGCTCGCGCAGGATGCGGCCGGTGTCCAGGCTCTCGAACACCCGGTCGAGGTAGAGATGGCGCTCCAGGTTCACTTCGCACAGCGGCATTCCGGCTGCCGCCGCGAACCGGCGTACCAGCGTCGTCTTCCCGACCTGGCGCGCCCCGCGGAGCACCAGCGGCTTCCGGCGGCGCGCCGTCAGCCAGCGTTGCAAGGCGGCCTCGGCGAGCCTCGTCAGGACCATATACACGCCAAAAATATCATGATCTTCGGTGCAACACAGGTCTCCATGTGCAGGTCGACCGATTCGGACGACCGGATGCGGGAATCCGCCAAGGACGGGTCGACCCCATGCGCGCAGGGACCGCGGCCCCGGCCGGCGCCGCGACCCGGATCCTGCGGGAGCCGCGGGTGCTATAGTTGCGTGACCCGTGGTCACGCGACGAACGCGCGCGCTTGCGGCCGGTCAGGCGACGCTCGACGCCCTGGCCGGCGTGACCGCGTTCCTCCTCGCCTACCTCGTACGCTTCGAGTTCGGCATCATTCCCGCCCCCAAGGGGCAACCCCCGTTCGACCAGTACCTGGTCCTGTCGCCCGCGATCGGGCTGCTCGTCGTCTTCTCCTACCAGCTCCTCGGCGGCTATCGCCCGCGGCGCAGCCGGTCCCGCGTGGACGACTTCTTCACGACCTTTGTGGGCACGCTCACCGCGACCGTGATCGGCCTGATGGCCACTCTCTACGTGCAGGTCTACTACGCCTCTCCGGAAGCGCAGGCTGCCGGGGCCTACGAGGTCTCCCGCGTCGCCTGGACGCTGTTCCTGGGGCTCAACGTCGGCCTGACCTACGGCTCGCGCGAGGCCCTGCGGCTGCTGATGCAGCGCCGCTTCCGGGCCGGGATCGGCCTGCGCCGCGTGCTCATCGCGGGCACCGGCGACCTCGCCTGCCACCTCGCGGACCGCTTCCTCGTGCACGGGGACTTCGGCTACCGCGTCGTCGGCTTCGTCGACGACAGCGAGGACGACCGCATCGGCTACCGCGGCCTGCCGCTTCTCGGGTCGCTCGCCGAAACGGGAGAGATCCTCCGCCGCGAGCGGATCGATCAGCTCTACGTCGCCCTCCCGATCGAGCAGCACCTGGACATGCTGCGCCTCGTGGAGGTGGCGAACCAGGAGTGCGTCGACGTCAACCTCATCCCCGATTTCCTGCAGTTCGTGACGCTGCGCGCCCGGCTGGAGGATCTCGACGGCATTCCGGTCATCAACGTGAACGACGTGCCCATCCGGGGCCTGGGCAGCGTCGTCAAGCGCCTGATGGACCTCAGCCTGTCGGCGGCCGCCCTGGTGGCCCTGGCCGCCCCCTTCGCCGCCATCGCCGCGGCCGTCCGCCTCACGTCGCCCGGCCCGGTCTTCTACCGGCAGGAACGCATGGGGCTAGACGGGCGCCCGTTCATGGTGCTCAAGTTCCGCTCCATGCTTCACGACGCGGAGCGCGACACCGGCCCCGTGTGGACCAGCGAGAACGACCCCCGGCGGACCCCGGTGGGCCGCTTCCTGCGGCGCTTCAGCCTCGACGAGCTGCCGCAGCTCTGGAACGTCCTCAAGGGCGAGATGTCGCTCGTGGGCCCCCGCCCGGAGCGCCCGTACTTCGTGAACCGGTTCAAGGCCAGGCTGCCGCAGTACATGCTGCGCCACAAGGTCAAGGCGGGCCTCACCGGCTGGGCGCAGGTGAACGGCTGGCGCGGGAACACGTCCATCGAGAAGCGCATCGAGTACGACCTCTACTACATCGAGAACTGGTCCATCGCGCTCGATGTGAAGATCATCTGGCTCACCGTCCTTCGGCTGTCGTTCCATCGGCACGCCTACTAGGAGCTCGCGCCGCAGAATGCAACGCAGTGGAGTTCCGCGGCGCAGGCTCCTGGGCCGGTGGGGCTGGGGCCGGACCCGGAGCCTGCGACGGGTTTGGCGGCGCTAGCCCGGACCCGCGCCCTCCGCCGCACCATGCCACGCGCCGTGATCACGGGGGCCGCCGGGTTCATCGGCTCCCACCTGGCGGACGCTCTCATCGGTCGCGGTTACGCGGTGGTCGGGATCGACAATCTCCTGACCGGCGACCCGGCCAACATCGCCCACCTCGACCGACGCGACTTCACGTTCATCGAGCACGACGTCACGAACGGCATCGCGGTCGACGGCCAGGTCGACCTCGTCCTCCACTGGGCCAGCCCGGCCAGTCCCATCGACTACCTGGAGCATCCCATTCCGACCCTGAAGGTCGGCGCCCTCGGCACCCACAACGCCCTCGGGCTGGCCCGGGCCAAGCGCGCGCGCTTCGTTCTCGCGTCGACGTCGGAGGTCTACGGCGACCCGCTGGAGCACCCCCAGCGCGAGACCTACTGGGGCAACGTCAACCCGATCGGGCCGCGCGGCGTGTACGACGAGGCCAAGCGCTTCGCCGAGGCGATGACCATCGCCTACCACCGCTTCCACGGGCTCGACACGAAGATCGTCCGCATCTTCAACACCTACGGCCCCCGGATGCGGGTGCGCGACGGCCGGGCGGTGCCAAACTTCATCGCCCAGGCCCTCGGCGGCGACGATGTGACGGTCTACGGCAGCGGCAACCAGACGCGCAGCTTCTGCTTCATCAGCGACCTGGTCGACGGCGTGGTCCGGCTGGCCGAGTCGGACCTGAACGAGCCGGTCAACATCGGCAACCCGGCCGAGCTCACGGTTCTCGACATCGCCCGCGCCATCATCGCCGCCACCGGATCGACATCGCGCATCGTGCACCACCCCCTGCCGGTGGACGACCCGCGGGTGCGGCGGCCGGACATCACGCTGGCCCGCACGCGTCTGGGCTGGGAGCCGCGCGTGCCGCTCGA
>JAPOYG010000706.1:4691-17018 GCA_026706755.1 Acidobacteriota bacterium
ACGATGTAGACGAGGGTGGCCACCTTGCCCAGCTTCGACGGGTAGAAGACGCGGCGCTCGATCGCCAGGTTGATGACCGCGACCGTCAGCACGATCAGGATGTCGCGGCTGAGCACGAGCAGCGTCAACCAGATCGGCAGCCGATTCGCCATGTCGAGCGGTGCGGTCAACACCACGAACATGGAGACGAGCAACAGCTTGTCCGCCATCGGGTCGAGCCATGCCCCGAGCTTCGTGCGCTGCCCCGCGCGCCGTGCGATCAGCCCGTCGAGCACGTCCGTGACGCCGGCGAAGATGAAGACGATCAGGGCCCATCCGCTGAAGCCGGACACGACCAGGACCACCAGGCAGGGCACCAGCAGCAGCCGGACGAGCGTGAGCTGGTTGGCGGCGGTGAGGGTCTCCACGGTCGGCTAGCCCGCGTCGCGAAGCAGCTCGCCGAGTCGGTCCACCGCCTCGACCGCCTCCGTGCCGCTGACGGATCGCGTGGGCTGGAACGTCCCGTCGATGAAGGTCGACAGCACACCGGCGGAGACGGCTTCCACGACGCTGGCGTAGTTGAGGTGCGTCTCGTTCATGTCGGCGATCCGCGGGGTGCCCACGCGCCAGATCTCGGCGCCTGCCGGATCGATCTCCGCGATGAGGAAGAGCACGTTGGCCACCGCCTCGGCCAGCTCTCCGCGGCGCACGATGCGGTACGGCTCGAAGCGGTAGGCCGCGTCGACGGCCATCACGCGCGCCCGCGTTACGGCCAGAATCCAGGGACGGCTCCAGTGCTCGCGCGTATCGGTGATGATCGGCACCGCCTCGCCGAGCACGGCCTCCTCCAGCAGCGGCTCGAACTGCACGCCGAGCAGCGCGGCCAGGTCCGCCCGGGTCACGGCGTCGCGGGCGCCGATCGCCCGGTACTCGGCGGGCAGCGAGGCGAGACGCCGCAACTCCCGCACCCGGGACAGATGGGCCGCCGTCCGGTCGCTCGGGTCGACGGTATCGGCCCGCAGGAACGCGGCCTCGGCGCCGGCGAGGTCTCCGCGCGCCTCCAGAATCTCGCCCTCGATCACCAGGGCCGGGCCGTTGCCCGGGTCGAGGGCGGTCGCCCGCCGCGCGCTCTCGAGCGCACCGTCGAGATCGCGGAGCCCGAGGCGCGCGTACGCCAGCTCCGTGTAGAGAAAGGGGCTGTCGGGCGACGCTTCCAGCAGCTCCCGGTACGCCGCCTCCGCCGCCGCCCAGTCGCCGCGCGCCGCCGCGGCCTCCGCCAGAGCGGCCCGCTCCGTCGACACCGTATACCGGAGCTCCTCGATGACCCGCTCCACGCGGCCCAGCCCGGGGTCCACGGCGAACGCCGCTTCGAAGCTCGTGAGCGCCGCCGGGGCGTTCTCGTCCCTCAGGAACGCCTCGCCCCGGCCCACGAGGGCCGGAAGGTAGGCTGGCTGGGTCGCGATGACCGTCTCGAAGTTCGCCACGGCGTCCGCGTAGGCGCCCCGCACCACGTTCGCCCACCCGAGGCCGGCCACGGCGGGATAGAACGCCTCGTCGCGCGCGGCCACGATCGCGAAGCGCTCCGCCGCGGCGTCGGCGTTTCCGGACTGGAGGAACGCCCACGCATCCCGATGGCGGCCCGCCAGCGCGGACCGCGCGTACTCCGCCGGAACTTCCGGGTAGAGGAGCTCCGGATAGAGCGGTTCGGTGACGACCGGGACGCGCGGCGCGCAGGCCGCTGCCCCGAGGGTCGCGATCACGGCCGCCGCGGCGACGGGCAACCCGCGCGTCAGGAGCATCGCCGCTCCCGTCCCCACCCGTCACGCCGCCAGCGCTCGACGACGTCCGCCGGGCCTTCCACCTCCATCGCCACCGTCCCTCCCTGCTGCTCGTGGCGGAGCACGCGGCCGTAGCGGTAGACGTCGGAGATGCGGCGTCGATCGCGTTCCAGACGATCGTCGAAGCGGAACCGGACCCGCCGCGTGTCCACGCCCAGCACCGCGGTCACGGCGCGGATCAGGCGGTCGCGTCCGGCGCCCGTTCGGGCCGAAACCAGCAGCGCCCCCGGGTGGGCCTCGCGCAGGCGACGCGCGCTCTCGGCATCGATGAGGTCGCTCTTGTTGAAGACGAGCCGAATCGCGCGATCCGCGGCGCCGACCTCGGCAAGCACGCGACCGACCGCCGCGGTGCGCGCGTCGCGGTCAGGGTGACCGGCATCGATCACGTGCAGGAGGAGATCGGCCTCGGCCACCTCCTCCAGCGTGGCCCGGAATGCCGCCACGAGGGTGTGGGGCAGCCGGTCGATGAACCCGACCGTGTCCGCCACGAGGACGGTGCGGCGATCCGGCAGGCGCAGCGGGCGCACCAGCGGATCGAGAGTCACGAAGAGGGCGTCCGACGAGGGTGCCTCGCCGTCCGTCAACCGGTTGAAGAGCGAGCTCTTCCCGGCGTTCGTGTAGCCGACGAGGGCCACGGTCGGCGTGGAGCGCTTGCGGCGCCGCTCGCGCAGGCGCACGCGCCGGCTGCGCACGCTTTCGAGGTCCCGCGTGAGGCGTTCGATCCGCTGCCGGATGCGCCGCCGGTCGGTCTCCAGCTTCGTCTCGCCCGGGCCGCGGGTCCCGATGCCGGCCCCGAGGCGGGAGAGCGCGGCGCCCGAGCCCGCCAGGCGCGGGAGCAGGTAGCGGAGCTGCGCCAGCTCGACCTGCAGCCGGCCCTCGCGGGTGCGGGCGCGGGAGGCGAAGATGTCGAGGATGAGCTGGGTCCGGTCGACGACGCGCCTGCCGATCTCCTTCTCCAGGTTGCGGGACTGACCGGGCGTCAACTCGGCGTCGACCACGACCACGCCGATGTCGAGCTCGTCACAGGCGGCGGCGAGTTGCCGCACTTTGCCGCGACCGAGAAAACAGGCCGGATCCGGCTTCAAGCGTTCCTGGAGGGCGCGGAAGGAGACGGCGGCGCCCGCCGCGGCCGCCAGACCCGCCAGCTCGTCGAGGGAGCCTTCGGCCGCGTCGCGGCGCCGCGTGCCGAAACGGAGGCCGACAATCGCCGCCCGATCACGCGCCGGCGCGTGAAGCACGGCCGCGCCGGAGCCTCTCACGCGCTCGATTGTAGCACGCGGTCCCACGCGACGGCGCCCTCGCGCACGAGGCGCGGCGCGATCCCACGGGCGTCGACGATGGTCGACGGCGAGCCGCCCGGCGTCGGGCCCGCATCGATCACGGCGTCGATGTCGGACCCGAACGCGGCGCATGCGGCCGCTGCCGTGGCCGGCGCGGGGCTGCCGCTGCGGTTGGCGCTCGTGGCGGTGATGGGATAATGGAGGACGTACGCAAGCGCGCGCGCGACCGGGTTCGCCGGCACGCGCACGGCAATCGTCCCGCCCGCACCGACAACCCGCGGGTCGAGGCCCCCGGCGGCGCCGACGACGATAGCCAGGGGTCCGGGCCAGAACGCGTCCATGAGACGGCGCGCCAGGGGCGTCAGCCCGGCGGCCGCGCGCTCCGCCTGCGCCCGGTCGGAAGCGATGAGGGGCAACGCCAGCCCCGCGGGTCGCCGCTTGGCGTCCACGAGACGGTCGATCGCGGCAGGGTCTCGCGGGTCCGCGGCGAGCCCGTACAGCGTGTCGGTCGGATAGGCGACCACGCCGCCCGCGTTCAGGATGCCGGCGGCGATCCGGAGCGCGCCGGAATCGGGTGCATCCCTGTCCACAACGAGCACGCGGGGAGCGGGGTCGGATGGCATCACAGGATCGTCAGCGGCGAACGCCCCGCCGACCGCGGGCACCCCTGCCCCGGCAGCGGGGCGGGGCCCACGAGGACAAGACGCGGCGCCCGTTCCGCCGCCGCAAGCACCGGCGGCCGACGGAGCGCGAGCCGCACCGGGAAGATGACCCGGCAGGTGCCCCGACGGTCAGAAGCGAAGCTCCGCGGCACCGCCGCGGGCCCGGACGTG
Source organism: Acidobacteriota bacterium (assembly GCA_026706755.1). Taxonomy (GTDB): domain Bacteria; phylum Acidobacteriota; class Vicinamibacteria; order Vicinamibacterales; family UBA8438; genus JAGWAJ01. The sequence continues at coordinate 8,622 of JAPOYG010000706.1, forward strand.
AATCGTCTCGATGAACTGCACCCGGTGCGGCCTGGTCCGCATCACGACGGAGCTCGTCCGGCAACCGTCGCCGAAGAAGCGGACTCCCTTCATCAGCGCTCCCTCGGTGACGCCGGTTGCGGCGAAGGTGATTTCCTCGCCGGGCGCAAGGTCCGCGGACGTGTAGATCTTCCGGGGATCCTTGATCCCCATCGCGCGGACGCGCTCTTCCTTCTCCGGCGTGTCGACGACGAGGCGGCCGAAGATCTCGCCTCCCAGGCAGCGCATGGCGGCCGCGGTGAGCACCCCCTCGGGAGCGCCGCCGCTGCCCATGACGGCATGGGTGGCGTTGCCGGCGACGGCCGCGCCGATCGCGGCCGTCAGGTCGCCGTCGCCGATGAGCCGGATCCGGGCGCCCGCCTCCCGGATGTCGCCGATCAGCTTCTGGTGCCGCTCGCGGTCGAGCACCACCACGACCAGGTCCGACACCTCGCGGTCGAGGCAGCGCGCGATGCGTTTCAGGTTGTCGGCCACCGGTGCGTCGAGGCTCACGGCCCACTTCGCCCGCGGGCCGACCACGAGCTTCTCCATGTAGATGTCGGGGGCGTGGAGCAGCCCGCCGCGCTCGGCGGCGGCCAGGACGGCGATGGCGCGGGGGGCGCCCGTCGCGCAGAGATTGGTGCCCTCGAGCGGGTCGACGGCGATGTCGACCTCCCGCAACCCGGTCACGCCCCGGGCGCCCTGCCCCACACGCTCGCCGATGTACAGCATCGGCGCCTTGTCGCGCTCCCCCTCGCCGATCACGATGCGCCCGTCGATGGGAACCTGGTCGAGCCGGGCGCGCATCGCCTCCACCGCGACCTGGTCGGAGTGGTGGCGGTCGCCCTGCCCCATCGTGCGGGCACAGGCGATTGCCGCCTGCTCGGCGACGTCCAGGAACGCCAGCGAGAGATCCTGGCCGCCGCCCGGCCCCGCGGCTCGGCCCCCCGCCTCGGCGGGGCCCTCCGGCTCGGCCCGAACGGCGCCCTCGTCCGTCCCGGTCATGCCTCCACCGCTTCCCGGTAGGCCGGCAGCTCGCACCGGGTCGGCTTGTCCAATCGGTAGCCGAGCACGTAGTCCGCCTGCATGAGCTTGTGAATCTCGCGGGTTCCCTCGTAGATGACCGCGCCCTTGCAGTTGCGGTAGTAGCGCCCGACCGGATACTCGTCCGAGTAGCCGTTGGCGCCGTGGATCTGCACGGAGTCCGCCGCCGCGCGCTCCGACGCGACGGTGGCGAACCACTTCGCGAGGCCGGTCTCGCGGGTATTGCGCCGGCCGCGGTTCTTCATCCACGCCGACCGCTGCCAGAGGAGTCGAGCCGCCTGGTAGTCCGACTCCATCTGGGCGATCATCTCCTTGACGAGCTGGTGGCGGCCGATCTCGACGCCGAACGTCTGGCGCTCCTTCGCATAGGCAACGCTGGCGTCGCGGCACGCCCGAATCAGCCCCGTCGCCCCCGCGGCGACGCTCAGCCGGCCCTGGTCGAGGGCGAACATGGCGATCTTGAACCCCTCGCCCTCGCGGCCGATGCGGTTCTCCTCCGGCACCTCGACCTCGTCCATCTTGAAGAACCCGGTGTTGCCGGCCAGGATGCCCCACTTCTCGGTCAGCGTCCCGCTCGAGAAACCCGGGAAGGCGCGCTCCACCAGGAACGCGCTGATGCCGGACACGTCCCGCCGGCGCTTCTTCTCGAGGTCGGTGTAGGCGAAGACCAGGAAGTGGTCCGCCACGTCGCCGAGCGAGATCCACTGCTTCTCGCCGCTCAGCACGTAGCGGTCGCCCCGCTTGACGGCGACGCTCTGCATGCCGCGGACGTCGCTCCCCGCGGCCGGCTCCGTCAGCCCGTAGCTGGCGATCTTGCGCCCCTGCGCCTGCGGCACCAGATAACGCCGCTTCTGGTCCTCCGTGCCCCACGTCAGCAGCGTGAGGCAGTTGAGGCCCAGGTGCACGGACAGGATGACCCGCAGCGAGGTGTCGACGTACTCGGCCTCCTCGCAGGCCAGCCCGAAGCTCAGGTAGTCCATGCCGGCGCCGCCGTACTCCGCCGGCACGCACAGGCCGAGCAGATCGAGCGAGGCCATCTCGGTCAGGATGCCCGGATCGAAGCGATGCTCGCGGTCCAGGTCCCGGATGCGCGGCGCCACCGAGCGGGCGCCCCATTCGCGTACGGACTGCTCCAGCAGCCGGTGCTCTTCGGAAAGCTCGAGGTCGAACATGCCGTCTGTCCTGCGGTGAGGGCGCGCCGATTCAGCCGCGGCTCACGGTGACCGGCGCACCCCGGTCGAGCCCCAGCCGCTCCGCCGCGCTGGTCGAGTTGGCCGCGAACTCGAGGTGGTCGGTGCTGCCGAACAGGGCGCACACCTCGTCGCCTCCGATGTCCGCGTAGGTCTCCACGAGTCGGCCGATGCCGTGCGTCCCGGCTTCGATCTGGATCGCCCCGCTCTGGGCGAGACGCTCGAACGCCTTGCGGTCGATGTTCGTCACGAGGTTGCCGAAGCGGTCGACGAGCAACACTTCGCCCGCGATGCGTCCCTTCTCCGCCGCGGCAGCGGGAATGTCGAGCTGGCGGTAGTCGGTCACCGGGCGGCCGAGCGCCGAGAGCTGAATCCCCTTGGCGAGCCAGGCCGCCGCGGGGGCGAAGCGGTCGCGCCCCTCGAAGGTTCGGCTGACCGTCGGCCGGGCGTAGCGCCGCTCGGTCAGCTCGACCACCCGCTTCGGCGGCGTCTCCCGGAACACGGACGTCAGGACCCCGTTGTCCGGGGCCACGAACCGATAGTCGCCGACGTCGGCGGCCAGCCCGCGGCGCGCCGAGCCGACGCCCGGGTCGACGACCACCAGGAAGATGGAGCCGACCGGGAACGACCGATAGGACGCGGCCAGCTCGAGGTCGGCGGTCAGGACGTCGTGGGGCGGCACGTCGTGCGTGATGTCGACCAGCGCCGCGTCGGGGCAGATGCCCAGCACGACGCCCTTCATGACGCCCGCGTAGTGGTCCCGGATGCCGAAGTCGCTCAGCAGGGCGACAACTGGACGCGCCATCCTCGGAGCGCCTAGCGGTTCGCTCCTGATGCCGCCTGCTGGGCGGCCGCCCCGGCAGACCTGCCGCCTCCCCCCTGCCCCTTCTTGACCGCCACGGCCGGCGGCGGAGAAGAAGACGACGACGGGGAGGCCTCGGCGCGCTGCATGTCGACGCTGCCACGGAAGTGGGCGCCCTCGGCGATGGCCACGCGCGGCGCCGTGATGTCGCCGTCGACCGAGCCGTTCTCCTTGATGCTCACCTTGTCGCTCGCGGTGACGTTGCCGTTCACCTCGCCGAGCACGACGACCGACTTCGCGAACACCTGCGCCTTGATCTTGCCGTTGGGTCCGATCGTCAGCACGTGCTGGCGGAGCTCGATCTTGCCCTCGACCCGCCCCTCGACGGTCAGGTCCTCGCTGCCGTTCAGCTCGCCCTTGATGACGACCGACTTCCCGATATTGACGCGCTCCGTGACGCGCATCCCGTCGTCGTCCTTCCGGTTCACCGGCGTCCGACGGGTGATGATGTCATCGTCGTCCGATTCGCTCTCCGCCAGGGAGCGAAGCGATTCGTCCCGTTTCCACATCAGCGGTCTCCAATGCGGCCGGCAGGGTACGCGGGAGTGCGGCCCCTGCCGCGCCCCGCTAGTATATTGCGCGTCTTCCGGATCTGTCTAGTTCGTTTGTTTGCTGACAGTTAGCGCCAATGCTAGAATCGATGGCGGTGTCCGTCTACCTCGATCACAACGCTACCACGCCGGTGCATCCGGCCGCCGCCGAGGCCGTCGCCGAGGCCTTGCGCAGCCAGTTCGGCAACGCCTCGAGCGTGCACGCCTACGGGCAGGCGGCCAAGGCCGCGCTCGACGACGCGCGCGGAAGCGTTGCCGCGCTCGTCGGCGGCGAGCCGGCCGAGATCGTGTTCACGAGCGGCGGCACGGAGGCCGACAACCTCGCGATCCGCGGCGTCGCCGAGGCCGCCCCGACCGGCCGGCGGCACCTGATCGCCTCGGCGATCGAGCATGAAGCGGTGCTGCACACCTGCAAGGCGCTCGCCGCCCGCGGATGGCGCACGAGCCTGCTCCCGGTCGACTCCCGCGGCGTCGTCGATCCGGCGGCGCTCGAGGGGGCCATCACGCCGGAGACCGCCCTCGTGTCGGTCATGCATGCCAACAACGAGATCGGCACGCTGCAGCCGATTGCCGAGCTCGCCCGCGTCGCGCACGACCGCGGGGTCCGCGTCCATGTCGACGCCGTGCAGTCGGCGGGCAAGGTGCCGCTCGACGCGCGCGCGCTCGGGGTGGACCTGCTGTCGATCTCGGGCCACAAGTTCAACGGGCCGAAGGGAGCGGGGGCCCTCTGGGTGCGCCGCGGAACGCGCGTCGCGGCGACCATGACCGGGGGCCGGCAGGAGCGCAACCGGCGCGGCGGAACGGAGAACGTCCCGGCCATCGTGGGCCTCGGGGTCGCCGCGCGCGTCGCCCGGGAACGGCTCGAGTCGACGGCGGCGGACTGCCGGGCGCTCCGCGACCGTCTCGAGGCGGGCATCCTCGAGGGCGTGCCCGGCACCGTCGTCAACGGCACGCCGGGCGCGCGCGTGCCGAACACGACGAGCCTCAGCTTCGACGGCGTCGAGGCCGAGGCTCTGCTCATCGCCCTCGATCTCGAGGGCATCGCGGTCTCGACAGGCTCCGCCTGCTCGTCGGGGACGCTCGAGCCGTCGCACGTCCTGCGGGCGATGGGCTTCCCCCCGCGGCGCGTCCAGAGCTCGATTCGCTTCAGCGTCGGCCTCGGCAACACCGACACCGAGATCGACCGCGTCCTCGCGGTTCTGCCGGGGGTGGTCGCCCGCCTGCGCGCGCTCGCCGGAGCCGGGGTCCGGGCCTAGGGGGATGCGCATCGTCGCCGCGATGTCGGGCGGGGTCGACTCGTCGGTCGCCGCCGCGCTCCTCGCCGCGGACGGCCACGACGTCGTGGGGCTCTCGATGCAGCTCTACGACCAGCGCGAGGGCGAGGCGGCGTTCGGGTCGTGCTGCACGCTCGACGACCTTCAGGACGCGCGACGCGTGGCCGCCCGCCTGGGCATCCCGCACTACATCGTGAACTTCGAGCACGAGTTCGAACGCCACGTGGTCGCGCCGTTCGTCGCCGACTACCGCGGGGCCCGCACCCCGATCCCGTGCGTGCACTGCAACGGGGATCTCAAGTTCCGCCGGCTGCTGGACCGGGCGAGCGGCCTCGAGGCCGACGGTGTGGCCACCGGCCACTACGCGCGCGTCGAGCGGCGGGCCGGCGGCGGCGCGGGGAACGGCGCGCGATACGTCCTGCGACGCGCGCGCGACCGCGCCAAGGACCAGTCGTACTTCCTGTTCTCACTGACGCAGGCCCAGCTCGCTCGCGCACACTTCCCGCTCGGCGATCTGACGAAGGACGAGGTACGGGACTACGCGCGGAGCCGCGGGCTCGCGGTGGCCGACAAGCCGGACAGCCACGAGATCTGCTTCGTTCCCGACGGCGACTACGCCGCGTTCGTCGAGCGGCGAGCCGGCGAGCCTCCCCGTCCCGGGCCGATGAAGGACGCCGCGGGGCGGGTCCTCGGGCGGCACGGCGGAGTGCACCGCTTCACGGTCGGGCAGCGCAAGGGGCTCGGCCTCGGCGGCCCGGTGCGGCTCTACGTCACGGCCCTCGAGGCGGAGACGGGGACGGTGACGGTGGGTCCGCGCGAAACCCTCGAGCGGACCGCGCTCGCGGCGTCGCGGGTCAACTGGATCTCGGCCCCGCCCGCGGCGGGGCAACGGATCGCGGCGCAGATCCGGCACCGCCACCCCGAGGCGGCAGCGCGCGTCTGGCCCCTGGAGGGCGCGCGCGCCCGGCTGGAGTTCGACGCACCGCAGACGGCCGTCGCCCCGGGTCAGGCGGTCGTGCTCTACGACGGGGACGAGGTCCTCGGCGGCGGCTGGATCGACTAGCGAGCGGTCGGGGACTACACCGCGGCGTGCCCGGCGTCCTCGACGACCGCCACGGGGTCGTCCGCCGGCAGGCTCTCCAGGTAGCGCTCCGCGTCGATGGCGGCCATGCATCCCGAGCCGGCCGCGGTGACCGCCTGCCGGTAGACGTGATCCTGCACGTCGCCGCACGCGAAGACGCCCGGGACGCTCGTCTCGGAACCCCGCCCCGTGACGATGTAGCCGTTGGCGTCGAGGTCGACCTGTCCCGCCACCAGCTTCGTGTTGGGAGTGTGTCCGATCGCGACGAACACGCCGTCGACCGCCAGCTCGCGCCGCGTGTCGTCCTTGACGTTCCGCAGCACGACGCTCGTGACGACCCCCTTGTCGACGTCCCGGATCTCGTCCACGACGCTGTCGAGCGCGAGATCGATCTTCGGGTTTGCCCGCGCCTTGTCCTGCATGATGCGGGACGCGCGGAAGGCGTCGCGGCGATGGACGATCGTCACCCGGGAGGCGAACTTCGTGAGGAAGGTCGCCTCCTCCATCGCCGAGTCGCCGCCGCCTACCACGACGATGGGCTTGTCGCGGAAGAAATACCCGTCGCACGTGGCGCAGGTCGATACGCCGTGCCCCATCAGGGTGCGCTCGGAGGGCAGCCCGAGCAGCCGCGCCGACGCGCCGGTGGCGAGAATCAGGGCCCGCGCGTGGAGCTCGCCCTCGCTGGTCCTGACGCGGAAGGGCCGGCGGGCGAGGTCGACCTCGGTCACGTCACCGCGCAGCGTCTCCGTGCCGAAACGCTCGGCCTGGGCCCGCATCTCGGCCATCAGCTCCGGGCCCATGATGCCGTCGCGGAAACCCGGGTAGTTCTCCACCGCGGTGGTCAGCATCAACTGGCCGCCCGACTCGAGTCCCTCGACGAGCAACGGGTGCAGGCTGGCCCGCGCCGCGTACAGCGCGGCAGTCAGGCCCGCCGGCCCCGATCCGATGATGATCACGTCCCGCATCGCCAGTCTCCCGCCGTTCGCGAACAATGACCGAACGCGTCGGCCGCGCCGGCCCCGACCGGCGCGCTGATTCCACTGTACCCCCAATCGGCGGCCGCCGACCGCGAGCGCCGGAGGTGCCCTGGCCGGGCCAGGCAAGGGCCGGAGTCCCGCGCGCGAACGACCAGTACCTCCGTACCCTTCAGGGCGCGCCTGCGTTCCCAGGTCCGGCCCCGGAAACGAGCGGCCGCCCCTGGTTCCGCACCCAGTCGGTGAGGCGGCGGACCTCCGCGAACCGTTCCGCGTTCGACCGGGCCCCGAGCACGGCGACGACCAGCGGGATTCCCTCGCGCGACTCGACGACGGTGGCGAGGCAGTAGCCGGCCTCGCGGATGTAGCCGGTCTTGCCGCCCGTGACGTCGGCGCGCTCGCGCACCAACCGGTTCGTGTTGCGCACGGCCACGGGGCGCCGGCTCGTGCGGAACCGGTACGAGGGCTTGCCCATGACGCGCGCCAGAACGGGCTTCTCCATCGCCGTGGCGACCAGGCGCGCCACGTCGTACGGCGACGACACGTTGCGCTCGTCGAGACCGGACGGGTCGACGAAACGGGTGCTGTCGAGGCCGAGCTCCGCCGCCATGTGGTTCATGCGCTCGACGAAACCGCGGGTCCCCCCCGGCGAAGCCCGCGCGATGGCCCGGGCCGCCGCGTTGTCCGAGGCAACGAGGGCCAGGTGCAACAGGTCGTCCAGCGTCACCCGCTCGCGCCTTCGGACGTGCGTGGTCGACGCGCGGCGCACGTCGCGACCGGACACGACGACGTCCAGCGTCAGGTCGCGCCCGTGCTCGAGCAGCACCAGGGCCGTCATGACCTTCGTGATGCTCGCGATCGGCCGTGGATCGAGAAGGTTCGATGCCCAGAGCACCTCGTCGGTGGCCGGGTTGTAGATCAGCGCCGCCGCGGAGCGGATGCGGCGCGGTGGGCGAACGCCGCCGAGCTCGAGAACGCGGGGGGACGACCGCTCCGGCGCGATCGTGGGCCACGCGTCGCTGGCCGGCGGCGCCGTTGAGGGCGCCTCGCCGGCTGCGGCCACGGGCGCCTCCGGGTAGGCGGCCGGCGGGGCGTCGGTTCGGTCCGAACCGGCGGCCGGCGGAGCGGCGGCCTGCGCCGCCCCGGCCGCCGGAACCGCGGTGGGAGCGACCGGCTCGACGTCGGCGGTCGACGAGAAGCGGGCGAGGGCGACGACGAACGCGCCGACCGCTACCAGCCCCAGGAAGAGCGGCGAGGATCGCGACGCGCCCCGCCGCATCCGTGCGCGTGCGCGCGCCCGTCCAGTCCCCTTGGGCAAGTCGTGATCGCGCAGATTCCTAGCCCGCCGTTCGTCGCCTGCGGCTCCGCTCGGCGCCCAACCCAATCCTTCAGGAGTCCGCGCC
>JAPOYG010000138.1 GCA_026706755.1 Acidobacteriota bacterium
GCCTCTCGCCCGGCTTCGCCGGCATCCCGAACCCCCTGTTCGCCGCCGACAACACGCTGATGCTCTTCGGCGACGGCAAGCAGGCGGTGCTCGATCTCGTTGCGGCGCTCAAGGAAGCGGGCTGACCGAGTGGGCCCATGCGAACCGATCACCTCTTCGCCATGCCCTCCGCCTGGTCCGGGATGGCCCGCCTCCTGGATCTGTTCTGCGTGTTCGACTCCTACAACGAGAGCGCCAGCGACGCGCTGGCCGATGCCCGAGCGGTCCACAGCGACTGGCACATGGTTGGCCAGGAACTCGCCGACGCCATGACAAGGGTGGAACGTGAGCCGACGACGGCCGAGCCGCCAACCCCAGGTGCTGTCCCCAGAGCCGCCCGACCCTGAGACCGGACCGCCGGCAACGCGCTCGTCGGAAGCCGCCGAGCCGGATTCGGACCGGGTTTCGAACTCCCGGTCGTCCCCGGGGCCCCTGCCGCCTCCCGCACTGCTCGCGAAGTACAACGAGGCCTTCCCCGGCTGCGCGGAGCGAATCGTGGCGATGACCGAGCGGCAGCTCACCCATCGGCACGCGCTCGAGTCCCGCGTCGTCGAGGGGAAGCTGGCGGCGGAGCGTACGGGGCAGCGACTCGGCTTCCTCCTGGTCCTGGCCGCGCTGGCCGTCGGCGGCGGACTGATCGCGTTCGACAAGGAGACCGGTGGGCTGACCGCGATCGTCGGGGCCCTCGCGAGCGTCGTGGCCATCTTCGTCTACGGACGGCGGAAGGAAGCCGAGGAGCGGCGGCAGAAGCGATCCGAGCTGGCGTCCCCGCAACTCCGACTCCCATACGACGACACCACGCCGGAGCCGGGCGGTTCGAAGGCGTCGAGTCGTCGATCGGCCGGGCGGGAATAGTCGGACCGCGCCTGCGCAGGCTCCGCAGGGTGTGCCCCCAACATCCCACCCACAGGAGTTCCAGTCTTGCCCGAGTTGCCCGAGGTCGAGCGAGCGCGCCGGCTGGCGGAGTCGGTCGCGGTCGGGCGGCGCATCGAGCGGGTCTGGTGCCGGGACGACCGGATCGTGTTCGGCGCCGTGGGGCAACGCCGCTGGCGGCGGGCGCTCGAGGGCAGGCGCGTGGAGGCGGCCCGGCGGTGGGGCAAGCAACTCTGGCTCGAGCTCGACGCACCCCCGTATCCGTTGTTCCACCTCGGGATGTCCGGCGCCCTGAAGACGCCGGGCGCGGCGCCGATCCAGCTCAAGTCCGGCCCCCGTGAGGACCGGCCGGTCTGGCCTCCGCGCTTCTTGAAGCTGCGGCTGCGCCTCGACGACGGCGGGGAGTTGGCGATGACCGACGCGCGGCGGCTGGGACGCGCCCGGCTGCGTGACGATCCCGAGCACGAGCCCCCGGTCTCCCGACTCGGCTTCGACCCGTTGCTCGCGATGCCGTCGCCGACGCGTTTCTCGGAGTTGCTGCGGGCGCGCCGCAGCATCGTGAAGTCCCTTCTCCTCGACCAGGCGTTCGCCGCGGGGGTGGGCAACTGGATCGCGGACGAGGTGCTATACCAGGCCGGCATCGACCCCCGCCGGACGGCCTCCTCGCTCACCGACGGAGAGGCGCGGCGCCTGCGCGCCCGGCTGGCGTCCGTGGTCAGGCGGGCCGTGGCCGCCAACGCCGACAGCTCGCGCTATCCGCGCACCTGGCTCTTCCACCGGCGTTGGGGGAAGCGGGACGACGCGAAGACGGTCCGCGGGGAGCGGATCGAGCACGTCACGATCGGCGGGCGCACAACGGCGTGGGTGCCCGCGGCCCAGCACTGAGTTTCCAGCCCCCGCTCGTCGCGCACGACCCGCATCGTCTGACCGCGGCCTGAGTGCGGTCGGTCCAACGCCGAGGCGCGGCGTCCCCCGTCCCCCCGCCCGTCTTCGCAAGGGGCGGATCAGGCACTACACTCTCACGGACGGATGGCCGGCGCTCGCGTCGGCAGTGCCCACGAGACGCACCACCTGCAGCAGACCGACGAAATCAGAAGGACAGCATCATGAAGACGAAGCAACTCACGTTCGTTGCGGTGACGATCGGCTTCCTGCTGGGTGCCCTCGCCCCGGCCGCGACGGCCCAGCAGGCAGAGGACACTCCGTTCCGGGCCGCGGACTTCGAGTACGGCGATCGCTTCCGCCTCCCCGACGGGCAGGCGCCGGAGATCTGGAACCCGGCGAAGCGGAAGCTGCTCGAGGGCGGGCCGATGGTCGGCGGCACGGTGCGGGCCACCGATCCCCGCACCTACTGCGCGATGGCGGCGGCCGGCTACGACTTCATCTGGGTGGAGATGCAGCACGAGGCGATCTCGTGGGAGCAGGTGGCGCGGTTCTGGCGCACCTGCCCGGGGCCGGCCGCCCCGGGGGCCCGCGTCGCCTACGCTGACGAGCGCGAGATCCAGCATGCGACCGACATGGGGGCGGCGGTCATCGTCGTGCCTACCGTCGACTCGGTGGAGGAGGCGCAGGAAGCGGTCAACTGGACCTACTTCCCGCCGCTCGGGCGTCGCAGCGCCGGCGGCGGGCAGGGGGCCAGCGAGATCTGGAACAACGTGCCGGGAGGCTACCGGCAGACCTGGAACGACAACGTCGTGCTGATCCTGATGATCGAGACCCTCGAGGGCGTCGAGAACGCGCGGGAGATCGCCCGCATCCCCGGCGTTACGGGGCTGTTCGCGGCGAGCGGCGACCTGGGCAACTTCTCCGGGTTCGGCGAGGGCGACGAGGAGTACGAGGCGCTGATCACGGAGGTGGCGACGGCAGCCAAGGACGCCGGCATCCACGCCTGCGCTCCGCTGCGGTGGGCCAACCGGCCCGACTTCACCTGCTTCCAGGCAGGCACGGAGGCTGCGAACATTCGCCGCGGAGTCGCGGCCGAGCTCCAGCAGGCGGCGGAGCGCTATGCGAGCACCGGCGGAGGCGGGGCGGGACGGACGCCGTCGGAGGCGGGCGCGGTCCTCGCTAACCTGACCGCCGAGTGCGGCTCGATCACGTACGAGGCCGACTGCTACGCCGCGGTCGAGAGCGCCGCCTCGGCGGCCGGCTCGATGTCGGACTCCGATCAGGCGCAGATCAGCCGGCGCGTGCGCGAGATCATCGCCGCCAACCCGGGCCAGGCGGGACGCATCCGCGAGATCGCGGCGGAAGGCGGGCTCGACGTCCGGTAGCGCCACCACCCCCCCAACCGCCCTGGGCGCTTGCGCGCAGGCACTCGCTCCGCCAGGTGCCACGGCGCAAAGCGCGCAGGTGCGTTCCGAGGGGTTCCGCGCGGGGTCGGCGCGGAACCCTGGGGGTACGGGTGGCCGGTTCGGCGCGGAGCCGCGAGCGACGATGCCCCGGCTACGGTGCCGCTCCCGGGCCGGGCCGGCGTGTGGATGCCGCCAACGCGGAGGAACCAGCCGGCGCGCCGGACAACTCGTATGCTTCCGCGAGCCAGTCGGTGATCGGCGGCTCCACCTCGTCGCGGTGCCGGACGGGAATGGTGTGCCGCAGCTTGGACCGCGACACCCGGTCGACGCGGCGCACCTGCGGAGCCTCGACGGCGCGGCCGAGGAAGACGCACAGCTCGAGGAAGGTCCGCTTCGGGCGCACGAAGAAGTAGCACGACGTCCGCGCGAACATGATCGACTTGTGTGACGCGTAGATCCGCTGGTCGCCGAGCTCGACCGCGGCGTCGCGCAGCCGCTCCCAGGCTTCCCGCAGGTCCTCCGAGAGGTCGGCCGTCAGCTCCGCCTCGGTCGTCGTCCAGCAGTCGTGCGCCTCGCCGTCCTCGACCCACTGCTTGCAGTGGTAGCACTCGTGGCCGCCCATGCCGCGATTCTACGCCCCGCGCCGCTCGCCGCCGCCAGCGTCTCCGGCAGCGGACGACGCGGGCGGCGCCGCCTCCACGCTCACGACCCGAACACCCAGGTTCCCCCCGCCACGTAGAAGGCGACGAGCGGGATCTTGCCCAGCGTCACGCCCAGCAGGAAGCGGCCGATCGGCATCCGCAGCGTGCCGGCCACGTAGCAGATGGCGTCGGTCGGGACGGCCGGGAAGACCGACCAGGCGACGACGATCGCCAGGCCGCGGCGCCGCATCTGATCTTCCATCCATCGGATGCGCGCCGCGTGCTTGCGCTCGAACACCCGGGCCAGCCCCAGGAAGTCGAAGAAGTAGTAGATGACGCCGGCCGACACCGCCACGCCGGCGAGCGAGACGCAGAAGACCGTCGCGGGGCGGTCCGGGAAGAGGAGCGTCCCGACGACGACGAGGACGGTGCTCGGCACCAGGGTGACGGGCCGCGCCACGCTCAGCGCGGCGTAGCCGAGCAGGACGAAGGACCCGGAGCGCCGCAGGAGGCTCACGAGGTTGGCGGGGTCGATCAGCTCGGGCCGCGCCGCGTACAGGGCGCTGAGCCCGATGGCCACCGCCAGCCAGAAGGCGAGCGCGATGCTGCGCCCGGCGGAGAGCCGCGTCCGCCCGGTCGCGGGGCGCGCACCCGCACTCTTCCCGCCGCCGGCCGCGCGCGGCGATCGGTGGGGCGAGGCGGTGTCCGGGATGCGCGTGCCCGCACCCTCCCCACCGCCGGCCGCGACCATCACCCGCGGAGCGGCGGCGGCTCCTCGCCGGCGGGCACGAACCGCAGCGCGACGCCGTTGTTGCAGAAGCGCTGGCCGGTGGGCGGCGGGCCGTCCTTGAAGACGTGGCCCTGGTGGCCGCCGCAGCGCGCACAGTGGTACTCGGTGCGCGGCAGGATCAGCTTGAAATCGGTCTTCGTGCCGAGGCGGCCCGGAATGGCATCGAAGAAGCTGGGCCAGCCGGTGCCGCTCTCGTACTTGGCCGACGATTCGAAGAGCGGCAGGTGGCAGGCGGCGCAGATGAACGTCCCCTGCCGCTTCTCGTGGTTGAGCTCGCTGGTGCCCGGCGGCTCCGTCGCCTCCCGGAACAGGACGGCGAAAGACTCCTTCGAGAGGAGCTCCCGCCACTCGCCGGCCGGCTTGTCGAGCTTGGCGACGTCGTCTCTCATGGCGCTCCTTCCCGCGAGCGCGAGGCCCGGTATCGCATGCACGAGGCGCCGACTCCCTGACCCGCCAATCGCTCCTCCCGGCTCCGCCGGGCTCAGTAGCGGAACAGGACGCGCAGCTTCGTGAAGAACGCGCGGTTCGTAGGCTGCAGGGCGCTCGTCGGAAAGTAGCGGTCTCCCGCGAGGTCGATCAGGTTCCCCTGGCGGTAGTGGTCGTCGTAGCCGGCGTAGAACACCGTCAGCGCGTTGATGCGGTACGTGACGAGCAGGTTCGTCCCGAGCGTCCCGTCGAAGGAATTGTACTCCGTGATGTTCCGGAGGAGCAGGCGGTCGGTGACGGTGAGCGTGCTGAGCGCGCGCACGATGCGGGCATCGAACAACTGCACGTCCCCGAACCGGACGTCGTGGAAACGGCTCGTGGCGACGTTGATGTCCGTAGTGAACCGCGGAACGGGCCGGATGGTCGCGGAGAGCTGCAGGTTGACGCCCCGGCCCAGGAAGGGGTTCGACCGGTCGTAGAAGATGGCGTCGCCCCAGGCGACCTCGCCGCCGACGGAGAAGAGCCGGCTGGTGCTCATGTTGGCGCTGATCTCGTAGTTGCGCCGGTGGAAGTCGACGCCCCCGAACCGCTCGAGGGCCTGCGTGGCGTCCATCGAGAGCCTGACGTTCCGGGCGAAATCGAACTGGAGGCCCAGGTCGGCCACCTCGTCCTCGCGGATGCCCTCGTGCGTGAAGCTGAGCTGGTACTCCGCGGTGGGGCCCCAGCTGATGAGCCAGCTCTCCGGCCACCACCGGTACCCGAGGTTCGTGCCCGCGAACTGCTGATCGACGCGCTGGACGAAGCCGACGTCGGTGCGGAAGTCGGGGTCGACGCGGGCCGCGAACGTCGAGAGCACGAGGTTGCGGCTCTGGTGCTGGAACAGCGCGCCCCACATCGGCCCGTCCCGCTCCCGGCCCTGCGCGTCGCGATGCTGCGACTGGACGGCGATGACGTTGAGGCGGCTCGCCCGGCCGAGCCGGAACTGCCCGTCGATGCCGCCCACGCGGCTGTAGCCGTCGAGGAAGGTGCGGTCGGTGACCACCGCGCCGATGTGCGACTCGGCGTAGAGGTCGTAGCGCGCCCGCCCGATGACGACGCGGGCGCCCTCGTCGAAGCCCCGCTCCCCGGCCTCGACCCGCCGGCCCGGCGCCTCGTCGTCGGCGAGCATCAGGCCGATCGTCGTGTTGCCGACCTTCCCGGTCAGCTTCGCCCCGAGGTTCGGGTCGACCAGCGTGCGCGTGTGCACGAGGTTGACCGGGGACGGAATGTCGAAGATCTCCGCCCCCTCGAGGAAGAAGGGCCGGAGCTCGGGATAGAACAGCGGGAACCGCTGGTTGACCTCGATCTGCGGCAGGTCGGACTCGATCTGCGAGAAGTCCGGATTGAACGTGAAGTCGGCGGTCAGGTTCGACGTGATGCCGTACTTGACGTTCAGGCCGGTCTCCGGGTCCGTGCCGGGGCTGACGAGCCGCCCCGTGGAGTCGTCGATCGACTCGAAGCGGATGGCGGTGAACGACGGCAGGAACTCCAGGTTGCGGCTCGTCGACAGATCCGTCATCCCCTCGAGCACGCCCATCTGCTCCATGAAGCCGCGGACGTCGCGCGACATGGGCGCCCAGACGACGTTCTCCTGGTTCTTGCCCTTGATCTCGCGGACGATCTGGAAGCCCCAGCGGTGCTCGACCCCCGGCGGCTGCTGCGGGTAGCGGAAGCTCTTGAACGGGATGGCCATCTCCGCCGTGTAGCCGTCCTCGACGATCGCGGCCCCGCTGTAGAACAGGGCGTCCCACGACCGGTCGGCGATCGGGATCGGGCCGCCCTGCTGCAGGCCGGTGTTGATCACGCCGTCGCCCTGCACGTTGTAGGCGTTCAGGTCGAAGTCGTAGCAGCGCTGCTGGTCCATGAACGTGTCGAGGTAGACCGTGATCAGGTCGTCCTGCCACGCCGTGTCGCGGTCGACCCGGTTGGCCCGCATGATGCCGGGGTCGGAGTAGTGCAGGTAGAAGCCGAAGTAGATGTGGTCGCGGTCGTAGGCGATGTACACCTCCGTCTGCTCCGTGGCCGGATCGCCGTCGAGCGGCGACTGCTGCACGAACTCGGTGAGCATGGCCGCCGTGCGCCACACCTCGTCGTCGAGGCGGCCGTCGACGTTGGGCGGCGTGTCCGTGCGGACGGCGCGCACCCGCGGCCGTCCGCTGAGCGCGCGGTAGCCGCCTCCGACGGCGGCGGTCGTCGACTGGTCGATGCGCGGTCGATCCGGGCCGTGGGCGCGCGCCACGGGGGAGACGGTCGGCGCCTGGGCTGCGGCGGTGACAGCACCGCCGAACGGAGAGACGACACCGGCCACGACAAGGACGGCGAGGGCGAGCGCCCCAGGACGGGCGCGTCGGGGGTCTCCACCGCCGCGCGTATCCTGCATCGCGCCGTCTACGGCGCAGACTCCCAGTGCTTGGCAAGAAGGTTGCATGATCGTTTGGTGTCGTCCCGGTCCGTGCCGCCACCGGGCGACCGGTCGGGGCGACCGCGGGTCGGAGCAGCAGTGGCCCGCGCGTCAACGGAGTGGGACGGTTCCGGGCGGCGCTCGGTTCCCGCCCGAGCACTCGTGCGGCCGTGGAGCAATTGGCCAGCCCGGCCCCGGCCGGCTACAGTGAACCCGTGAGCGTCATCGTCAGCGAAGTCTACGACGCCCTGCTCGAGGCCGGAGCGTCGGAGGAGAAGGCCAGGGCGGCAGCCGCGGCCATCCCGCCCGGCGGGCAGGTCGCCACGAGGCAGGACGTGCTCGAGCTGAAGGCGGAGATCGCCGTGCTCAGGTTCGCGGTCTTCACCTTCGGGCCGCTCATTCTGGCGCTCCTCATCAAGCTCGTCTTCTTCCCTTAGTTGGAAGTCCGCGCCACAGGTCGCGCGAGGCAGGAGTGTCGTGTCAACGCAGACTCCGAGGGCCCGTCAAGGCGCGATGACACGATGCGGGGAACAGCGGTGACCGCGCGCTCCGCGACCCTCGCCTGCGGCGTCATCGCCGCCTCGGGCGTCGGTGCAGCCCTGGCCGCCGTCGCCGCCGCCGGAGGCGGTGCGACGCCCCCGACGGACCGATTCTCCGCGTCGTACCGGCATCCGGCCATCGAGTACGCGACCGGGCCGAGAAGGGACCGGGTCGCCGAGCTCCACGCGCGGCTCCGCCAGGGCCACAGGCTCCCCTTCGATCGACGGCAGGGATTCCTGCCCGCCGTCCTCGACGCCCTCGAGGTGCCGGTCGAGTCGCAGACGCTCGTCTTCTCGAAGACGAGCCTGCAGGCAGGCGCCATCAGCCCCGGCAATCCGCGCGCGATCTACTTCACCGACGACGTCGCGGTGGCGTGGATCCGGGGCTCGCCGGCGGTCGAGCTCGCGGCGCTCGATCCGCGGCAGGGCGTGATGTTCTATGCGCTCGTGCAGCGCGAGCCGGCCCGCGGCTTCGAGCGGCCCCGGTCGTGCCTCGAATGCCATGTCTCTGCCGCGACGCTCGGCGTCCCGGGGCTGGCCGTCGGGAGCGCGGTCGTCGATCCGGACGGCGCCCCCTACTCCTCGATCCCGGTCGACCAGCGGACCCCGATCGAGTCGCGGTGGGGCGGATGGTACGTCACGGGGAGCACCGGGCTGGGCCGGCACGTGGGCAACACCGTGGCCACCGACCCGGACCGGCCGATGCTCCTGCACGATGACGCCAACCTCAACCTCGAAAGCGTCGCCGGGCGCTTCGACACCTCCGGCTACCCGACGCCCTTCAGCGACATCGCGGCGCTGATGGTGCTGGAGCACCAGACGCACATGACGAACCTCCTGGTCCGCACGGGCTGGGAGTTCCGGGTCGCGGCCCACGAGCAGCGTACCACGCGGGGACTGTTCGCCGCGCCGGGAGGACCGTCCGGCGACCCCGCCCTGCGCGGTGCTGTGCGCGATCTCGTCGACTACATGCTGTTCATCGACGAGGCGCCCCTGACCGATCGCATGGTGGGAACGAGCGGCTTCGCCGAGGTGTTCGAGGCGCGGGGCCCGTTCGACGGGCGGGGACGGACGCTCCGCGAGATTGCCCTCGATCGCCGCCTGTTCCGCTACCCGTGCAGCTACCTCATCTACAGCGCCGCGTTCGACGCGCTCCCATCGGATGCCCGCGCCGCGATCTACCGTCGGCTGTGGCAGGTGCTCTCGGGATCCGACCGCGACCCGCGCTACGACCGCCTCGCGCGCCGCGACCGGCAGGACATCGTCGACATCCTCCGCGCCACGAAACCGCAGGTCGCGCCCTACTTCGGCGGGAACGTCCGCTGACGGCGCCCACCCGGCGACGCGTCCCCGGCCACGGAGCCGCGCCGGGCGGCTGTGTCATGCTTGGGGTGCGACCGAGGGGCTGCGTGATCCGCCGGCCGGGAGGCGGCAGGCGGACGAACCGAGGGGGGAAGCCTCATGCATTACCGGGTGCGGGCACGGTTCCGCGAACACACGGCAGGCGCCTTCCGGCAGGCGCTGCGCGACACGATCCCGAAGCAGCAGCCTGACGGGGAGGAGATCGTCGACTCGATGCGGCGCGCCGTCGTCACCGCGGACGGCACCATCGAATGGAGCGAGGTGTGCTACTGCCCGACACCGCTCGAGCACGAGCGGTCGACGGTCCTTGACCGCTACTTCGACGACCTGACGACCGAGACCGTCGACGACTACCTGACGCACGAGGGCGAACCGTTCCTCGCGCATCTCGACCGACTCGCGGAGTCGCGGCGCTGACGCCGGGTTCAGGACGCCGCGATGCCCTCGACGACCGCACTCCGCCTGCCGACGACACACCGGCGCGGCAAGGGCGCGTCCCGCGGCGGCCCGTTCCGCCGGGGGCGCCGCGTTTCGCGATCCAGCCTCCGGTCGCCGGCAGTGCGGCGGCTGGCCACCGTGCTCCTCTGCGTCGCGGCGCCCGCGGATGCGGCCACCGACGAACGGCCCGCGCAGCGCGGCGCCGGACGGCAGGAGGTCGGCCCCTACACCCGCATCCTCGACGAGTTCCCGCCGACGGGCCGGGAGGTCGGCCGCGCCGCGCTCGAAGCGCCGGCAGTGCAGGAGGTCCGGCGGCCGAACTTCTCCGGCTGGTGGACCCTGGACCGCGACGCGACCACGCTGACGCCCCCTGCGTTCAGCGGCGGACGCGGAGGGGCCGACATCGACCGCCTGTTCATCACCCACGCCGCCAACGACAACGTGATCGTCGGCCCGGAAACCAACGGACTGAAGGCGTGGTCCTACACGCCGGGGCGGGAGGGGACGATCCCGGTCGGCCGCGACACGACGATGCGGGCCGCGGCACGCTGGGACGGCGCGAGCCTCGTCGCCGAGGGCACGCAGGGCGACATGCGGATGCACGAGGTGATGCGTCTGAGCGCCGACGGCAGCCGGCTGACCATCGAGGTGACGACCGCCACCCCGGAGGGCGTGACCGAGAACACCCTCGTTTACCGCAAAGACGTGCCCGTCGGCGCCTGCGGCACCTGGGCCATGCCCTGCCGCGACTTCACGGACCGGCAGCGCTGATCTGCCGGCGCGCGGCATCCGGGTCGCACCGCGCGCTCACTACCGCCCGCCGGGCAGGGGCCACGCTCGACCTGCCGTGAAGGCCGCTCCGGGGGGATGGAGCACCCGCTCACTCCCCGAGGTCCAGGGCGACGATCCGCTCCCGGTCCCGGGCGACGAGCGTCGTGCCGACGAGCGTCGGGGCAGTCCACGAGCGGGTGTCGAAGAGGGGCGCCGCAGCAAGCCGCGTCATGCTCTCCGGCGTCAGGACGGCCAGCGTCAGGGCGCCGTCCTCCTCCAGGATCAGCGCCTTGTCGTCGGCGTGCAGGAGGCTGGCCCGGCCGAAGCCGCGCTCGCGCCACGCGGTCTCGCCCGTCGCCACGTGCGTCGCGGTCAGGATGGCGGCGGCGCCCTGTCCGCTCGTGCCGTAGACGTAGTCGCCGAGCCGGATCGGGTTCAGGAAGGTGAAGCGGAGCTGCGGGTCGTACCACAGCTCCTCCGTGCGGGTGACGCTCCCGTCCCGGACCAGCCGGATCGCGCGGCTGCCTCCGATGTAGCCGGACGACAGGAACAGGATGTCGTCGTGGTCGCTCCACAGCGGGATCTGGAAGTTGAAGTCGTTGCCCGCATCGTGCGCGTGCGCCCAGAGGATCTCGCCGGTGTCCGGGTCGAGCCCGTGCACCGCCTGCCCGGCGAGGACGACCAGGTGCTGCTCGCCGTCGAAGGTGATCAGTCCCGGCGGCGCCTCGGACACCAGGAAGCTCCCGCTGCGCCAGACGACGCTGCCGTCCGCCTGGTCGAGGGCCATGACCGCCTGCCCGGGGCCGCCGACCTGGACGACGATGGTGTCGCGGTACGGCAGCGGGCTCGCGCCGTACCCCGCCTTGATCATCGAGCGGATCAGCAGCGGCGGGGCGCCGAAATCGGTGACGAAGTTCCGTGACCAGAGGACGTCGCCGGTCGCGGCGTCGAAGACGTGGAGCTCCTTGTTGGTCCCGATAGTGAAGAGCCGGTCGCCCACCAGCAGCGGCGTCGCGTGCGGACCGGCCCGCTGGCCGAAGTCCTGCACGTCCGACGCGTAGGCGTGCTCCCAGAGCGTCGCGCCCGTCGCGGCGTCGAGCGCGATGACCGCCTCGTTCCGGCTCCACGGCCCCCCGCCGCCCTCCCCGTAGGCGACGCGGTACATCGTGAAGAGCCGCCCGTCGCCCGCGACGATCGCGGAGTGGCCGGCGCCGAGCGGCCGGCTCCAGAGGACGGGCGGGCCCTCCGCCGGCCACCTATCGGCAAGTCGCGGCGCTTCGTGGACGAGGAAGTCGCGCGTCGGCCCGCCCCACTGCCGCCACTCGCGCGCGCCTTCGCCCTCCTGCGCGACGATTGCGGCGCCTGACATCACTGCAGCGAGTACCGGAGCTCCACCGAAGCGAAAGACTATTCGCGCCACTTTCGGACATTTTCGTCGGGGGCAGTCACATGCTCTGCCAGCAGACGCCCCTCGTCGATCTCCGTGCCGCAGTCCTCCCCGATGCCCGCCTTCTTCGCGATTCCTTGGCGGTTCGGGTGGGCCAGTCGCCGCATCCGTCGATTCTCGCCAAGTCGTGAAGCGGCAACGGCGGTTCTCCCAAGCATCCGGGCGGAGCTAATCGTAGTCCTCGGCCGCCAGGGACACCCGCACGACCTCGGCGTCGTTGCGGGCCACGACGTGGCGGTTCGCGAACGCGGGATGCGCCCACAGCACGCCACGGTCGTCCCAGCGGCCGGAGGCGCCGCCCTGCGTCCGGGTGGTCGGGGTCAGCAGGAGCGTCCGGTCCACCTCCTCGTACCCGGACGGCGTGAAGCGGGCGATGACGAGCTCGCCCGTCTCGACGACGACGAACCAGCGGTCGCCGTTCCGGACCAGGTACGAGTTGGCCCAGCGCTCCTCGGGCACCAACCGCTCGGTCGACCACAGCCGAGAGCCGCTACGCGCGTCGACGCCGCGGAACTCGCCGTAGCTGCTGAGCCCGTAGATCGCGTCACCCGCGACCACGGGAGTCGAGAGCAGCGTCCGCTGCGGGGGCCGGTCGGTCCGGTTGGGGTTGGCACCCTCCCAGAGCAGGCGCGCCGCCGGGCGGTCGGGGTTCAGGGCCAGCATGAGGCCGCCGTTCTCCCCGTGCGTGACGAGCAGGTAGGGCCCCTGGCGGACCGGCGTCCCGATCGTGTACCCGCTCGGAACCGGGAAATCGTGCTGCCACCAGAGGTCGCCGGTGGCCGGATCGAGCGAGGTCACGCCCGCCGGATACCAGACGATCAACTGCCGGACGCCCCCGGCGTCGATCACGATCGGCGACGAGTACCCGGCTTCCGAGTTCGTCTCGATGGCGCGCCAAGCCTCGGTGCCGGTCGCCTTGTCGAACGCCACCACCATCGCGTCCGGCTCGCCGCCGAGGAGCGCGATCAGGTGGTCGCCCTCGACCAGCGGAGACTGCGAGACGCCGAAGACCGGCACCGTCACGCCGTACTGCTCGGCCGTGTCCACCCGCCAGACGAGGTCCCCCGTCGCGGTGTCGAAGCACGAGAGCATTCCGGATGCCCCGAGGATGTAGACCCGGTCGCCGTCGACGGCGGGGGTCGCACGGGGACCGATGGCGAACTTGTACTGGATGTTGCGGTAGGCGGCGGGCCACTCCGCGGTCCACAGCACGGCGCCGGATTCCTCGTCGAGGGCCAGCAGCCGCTCGTGGCCGTCCATGGTGCGGCTGCCCGGCGTCTCCTGGTAGTCAAGGACGAAGACCCGTCCATCGGCCACGGCGGGTCCCGCGAACCCGCCGCGAACCGGGGTCCGCCACTTGACGACCAGGCCGTCGTCCGCGAAGCGGTCCACGATGCCGGTATCGCGCCACACCGCATCCCGGTCGACGCCGCGCCACTGTGGCCAGTCCTCCGCGAGGGGGCCGGTCGTCGCCAGGCAGACGACGGCGCACACGATGCCGACAGTTGACCGTCCCCGCGCTCCATGGTGGTGCATCGGTTGCTCCGCGGATGCCTTCGACAGGTGAATGCCGCGCCGATCGTTCCCCGGTATCAAGCGATCCAGCCCCACGCCACGCTCGTCGTCAGGGGCAGGTGAACCGCTCCGGTCGTCCCCGGCGGCGGCGTGCCGCTGCATTGTCGCGCGCCGCGTCAGGCGCGTCACCGCGCCCGCTCGTAGTCGTCCGCCGCGAGCGACAGCCGGACGACCTCGGCGTCGTTGCGGGCGACGACATGCCGGTTCGCGAAGGCCGGGTGCGACCAGAGCACGGCGCGGTCGTTCCAGCGGCCGGAGGCGCCGCCCTGCGTGCGCGTCGTGGGGGCCAGCAGCAGCGTCCGGTCGATCTCCACGTACCCCTCGGGGGTGAAGCGCGCGATGATCAGGTCGCCCGAGTCGTTGACCACGAAGTGGCGGTCGCCGTGGCGGACGAAGTAGGCCGTCGCCCAGCGGTCCTGGGCGTTCATGCGGTCGCTCTGCCACAGCCGCTCGCCGCTCGTGGCGTCGATTCCGCGCAGCTCGCCGTAGCTCCCGACGCCGTAGAGGTGGTCGCCGACCACGATCGGGGTCGAGATGATGGAGTGCAGGGTGTCGGTCGCGTCCGGAAACTCCGTGTTGGCCCTACCCTGCCACAGCAGTCGCGCGGCCGGACGGTCCGGGTTCAGCGCGAACATCATCGTGCCGTTGAAGAACTGGCTGACCGCGAGATAGCGGCCGCTCCGGACCGGCGTGGCGATCGAGAGGCCGCCGCCGACCGCGAACGGCTGCTCCCAGTAGACCTCCCCCGTCTCCGGATCGAGCGACGTGACGGCGGAGGCGTGCCAGACGATGAGCTGGCGTACGCCGCCCGAGGTGATGACGATCGGCGACGAGTAGCCCGGCTCGGAATCCGATTCCAGCGCCCGCCACGCCTCGGCCCCGGTGGCCTTGTCGAAGGCGACGACCTTGGCGTCCGGCTCGCCGCCGAGCAGCACGATGAGGTGGTCGCCCTCGACGAGCGGCGACTGCGAGACGCCGAAGACCGGCACCGTCACGTCGTACGCGTCCGCCGTGTCGACGCGCCAGACGAGATCGCCCGTCGCCGTGTCGAAGCTCGACAGCATCCCGGCCGCTCCGAGGATGTAGACCCGGTCGCCGTCGACGAGCGGCGTCGCACGCGGGCCCGTGGCGAACTTGTACTGCAGGTTGCGGTACGCCGCGGGCCACTCCGCCGTCCACAGCACGGCGCCCGTCTCCTCGTCGAGGGCGAGAAGCCGCTCGTGGCCGTCCATGGTGCGGCTGCCGGGCGTCTCCCGGTAGTCGAGGACGAAGACGCGCCCGCCGGCCACGGCCGGCCCCGCGAAGCCGCCGCGAACGGGGGTCCGCCACTTCGCGATCAGGCCCCCGTCGGCGAAGCGCTCGACGAGGCCGGTCTCGTTCCACACGGCATCCCGGTTGACGCCGCGCCACTGCGGCCAGTCCTCGGCGCCGGGCGCGGCCGCGGCCAGGCAGCCGACGAGCACCACGGCTGCGACGACGGTTCGGTTCGCTCCTGAACGATCACACATCGGATACTCCACGGCCGGAGCTGCGGCGGCTCCGCGACTCCCTCTCGGCTCGGATGAACACGGCGACGTCCAGGTTGGCGCGGCAGTCGCCGTGATGCACCAGAATCCCCTTCTTTCGCGTCAACGCGGGCTCGGTACCGACCCTGCGGAGGCGCAGATACTCCCCGCTCGCCTCGATCTCCAGCTCTGTTCCCGGGACCAGGTTGAAGCGCTCGCGCAGCCTCTTCGGCGCGACGATGCGCCCGGTTCGGTCGATGGCAATCGTCATGGCGTAATGGTATCTCCCGCGGGAACCATCACGTCACCAGCTCTGTCACCGGAAAATCGCGCCGTCCCACAGCTCCTGCAGGAAGCGCTGCACCGGCACGATCTCGACCCCCTGATCGTCGCGCCGGCGGCGCGGCTCGTGGCAGACCACCAGCTTGCGCTCGAGCGGGACCTCCTCGGCAAGGGCGCGCAGGCCGTTGTAGTCGCGAGCCGAGACCCGGGACTTGGCCTTGACCTCGATGGCGACCGCATCGCCGACGAGGAGGTCGACCTCGAGCTGCGACCGGCTGCGCCAATAGGTCAGGGGGTCGTCGCGGCCACGATAGTCGAGCCAGCTCCGCACCTCCAGAAACACGAGATGCTCCAGGGCGCGACCGTAGGCGTCCGATCCCGGCTCGATGACGCCGGTGCGGCGCAGGGTGTTGGCGACGCCGACGTCGAAGAAGTAGAACTTGGCCGTCGCCACCGGCTTGCGGGTGCGGGTCCCGCGGAACGCCGGCAACTGATCGCCGACGAGGGTGTCCTCGAGGATCCGGTAGTGCTCGCGCACGGTGCTCGGGGCCAGTCCCGTGTCCGAGGCCACCTTGGCGAAGTTGACCTGCTCGCCGTTGGTCAGTCCCGCCACGTCGAGAAAGCGGCCGAAGCTGCCGATCGAGCGGGTCAGCCCTTCCGCCTGCACCTCCTCCCGGAGGTAGGTCCCGACGTACGCCCGCAGGTCGTCCCGCGGCTGGCGCGCGTCAAGGAAGGCCGGCAGCCCACCGTGATTGATTCGATCGAGCAGCCGCTCCGCACCGGCTTCCGCCGACACGAGCGGGTGCAGCCGGGCGACGCGGGCACGGCCGGCGAGAAGGTTGGCGCCGCCCCGCTTGAGCTTGCGCGCACTGCTTCCGGTCAGAACGAAGCGCAGCGCGCGGTTCCGCTCGATGAGCAGATGCACCTCGTCGAGCAGAGGCGGACACTTCTGCACCTCGTCGACCACCACGATGCGTCGACGGGGTTCGAGCGTCTGGCGCAGGTGCTCCGGGTGGGTGCTCAGTTGCCGGAAGGTGTCGGCCTCCAGCAGGTCGTAGACGGCCGCGTCCGGGAAGGTCCGCCGGACGAGCGTGCTCTTGCCGGTCTGGCGCGGCCCGAAGAGAAAGACCGAGCGCTCCTTGACCAGGGTGCGCAGGTCCAGGGCACGCTGGTACATGATCGTCAACAGTCTCGCTGATTTTCATGCAATCCAGCAACTCGATCGACGATACTCACCATCAACCCGGCCGGCAACTCGGTCCTCGAGGTCTGAGCCGGGTCACCGGACCGCCTCGCACGGCCGCGAGGGTGGACTGGCCACCTGCCGGGCGCCGGGCAGCGCGACGACAGTGGTTCCTCAGGAGCAACGTCAAGCGGCGCAGGTGATGTCGCCGCTCGAGATCCGTCTACATTGAAACCTGTGTGCCCAACGCACAGATTTCAACGCTCCGTCAGGCTCGGGAATCCGCGCCGGGTCTCGGGCGTCCAGGTGCCGGGCATCACGTAGTCGTCGCGGCTCG
>JAPOYG010000247.1 GCA_026706755.1 Acidobacteriota bacterium
TCAGCACCGTCCCCACCGCGAGGTCCGACCCGGTCAGCTCGAGGATGAGGAAGGGAAGAGCCACGAAGTAGAAGTGGTCGCCGGCCAGCGAGATCGTCTCGCCGAGCCACAGCAGGCGGAAGTTCCGTTCGCGCAGCGGAGCGAAGAGACTCACGGTGATCGGGGCAGGGGGAGGCCGCGAGGCGTGCCTCGAACATCATAGCGCATGCGTGACGCGGCCCGCGCGGCCGCCGCCGAAAGAGGCCCGGGCGGCCGCAAGGCTCGCGTCACGTGTCGCGCAGGACGGAGACGGGATCGATGCGGGTGGCCTGCCTCGCCGAGACGAAGCACGCGGCGAGCGCGATCGCGGCCATGAGCGCCGAGCAGGCCAGGAACGTGAGCTCGTCCGTGGCGCTCGACCGGAGCAGCCCGGTGGCGGGGAGGCGGCCCACGATTGCCGCCGCGGCCAGGCCCAGGGCGAGGCCGACCGCGACCGGCGTCATCGACCGGCGCACGAAGTGCCGCACGACCCGGGTCCGGGGTGCGCCGAGCGCGATCCGGAGACCGATCTCCCGGGTGCGCCGGGCCGCCGCATAGGCCGTCGCGCTGTACACCCCGATCGAAGCCAGCACGAGCGCCAGCCCGGCGAACGCAACGAGCATCGTCATGAGGGCGCGTTCCCACCGGCGCGACGAAGCCATCCACGCCGTCAGCGGCATCGGATCGAAGAGCGCCAGGTCCCTGTCCACCCTCGCCAGCTCTTCGCGGATCCGGTCCAGCACCGGCGCGTCGGGGGACCGGGGCCGCACTATCACGGTCGTGGCGTAGCCAGGGTCTCCGCGCATGGGCACGTAGACCACCGGTTCGGGGGCCACGGAGTTCGGGTTGGACCGTTGCATCAGCGTGGGCGACACCCCGGCGATCCGAGTCCACGGCCGCGGGTGCGTCGCCCCGGGGACGCCGTGCAGGCGAAGCCGTTCGCCCAGCGGGTCCCGGTCCGGGAAGTGCGTGTCGACGAACGCCCGGTTCACGATCGCCACCTCCCGTCCCGACGTTCCGTCGAGCGGGCCGAAGGGCCGGCCTGCGAGCAGCCGCAATCCGAGCGTCTCGAAGTAGTCGTCGCCGATGGTCAGGTACGTCACCGCCGGCGGCGGATCGCTGGGGCGCCGCCCGTGGATCTCGACCGAACGCACGCCGCCGCCCCCCAGCGGGGGCACGCTCGACAGGGTCGCGGCGGACAGCTCCGGCATCGCCGCGAGCCTGCCCTCCACCGCGTGCAGGAACGTCCTGCGGTCCCCGGTCGCGTCTCCGTCGCCGAAGCGGAGCCCGAAGGTCAGCAGGCCCTCCCCATCGACGACGCCGGCGGCCTGGTACAGATCGGCGAAGCTGCGCACCGCGGCTCCCGTGCCGATCAGGAGCAGCAGCGTCAGCGCGATCTGGGCCACCAGCAGGCCGCTCATCGAGCGTCGCGCGGCCCCGGTGCCGCCGCCGGTGCGGCCCGCCTGCCGAAGCGCCTCGGCCGGGGGTTGGCTACAGGCGTGCAGCGCCGGCGCAAGCCCGGACAGCAGCCCCGCGACCAGCCCCGTGACGCACCCGAACGCCAGCACCCGCAGGTCCGGCGTCCACTCGATCCAGTACGGCATGCACCGCAGTTGACACCGCGCCACCTGCTCCGCGATCGAGCCGACGGCGCCGTATGCGACCACGCCGCCGAGCACGCACCCGGCCGCCGCCAGCAGCGAGCTCTCGACCAGCACCTGTCGCAGGATGCGGGCCCGGGGCGCGCCCAGGGCGGTCCGCTGGGCGATCTCGGCGGTCCGATGTGCCGACCGGTACAGCAGGAGTCCGCCCACGTTCGCGCAGGCGACCAGCAGGACCAGGCCGACGGCTGCCATCAGGACCGCCAGGAAGCCGCGCAGCGGGGCAACGGCACGCCGCGAATAGCGCTGGACGACCGGCTCGACGCCCGCGTTCGCTTCCAGGTGCTCGCGTGCCGCCCGCGCGGCGATGGATTCCAGCTCCGCCCGAGCCTGGTCCATCGTGACTCCGTTCGCCAGGCGGCCGACGGCCCGATGCCTGCGCACGTCCCGGGCGGGCTCGGGTCCGCCCCGGAATCCGAGGGGCAGCCAGAGGTCGGCGATCATGGGGAACCGGAAGCCCTCGGGCATGACGCCGATCACGACGGCGGGGCGCGAGTCGATCCGGATCGTCCGGCCGACGAGGTTCGGGTCGCCGCCGTATCGGCTCTGCCAGAGTGCGTGGCCCAGAACCACCGTCCCCGCCGCTCCCGGACGTTCCTCGGCGTGCGAGAACCCCCGGCCGAGGGCGGGCGGCGTGCCCAGAATCCGAAACAGGCTCGCGGAGGCGAGGGTTGCGGGCACGAGGGCCGGCGGCTGCACGTCGTCGCTGACGTTCACGCCGGTGCTGGCGTACGCCGCCATCCCGCGGAGGGTCCGCGCGCCGTCGCGCCAGTCCGCGAAGTCCGGCAGCGAGACGCCGGCGTCGCGCCCGTGCGCGTCGCGGGTGCCCAGGAAGACGATGCGCTCGTCGTCGACGGGCAGGCCGCGCAGCAGGACCGCGTTCACGACCGTGAACATGGCGGTCGTCACCCCGATGGCCAGCGCCAGGACGAGCGCCGCCCCCAGGGTGTGCCAGCGGTCCTTCACCAGCAGGCGGACCGCGAACCGGAGGTGCTGCTCGAGCTCGTCCGCGAGCTCCAGGCCCCGTGCGCGCCGGCTGCCGTCCTTCGCGCGGTCGACGCTGCCGAAGCGCACGCGGGCGAGGCGGGCCGCCTCGGCGGGCGGCAGGCCGGTGCGTACCAGGTCGTCGGTGCTGGACGCCAGGTGGAAGCGCAACTCCTCGTCGAGCCCGCTCTCGAAACGCTCCCGCCCCGTCCAGACGGTCACGAACGAGCGGATGCGCGCGAGCATGGCGAGTCGCGTCCGGCGCGGGGCGCGGGCGCTTCCGCGATCACCCTGCCCCGCGATTCGAGGCGCCGGGCATCCGGGCCGTGCCGCCCGTGCCGGGGAGCCGGGGGGTCAGGCCAGCGTCCCGATGCGCCCCGTGCTGTCGCCGAAGCTGTCGACGTGGACGCCGAGGCGATCGAGCAGCGACACGTAGAGGTTGGCGATGGGCGTCCCCTGCGCATGGCGGACGTAGCGCCCGCCCCGGATACCCGACTTCTGGCCCCCGACGACGGCCACGGGCAGGTCGTCGTGGAAGTGCGTGTTGCTGTCGCTGATGCCGGTGCCGTACAGGAAGACGGTGTGGTCGAGCATCGTCCCGTCGCCCTCCGGCATCGCCTGCATGCGCTTGACGAGGTGCGCGAACTGCTGGAAGTGGTACTCGTTGACCTTGTGCAGGCGCTCGAGCTTGCCGGCCTCGTCCTGGTGATGCGACAGGGGGTGGTGCGAGTCCGAGACGCCGATCTCGGGATAGGCCCGGCCGCTCACCTCCTTCGCCAGCATGAAGGTGCTGACGCGGGTCAGGTCGGTCTGGTAGGCGAGCGCCAGCAGGTCCATCTGCAGCTTCGCGTGCGTGGCGTAGTCGTCCGGGATGCCCACGGGCTCGTCCACCAGGGGCAGCTCGCGCGAGCTCTGCCGCTCGGCGGTCGTGATGCGGCGCTCGACGTCCCGCACCGAGTCGAGGTACTCGGACATCTTGGTCCGATCGCCCGACCCGAGCACCCGCTCGAGGCGCTTCAGCTCGGAGGCGACGGCGTCGATGATCGTCCGGTCCCGCTCCAGCCGCGCCAGCCGCGCGGCCGGATCCGTGCTGCCGCTAGTGCCGAAGAGGCGCTCGAAGACGGCGCGCGGATCGCGCTCGACGGGCAGCGGCGTGGTCGGCGTGCGCCAGGCGACGGTGTTCGTGTACGCGCAGCTCGAGCCGCCGTCGCACGTCCCCACCATCGCGTTCGACTCGATGCCGAGCTCGAGCGACGTGAGCTGCGTCTCCCGGCCGAGCTCCCGCGCCGCCACCTGGTCCATCGACACCGCGGCATACACGTCCGCGCCCGTCGTCAGCCGGAACGTCGACGCGGTCAGGAACGTCCCCGCCGACCGCGCGTGGTCGCCGCCCCCTTCCATGAGGTCCGCCGGCTTGTCGGCCAGGCCGCCCAGCAGCAGCACGCGGTCCTCGAGCCCCGTCAGGGACTGCAGCGTAGGCGGCAGCGCCTCGACCGATCCCTCCGCCCGCGGCCACCAGTAGCCCATCGACATGCCGTTCGGCACGTAGAACACGCCCAGCCGGCGCAACTGCGCCGGAGCCGCCGCGGTCCGGCTCAAGGCCGTCAGGGCCGGCACCATGCAGTCGAGCAGCGGAAGGGCGAGGGTGGCTCCGGCGCCGCGCAACACCGCACGCCGCGACAGGTGCTTCCTGGTGACGAACATCGGTCTCTCCCGTGTCGTGGCGGCGCGACGCCGCCTGGTAACGCGTTCCACCCCGCCGGCCGACCGCCTGCGGTCCGCCCTGACGTTCGCGGCGACCCGACGCCTGCCGGCGCCGCGCCGCCCGTCCCTAGCGCTGGTGCCCGACGTTCGCGGCGACCCGCGCTTCCGGCTCCGAGTCCCGCACGATCCGCTGCTGGAACGGGGCGCTCCGGACGATGCCGAGTATGAGCGACGACCAGCGGTAGTCGTCGCTCGCCCCATCCCGCACGATGCGGCGCACGGTGGGCGCATCCAGGTAGTTGACGCCGCGGCCGAGGGCGTAGGTCAGGAGCTTCTCCGCGATCGTGCGGACCAGCTCGTCCTCTCCCTGCCGCAACAGCGCCTCCCGGAAGGCCCTCGGGCTGTCGATGTCGATGCCCCGCCACGTGATCGCGGAGTCGATGGGCGCGCCGTCGTCGGTCTCGCGCCAGCGTCCGATGGCGTCGTAGTTCTCGAGCGCGAAGCCGAGCGGATCCATGGTGGCGTGGCAGGTTGCGCACACCGGGCTCGCCCGGTGCTGCTCCATGCGCTCGCGCAGCGAGGCCGGCTCGCTCCGGCCGTCGTTCTCCGGGAGCGGTGGCACGTTCGCCGGCGGCGGGGGCGGCGGCGACCCGAGCAATGTCTCGAGCACCCACTTGCCTCGGAGCACGACCGACGTCCGGTCCGCATACGAGGTAGTCGTCAGCACGCTGCCATGCCCCAGGAGCCCGCCCCGCGCCGGATCGGCCACCGGGACGCGCCGGAAGTGGCTGCCGTAGACGTCGGGAACGCCGTAGTGGTCGGCGAGCCGGGCGTTGAGGAAAGTGTAGTCGGCGCTCAGCAGGTCCAGGACGCTGCGGTCCTCACGCACCTGGGACTCGAAGAAGAGCTCGGTCTCCCGGAGCAGGGCGTCGCGCAACGTGCTGTCGTAGCGGGGGAAGCGCAGCGGATCCGGCACGATGTTCTCGAGGTTGCGCACCTGCAGCCACTGCCCGAGGAAGTCGTTCATCCAGCGCACCGCCCGCCGGTCCGCCAGCATCCGGCGCGTCTGCCGCTCGAGCTCGCCCGGGTCGCGCAACCGGCCGCGCGCGGCCGCCTCCAGCAGCTCGTCGTCCGGAACGCTCCGCCACAGGAAGAACGACAGGCGCGACGCCAGCTCCAGGTCGCTGATCGGGTAGATGGTTCCGGCCGTCGCGTCGACGGGGTCGACCTCCGCGCGCATCAGGAACGCGGGCATGCTGAGCAGCGCCTCGAGGGCCCGCGCCACGCCGCCCTCGAAGCCGTCGGCGGCGCGCCCGATGTCGAAGATGCGCATCAGGGGCTCGAGGTCGGCGTCCGTGACGGGCCGGCGGTACGCGCGGCGGGCGAGCGTTCCGAGAATCTCTCTCGCGCACGGCTCCTCGTCGGCGAGCCCGGCCGGCCGGCACACGAAGATGCGCCGGCGGCTCGGGGTCTCGGCGGGAATCTCCCCGCGGTACGGGCCGTGGATCTCGAGCGACGCGACGCCGGCCACCAGGTTGTCGCCCACCCCCGTGGAGGCGGACGGGGCCACGTCCGTGAAGGCGGCCGAGACGAGCCGCGTGCCGGCCCTGACCGGCAGGCGCACCTCCAGGTGCTGGTCGGCGGTCTGGTTGTAGAGCGCGATCCGCTGGTGCACGAGGTCGTCGTCCGGCGGCGCGATGCCGCCTCCCGACAGGGTGTAGCGGACCTGTCCCTCGAACGCGCCGCCCACGGTGAGGTGCTCGACCAGCGCATGGTCGATGCGCAGCTCGATGTGGTACTCGCGCTCCGCGATGCTGCCCCGGATCGTCCCGCCGACGTCGCTCCGCTGCAGGCGGATCCGGAAGACGTAGTCGCCGTCGAGCGAGAACGTGTGGCGGGCCGCCAGGCCGCCGTGCGTGGCGAACGGCAGGTCCTCGCCCATCCGGGCTTCCTGCCGGGCCGCGTTCGGCAGCGTGTACGTCTGGATGATCGGGCGATTCTCGAGCGTGCCGACGGCCAGCCGGCTGACCTTGGTGGCCGCGGTGATGTAGCGGTCCATCAGCGCGGGGGTCATGGCCAGCACCTCGGCGTTGTTGTCGAAGCCGAAGCCTGCCATGTCGCTCGGGAGCAGGGCCTCGCCGTCGATCTCGAGGTCCAGGAGGTCGCGCACCGCGTTGACGTACTCGGTCCGGTTCAGGCGGTGCGAGACCACGCGGCCCGGGTCGGGCGCCGCGGCGCCCACCCGGTCGAGCTCCGCCTCGAGCGCCGTCACGAAGGCGTCGACCACCGCGGGCTCGGGCCGCGGGCGTCCCGCCGGCGGCATCAGCCCGCTACGGAGCTTGCCGGCCACCTTCTCGAAGAGCTCGCGGTGCACGTCCGGCCGATCGATGTCGACCCGGTCGAACATCACCCCGGCCGTCTGCAGCCGCTCGTTGTGGCAGGTCACGCAGTACCGGTCGAGGAGCGCGCGCGACGGCCCCTCCGTCCTGCCCGCCGCCTGCTCCGGAGCGACGGCCACCGGCTTCTCCGCGGCCGGCTCCTCTGCCGCGGCCGCCGGCCGCCCCATCCCTGCCGCGGCCACGCCCGCGAGGCACACCGCACCGAGCACTCTCAACGTGGACATGATTCTGGCGCCCCGGTTCCTGCCGGTCGTCTGCCGTCCTGCCGTGGTTCGGCGGCGCGCCCTCCGGCCCGCACCCTGCCTACTTACCACCTTTGCCCCCGGCGCGCAAGGAAGTAGCATAGGGCCATGCAGGTTCCGAGCCAGCTCCTCGCCGCCGTCTGCATCCTCCTCTTCCCGGCCGTGGCGGCCGACGCCGCGGGCGGCGCCGCCCCGAAGGCCGCCGCACCCGGCTCCGGCGCCGCGGGCGGCCCGGCGGACCTGCGCCTCGTCGAGGCGATGGCGGAGCGCGACACGGCCCGCCTGCGCGCGCTGCTCGGCGAAGAGGGAACCGACGCGAAGGCCGCACGGGCCGACGGGGCGACGGCGCTGCTCTGGGCGGCGCACTGGGACGATGCCGAGGCGGTCGAGCTGCTCCTGCGGGCCGGCGCGGACGTGAACGCCGCGGACGATCACGGCGTGACGCCTCTCGCGCGCGCGGCCGAGAACGCGAGCGCGTCGATGGTCGAGCGGCTGCTCGCGGCGGGGGCGGATCCCGACGCGGCCCAGGGGAACGGCCTGACGCCGCTGATGACCGGCGCCCGCACCGGCAGTCTCGAGATCGTGCAGGCGCTGCTCGCCCGCGGCGCCGACGTCGACGCGGCCACGGCGTCCACGCGCGAGACGGCGCTGATGTGGGCGGTTGCCGAGCGCCACCGGGACGTCGTCCGCGCGCTCGTCGCGCGGGGCGCCGACGTCCATCCCCAACCGGGGCAGGCGTTCTCGCCCCTGATCGCCGCCGCCCGCAACGGCGACATCGAGACGGCCGAGCTGCTGCTCGCCGCGGGAGCCGGCGTGGACGAGACGGGCTCGGACGGGGCGCATCCCCTGGCCTACGCGGTCGTCGTCGGCCGGAGCGCGTTCGCCCACTTCCTGCTCGAGCAGGGCGCCAACCCGAACGGGGCGGTCGACGGCGTGACGGCGCTGCACGCCGCCGCCGGCCCCGTCGGCACGTGGCTGAAGGCGTGGAACCGCAAGCACGGCGGCGCGGGCGCACGGGGCGGCCGGCTCGCGCTCCGGGAGCGGCTGCCGCTGGTCGACGCCCTGCTCGTGCGCGGCGCCGACCCCAACGCGCGCATGACCGCCTCCGACGTGACGGAGCAGGGGTTCGTGCGGAACGGGGCCTACGATACGTTCGCGACGGGCACGGGCGACGTGGCCGGGGCGACGCCGCTGTGGGTCGCGGCGTTCGCGACCAACCCCGGCCCGGGCCGGATGCGCAACGGGTGGAGCACGCACCGCTCCACCGGCGACGTGATGCGCCGCCTGCTCGCGGGGGGCGCCCGGCCAGAGATCACGGCGAACGACCGCACCACGCCGATGATGGCCGCGGCCGGCTGCGGGCGGTGGGGGCACTGGACGAACACGCCGCGGGCAGCGCGCCAGCCCATGGCGGAGGAGGCCATCGGGATCCTGATCGAGGCCGGCATGGACGTGAACGCCACCAACGAGGGCGACTTCACGGCGTTGCACTGCGCGGCCTTCAGCGGCCTCAACGAGGTGATCCGGCTGCTCGTGGACCACGGCGCGGACATCGACGCGCGCGACTGGCGCGGCCGGACGGCGTTCCGCCTCGCCGAGGGCGCCAAGCAATCGTTCCACTACCAGGCGTGGCCGGAGACGGCGGCCCTCCTCGAAGAGCTCGGAGCCGACACCCGCCTGGGAATCCCGGGGACCATCCACGAGCGCCTGCGGGGGCTGGTGGCGACGCCCTAGGAGCTTGCGCCGCAGAATGTCAATGTCAACAGAGTGGAGTGCCGCGGCGCAAGCTCCTAGGACGGTGGGGGCTGGGGCCGACCCGGAGCCTGCGACGGGTTGGCGGCGCTAGCCGGCCGAGAAGACCCGACGGTCGATCTGCCATCCGACAAGGCGGACTCGATGCGGACTTCCCCCGGCCGGGAATCGAACGCGAGGAGGCCACCGATGCGCGCCGTGACCGAGCGTCTCGCTGTTCTCAGTCTCATCCTCCTTCCGGTGGCGGCCGCGGGCGCGGTGGGCCTCGGCGCAGCGGGCCCTGGCGCGGCGGGTGGCCGCGGCGGGGCCGGCGCCCCGCCGGACCTGCGTGTCGTGGAGGCGATGGCGGTGCGCGACACGGGGCGCGTGCGGGCGCTGGTCGCCGCCGGGGAGGCCGACGTGAACGCCGCGCGCGCCGACGGGGCGACGGCGCTGCTCTGGGCGGCACACTGGGACGACGCCGACGCGGTGGAGTTGCTCCTGCGGGCCGGCGCGGACGTGAACGCCGCGGACGATCACGGCGTGACGCCCCTCGCGCGCGCGACGGAGAACGCGAGCGCGTCGATGGTCGAGCGGCTGCTCGCGGCGGGGGCGGACTCCAACGCGACCCAGGCGAACGGACTGACGCCGCTGATGACGGCGGCCCGCACGGGGAGCCTCGCCGTAGTGCAGGCGCTGCTCGCCCGCGGCGCCGACGTCGACGCGGCCACGACATCGACGCACGAGACCGCGCTGATGTGGGCGGTCGCCGGACGCCACCGGGAGGTCACCCGCGCGCTCGTCGAGCGCGGCGCCGCCGTGCATCCCCAACCGGGCCAAGCGTTCTCGCCGCTCGTGGCCGCGGCCCGGAACGGCGACATCGAGACGGCCGAGATCCTGCTCGGCGCCGGCGCCGGCGTGGACGACGCCGGTTCGGACGGCGCCCATCCTCTGGCCTACGCGGTCATCGCCGGGCAGAGCGCGTTCGCCCACTTCCTGCTGGAGCGGGGCGCCGACCCCGACGGGGCGGTCGGCGGCGTCAGGGCGCTGCACGCGGCGGCGGGCTCCGTCGGTCCCTGGCTGAAGGCGTGGAACCGCACCCACGGCGCGCGGGCCGGCCGGCTCACGCTGGACGAGCGCCTGACGCTCGTGGATGCCCTGCTGGCCCGCGGCGCCGATCCCAACGCACGCACGACCGCCTCCGACGTTACGGGCCAGGGATTCGTCCGCAACGGTGCGTACGACACCTTCGCGACCGGAACCGGCGACGTGGCCGCCGCGACGCCGCTGTGGGTGGCGGCGTACGCCGCGAACCCGGGTCCCGGCAGCTCGTCGTTCCGGGGACGCCGGCCCACGCCGAGCTCGAACGGCGCCATCCTGCGCCGCCTGCTCGCGGGGGGCGCGCGGCCCGACAGCACGCCGCGCGACGGCACGACGGCGCTCATGGCCGCGGCCGGCTGCGGGCGCGCGGCGCACCTCACCAACGTGCCGCGGGCACCGCGCGTGCCGACGGCGGAAGAGGCCGTCGAGATCCTCGTCGCGGCGGGCGTGGACGTGAACGCCACCAACGAGGGCGACTTCACGGCGCTCCACTGCGCGGCCTTCAGCGGCCTCAGCGAGGTCGTGCGGCAGCTCGTCGAGCACGGAGCCGACATCGACGCGCGCGACTGGCGGGGGCGGACGGCGTTCCGCCTCGCCGAAGGTGCCAAGCAGTCGTTCCACTACCAGGAGTGGCCCGGGGTGGCGGCGCTGCTCGCGGAGCTGGGCGCCGACACCAGCCTGGGCATCCCGGGCACCATCCACGAACGCCTGCGCGGGCTCCTGGCGGCCCGCTAGTCTGCAGCGCAGGGACGTGCAATGCAGGACATGCGCGCGCGCAGGCTCCCAGGGCGTCGGTCAGAACGCGCCAGGCCGATGACCGGCCGTCCGGCGGCGTGGGTGGCCGCGTTCGTGGTCGGAGCGGGGACGCTCGCCTTCGCGCAGAAGGTGATCGGGCCCGAGGAGTTCGACCGCGCGATGAAGACCGTCGGCGCCGCCCTCGAGGCCGCGGAGGAGTCGCTCGGCACCGCCTCCTACGTGGAGGCCAAGACGCCGTTGGCCCTCTCCCGGCAGGTGCTGGCGTCCACCCGGCCGGAGTGGGTAGCCCTCGGGCAGCCCGACGCCGTGCGGCTGAACCGCGAGGCCGTTGCCGCGCTCGACGCGCTCGACAAGGCCCTGTCGGCGGCCACCGTGGACGCGGATTTCGTGACCGCGGCCCTCGGGGACGTCAACCGCGCCTGCGACGCCTGCCACGCCGTCCACCGCGAGGGCGACGCGCAGACCGGCTATCGCATCCGATCCTCGCCGCGCTGAGCTGCCGGCCCCGCGGAGCCGCCTGCCATGCCGTCCAGCCGTGTGCACGGTCGAACCTGCGGTGCGGGGCCGTCGTGCCGGTGCGGCCGGCCGGCGCGCCAGTGCGGGACCGTCGGCGCGCCGGTCAGGGCGCCGCGAGCGCGGTGAACGCCGCCTCCAGCGCCGCCTCGGCCTCCTGCAACGCGCCGCGCGCCTCGTCCAGCCAGCGTCGGCCGGCGTCCAGGCGCTGCCTCCCCTCTCCCAGCATCCGCCGGGTCTCCGCCGGCTGCGGCCCGCCGAGGCCCCGTCGTCCCGCCACCATCTGCTCGGGATCGAGGGCCTCGCGGATCCGGTCGACGCTCACGGGCAGCGGCTCGCCGTAGGTCTCCTCGTAGACGTGGAGCAGCTCCTCCGCCGTGAGCTCCTTCGGGCGCTTGCCGTGTGTGCGGCCGTACTCCGTGAGCTCCGACGCGTAGTGGTGGCCGACGCGGAACGGTACCTCCGCATGGCGGAGCAGGGTGTCGGCCACCTCCGTCATGGTGGCGTAGTCCGCGTCCACCTCAGCCAGCGAGCGCGCGGGGTCGACCACGAGGCCGCCCACCACGTCCGCGTAGAGGGTGTACATGCGCCGCGCCTTCTCGGCGGTCTCCAGCACCTGATCCGCGCCCCGGTAGTCGATCATGCCGGTCGACGTGTTGTGCGCGGTGAGGAAGACGGTCTGGGCGTCGCCGAGCACGGTGCTGGCGACCTGGCGCAGCCGCTCCAGGGCGATCGGGTTCCGCTTCTGCGGCATGATGCTGCTGATGCCGGTCAGCGAGCGGTCCAGGAGCAGCCACGGGGCGGGGTCGTGGTACTGCACCTGCACGTCCTCGCTGAACTGCCCGACGGCGATGGCGGAGATCGCCAGGGCCGAGGCGAGCTCGGTCTTGGAGTCGACCGACGACACGTGGTTGGCATCGTAGGCGTTCTCGACGACGCCGCCGAAGCCGAGGAGCTCGGCCAGCCGCTCGCGGTCGATGGCGAAGCCCGACGTGCCGAGCGCCGCCGCCCCGAGCGGGCTCCGGTTCACCCGCCCGTAGGCCTGCTCGAGGCGTTGGGCGTCGCGTTCGAGGGCCGCCGCGAACGCCAGCAGGTAGTGGGCCAGCGAGGTCGGCTGCGCCTGCACGCCGTGCGTGTAGCCCGGGATGATCGTCCCCGTGTGCCGTTCCGCCAGCGCCAGCAGCGCGCCGCGCGGCGCGAGAAGCGATTCGTACGTCTCGAGCAGGGCCGCCCGCAACGCCAGCCGCCGCGACGTCGAGCCGATGTCCTGCCGGCTGCGGCCCGTGTGCAGCCGCGACGCCCCGCGGCCGACGACCTCGACGAGCCTTTCCTCGAAGACGAGGTAGTCGGACGAGCGCCGGGAGCCCGGCTCGCCCTGCTCCTCGACGACCTGCGCGATGCCCCCGGCGATCGTCCCCGCGAGCGGCGCCGGCACGAGCCCCGCCTCGGCGAGCATCACGATCGACGCCTTGTTGATCTGTCCCAGCCGGTCGAAGTCGTCGCGCTCGCCCTGCGCCGCCGCGCCGGCCGGGAAGAGCGCGAGCCCCACCGCCAGGACGATGCAGCCCGCGGCTGACACGGAGGGTCCCGACGGCCCGGCTCGCCGGGCGGCCACGTGGGTGCCGCGGGCACGGAGCAGAAGCGCCGACAGGGGCAGGACGAACTGCCGGCCGACACGCGTGTGCGCGGTCGTCGCGCCGGGGCCGCTCCCGGACGAAGCGGTCATGCGGCGGTCGAGTGGTCTCATCGGTTCCTTCTCCGGATCGTGCAGCGTCTGCCTACTCCGGAAGTCCCGGAGGCATGGGCCAGCGTTCCCGAGAGCGTACCACCACCACCACCGCCGCCGCCGCGGGCCGCCCCGGCCGCCGCGGCGCGAGCCCGGTCGCTCCCTCGGACGGGCGATCGACGGAGCGCCCGCAAGTAGCATAGGCCGCGGTGTGGTCGAGGGAGCCCCATGGAGCCTGAACTCCTGGCATCGTTCGCGGTCGTGCTGCTCGCGTTCGGGGTCGTGTCCCGGAGGCTGGAGCGCGGCTTCCTCACGCCCCCGATGGTCTTCGTGTCGCTCGGGATCGCGATGGGGCCGCTCGGGTGGCTCGGCTCGGCAAGCGGACTGCTGCACGGTCTGGCGGAGCTGACGCTGGCCCTGGTCCTCTTCACGGACGCGGCGCGCATCGACTTCG
Organism: Acidobacteriota bacterium; assembly: GCA_026706755.1. Taxonomy (GTDB): domain Bacteria; phylum Acidobacteriota; class Vicinamibacteria; order Vicinamibacterales; family UBA8438; genus JAGWAJ01. The sequence goes on from JAPOYG010000247.1 coordinate 13,290, forward strand.
CGCACCTGCGTCACGAGGCGAGCCTGCCGGCCCGGCTGCTGGGCATCGGCCTGCCCCTGACGGTCGCGGCGGGCGCGGTCGCGGCGTGGGTCACCGCGCCGGAGCTGGGGTTCTGGGGCGCCGTCCTGCTGGGAGCAATCCTGGCTCCTACGGATGCCGCGCTGGGGCAGGCGGTGGTCAGCGAGACGCGCGTCCCGGTCCGGGTCCGGCAGGGCCTGAACGTCGAGAGCGGACTGAACGACGGGATCGTGCTGCCCGTCGTGCTCGTAGCCGCTTCCCTTGCCGGCGCCGCGGTGGAGGGCGCCACGGCCGACAGTTGGCTGCCCTTCGCAGCCGCGCAACTGACGCTGGGCCCCCTGGCGGGCGCGGCGGTGGGCTACCTGGGAGGACGCGCGGTCGCGAGGGCGGTGCGCGCGGACCGGATGAGCGAGCCGTTCCAGCGCCTGTCCGTGCTCGGCCTCGCGGGCCTGGCCTTCGGGTTGGCGGAGCTTCTGGGGGGCAACGGCTTCCTCGGGGCGTTCGTCGCGGGTCTCACGGTCGGACGCACGGCACGTCCGGTCTGCACGCGCGCATGCGAGTTCGGAGAGGCGGAGGGCCAACTGCTCACCCTGGTCGTATTCGTCGTCGTCGGGGGGATCATGGTGCCGGGGGCGGTCGCCCACTGGGACTACCGCACGTGGTTGTACGCCGGCCTGAGCCTCACCATCGTGCGCATGGCGCCGGTGGCGCTCAGCCTGGCCGGCATGGGACTCAGGCCCGCGACGCTGGCGTTCATCGGTTGGTTCGGCCCGCGCGGCCTGGCCTCGATCCTGTACGTGCGGATCGTGGCCGGCGGCGACCTGGCCGCCTCCCACCTCGTCGAATCGACCGTCACGCTCACGGTGCTGCTCAGCGTCTTCCTGCACGGCGCCACCGCATATCCGCTGTCGCGGCGCTACTGGGAGCGGCTCGCCGCGGCGCGCGACCGGTACGGGGCGGAGCACCGGCCGGTGCCCGAGCTCCCCGTGCGCATCCGGCACGCCGCCGGCGTCCGCGGCTAGCGCCGCCAACCCGTCGCAGGCTGCGGGTCGCCCCAGCCCCCACCGTCCCAGGAGCTGCGCCGCAGAACGGCGATGCGGCACGTCGCGCCCGCGCAGACTCCCAACGCACCCGTCAGGGCGCGCTACCGCGCGTCATCGTGACGGCGGCGCGTGAGCCGGTAGAACGCCGTGCCGTCGTCCGTCGTCCGCTCGAGCCGGAAGCCGAGCCGCTCGAGCACCGCGCCGGACGCCGTGTTGGGAACGTCGATGGCGGCCCGGATCTCCACCCATCCCAACGCCTCGAAGACGAACCGGCAGGCGGCGGCCGCAGCCTCGGTGGCCAGGCCCCGGCCCCAGTGGTCGGGCAGCAGCCCGTACAACAGTTGCAGCTCGGGCGGCTCGAAGAACTCGCGGAAGCCGACGAAGCCGACGACCGACGGGTCGCCGAGTAGCCGAACGGCCCAGAGCCCGGCGCCGCCGCCTGCGAAGCGCCGCTCGCTCGACCGGATCTCGGCCGTCACCCAGTCCGCGGGTACCGACTTGCCGTCGAGGAGGTAGCGGCGGACGTCGGCGTCGCGGAAGACGTGCAGCAGGGCGGCGGAATCGGACACGCCGATCGGGGCGAGGTCCAGTCGCGCCGTGGTGCATCTCATGGGCGTCTCCGCGAGGAGCCGCATTGTGGGACGAGCCGCATTGTAGTCGGTTGCCAGCGGCCGGAGACCTCATCTTCGGCTCCAGCTCCGAGCTGCGCGCCGTGGCCGAGTTCTACGCCGCCGACGACGCGGAGGACGACTTCGTGCACGACTTCGTCGCCGCGTGGACGAAGGTGATGACCCTGGACCGCTTCGACCTGGAGTGACTGAAGCGGGCGCGAGTGTCTCTTGGAGGGCCGCGGCCCGGAGCTCAGCCCGAGCGCCGGGTCGCGGCCTCTGCGACCACCTTCGCGACGTCCGGGCCGACGCCGTTCACGTTCGGTCGATCGGCTCGGCTGCGGCGGATGACTCGGCCGGAGACTTCTTCCTGAATCCGACAACCTCGGCCCCGGTGTCAGGGTCCGCCTTCCGAGCCGAAGCCCGCCAGCCGCGCGCCTCGTAGAAACGGTTGGCGGCGGTGTTCGCGGCGAAGCTCTCCAGCCGGATCACCGGGTGGGCCTCGAAGAGGCGCGCCTCGGCGTCCGCCAGCAGCGCGCCCCCGATGCCGCGGCCCTGCCGGCCCGGATGCACCATCAACAGATCGAGCAGGTCGCCCTCGGTGAAGCAGCAAGCGACCACCTCGCCGGCCTCCTCGGCCACGTGACACGACTCCCAGCGCGATGCCACGTACTTCCCGACGGCATCGTCCGCAAGCCAACGTTCGAGGGTGTCGGTAGGAAGGAACGTCGGGAAGCTCGAGCGGATCGCCGCGAGGACGATCGCCGCAAGCGCTTCCCGGTCAGCGGTGCGCGCAGGGCGGATCGTCATCGTCCGAGGTCGCGGTGCGTATGCCGCCAGTGTATCGTGCAGCCGCTCCCGGGCGGGGGCGACTGATGGCCATCAGTACGGACGACGTCCGGCGCCAGCTGCACCATCAGCAGGTCGAGCAGGTCGCCCTCGGTGAAGCAGGCAACCGCCTCGCCGGCCTCCTCGGCCACGCGACACGATTCCCAGCGCGATGCCACGTACTTTCCGACGGCATCGTCTACTTCCCGGCCTTTCTCCGCCGTTCCCGCACCTGGTCGTCGTCGAGGATGGCGGTGGAATGGGCCAGGAACCACTGATTGCCCCATCTGTCCTTCAGAATGGCGAGACTGTCGCCGTGGTACTGCTCCGAGGGTTCGGCAATGGAGATCGCGCCAGCCTCCAGCGCCCGCTTGTAGGCGCCATCCAGGTCTGGCACGTACAAGTAGAGCGTGCTCGACAGGCCGATGTCTCCTTCCGGCTCCTGCGCAAAGAGCACCGTATCGTCGAATCGCAGGGTGGCGTAGAAGGTCACCCCATCGTCGTTCTTCGTCTCGGTGATGCTCTCGATACCGAAAGCGGCTCGCACGAACTGGAGGTACTCGGGAATGCCCCTTACGAAGACGTAGGGGACAAGGGACTGAATCCCAGCGGGCTTGAAGTCGCTCATGCAGGCCTCCTCCGAGCTTCCCGCAAGGATGTCGACCGCGCTACGGAACCGCTCGTGCAGCGACGCCAGCCCGATCGTCACCCCGCCTCGTCCAGCCGCACGATGTGGCGAGGCGGAAAGCCGGTCACGAGGAGGAACGCGAGGGGGCGTGAATGTTCGCCGTCGACCCGCGCGTACTCGTCGCCGGTCACGGGAACGGCCATGTAGTTCCGCGTCTCGCCGTCGCGCGTCACCTGCACGCGGGGATTCGCCAGAAGGCGACGGTGCCAGGCGCGCGGCCAGTGATTGAC
>JAPOYG010000429.1 GCA_026706755.1 Acidobacteriota bacterium
CATAGTTATGAAACGCTATCGCCAGTCGGTCATTCTCGAGCTCGTCTCGCGCGAGCCGATCTGCAGTCAGGACGACCTGAGCCGGCGGCTGCGTACGCGGGGGTTTCACGCGACGCAGGCAACGATCTCACGGGACATCAAGGAGTTGCGGCTCGTCAAGCGGGCGGCCGACGGCGCGTACGAACGCACGGAATCGACGAACGCCGGCCGGCCCGGCACCGAGGCGACCGTCCGGCGCGCGGTGGGGGAGTACCTGCGGCGGCTCGACCAGGTGCAGCAACTGCTCGTCCTGCGGACCGATCCCGGCGGAGCGCAGCCGCTGGCCCTGGCCATCGATCGGGCCGAGCTGCCGGAGGTGGTGGGGACCGTCGCCGGCGACGACACGATACTGCTGATCACGCGGCATGCGCGCGCGGGGCGCGAGGTGACGCGGCTGTTCGAGGGCTGGGCCCGGGGCTGACGCCCCGCAAGGCCGGCGCGGAGGCGAATCGAATCATGGAACGGATCGTGCTGGCATACTCCGGCGGCCTGGACACCTCGGTCGCCGTCAAGTGGCTCGCGGACCGCTACGACGCCGAGATCGTGGCGGTCACCATCGACCTCGGTCAGGGCAAGGAGCTCGACGACGTCCGCGAGCGCGCGCTGGCGGTGGGCGCCGTGCGAGCGCACGTCGTCGACGCGCGGGAGGAGTTCGTGCGCGACTACATCCTGCCCGCCCTCCAGGCCGGCGCCGTCTACGAGGGGCACTACCCGCTGGCCACCGCGCTCGGCCGACCCCTGATCGCCCGGAAGCTGGTCGAGATCGCGGAGATGGAGGACGCCGGCTCGATCGCCCACGGCTGCACCGGCAAGGGGAACGACCAGGTCCGCATGGACGTGTCGGCGCGCGCGCTCAATCCCTCAATCAACGTGGTGGCCCCCGCGCGCGTCTGGGGCATGACGCGTCCCGAGGAGATCGAGTACGCGCGCACCCACGGCATCCCGGTTCCGGCGTCCGTGGACAGCCCCTACAGCACCGACTCCAACCTGTGGGGCCGATCCATCGAATGCGGCGTGCTCGAGGATCCCTGGACGGAGCCGCCCGAGGAGATCTACGCGCTGACCCGCTCGCCGGCCGAGGCCCCGGACGACGCCGCCTACGTCGAGCTCGAGTTCGAGCGCGGCGTGCCGAAGGCGGTCAACGGGGTCGCGATGCCGCTCACGGAGCTGATCAACTCCCTCGAGACGATCGCCGGCGCGCATGGCGTCGGCCGGATCGACATGGTCGAGAACCGCCTCGTGGGGATCAAGTCGCGGGAGATCTACGAGGCGCCGGCCGCCGTCGTGCTCCACGCCGCGCACCGTGCGCTCGAGGCGCTGGTCGTCCCGCGCGACCTCGAGCGCCTGAAGACCGACCTCGCACGCCGCTACGCCGACCTCGTCTATGACGGCCTCTGGTTCACGCCGCTCCGCGAGGCGCTCGACGCCTTTACGGCGAAGGTGCAGGAGCAGGTGACCGGCGAGGTGAGGCTCCGGCTGCTCAAGGGCGACTGCCGCGTCGTCGGCCGCAAGTCTCCGCTGGCCCTCTACGAGCCGGCGCTCGCCACGTACGACGAGGGCGACCGCTTCGACCACGGGGCGGCCGAGGGATTCATCCGGATCTGGGGCCTGCCCGTGGAGACCGCGGCCAGCCGGTCGGCGGGGCGGCGCGCCCCGGCCCCCGCCGGCGTCTCCCGCGACGAGTGACTTCCACCGGACCGGCGGCGGCCTCCCGACCGCGATGACCGACTCCGAGCACCTGTGGTCCGGCCGCTTCGCCGGGGCTCCCGACGAGGAGGTGTTCCGGTTCCAGTCGTCGTTCGCGTTCGACCGGGAGCTGTTCGAGGACGACGTCGAGGGCAGCATCGCCTGGTCGGAGGCCCTCGAGGCGGCGGGAGTCCTCCCCGCGGACGAAGCCTCGGCCATCCGGGCGGCCCTGGGCGAGATTCGCGAGCTCGGCCGCCGCGACGCGGGCTTCGTGGCGGGGGCGGACGAGGACGTGCACGCCTTCGTCGAGCGGCAGCTCGTGGAGAGGCTGGGCGACGTCGGGCGCCGCCTGCACACCGGCCGGTCGCGGAACGAGCAGGTCTCGCTGGACCTGCGGCTGCACGTGCGGCGGCGCCTGCCGCAGCTCGAGGGCGCGCTCGTGGATCTGGTGGCGGCCCTGGCGGCGCAGGCGGACCGGGCCGGCTCCGCGCTCATGCCCTCCTACACGCACCTGCGGCGCGCCCAGCCGGTGCTGGCGGCGCACTTCTTCCTCGCCCACGCGGCCGCGTTGCGGCGTGACCACGCGCGCCTCGGGGCCGCGCGCGACGAGGCGGACGCCCTGCCCCTCGGGTCGGGTGCGATTGCCGGCACGAGCTACGCGATCGACACTGCCGCCCTGGCCCGCCGGCTCGGGTTCTCCCGCGTCGTCGCGAACAGCATCGACGCCGCCGCGGATCGCGATTTCGTGTCGACGGCGCTCCACGCGTGCGCGCTCGCCATGGTGCACCTCAGCCGCATCGCGGAGGACGTCATCGTGTTCGGCAGCGAGGAGTTCGGCTTTCTGGAGATCGCCGACCGCGTGGCGACCGGCAGCAGCCTGATGCCGCAGAAGAAGAACCCCGATCCGCTGGAGCTCGTGCGCGGCAAGACCGGCCGGGCCATCGGCCGCCTGACCGGGTGGCTCACGGCGATGAAGGGCCTGCCCAGCGGCTACAACAAGGACCTCCAGGAGGACAAGGAGGCGCTCTTCGACGCCGAGGCGACGCTGCTGGGGTGCCTGCGGGCGACCGCCGCGGTGGTCGGGAGCGTGACGCTGCGGCCCGGGCGGACCGAGCCCGCGGCCGGGGGCATGCTCCTGGCGACCGACGTCGCGGACCATCTCGTGGCGCGCGGGGTGCCGTTCCGCCGGGCCCACGAGGTCGTCGGCGGGATCGTGCGCGAGCTGCTGGCCAGCGGACGCGACTTCGAGTCGCTGACGCCGGCGGAGTGGCGAGGCTACGACGAGCGCTTCGGCGACGACGCGGGCGCGCGGATCACGGCGCGGGCCTCGGTCGAGGCGCGGAGGACGCCGCAGTCCACGCACCCCGATGCAGTGCGGGAGGCGCTCGCCGACGTCCGCGCCTGGGTCGGCGCCGAGCGCTCCTGAGCGCGGCCTGACCGAGGCCCGGCAGGGTTGCCTCCCCCTTGCGCCTCTGCTAATGTCCGTAGTCCACACGCGCGCAAAGTCACTCCCGCCTCTTGTGCCGCTTGGTCTGGACTGGATTGCGAGTACGGAACCGTTCGGGGGATTCTGATGCAGCAGCGCCCGAAACGCGTGGGAGACATGGTGGAGGACGACCGTCCGCGCGACGAGGCCGTGACCGCACCCGCCGTCGTGGCCGTCGATGACGACGGCGAGCGCGCCGGCGCGACGCGGCGCCAGTCGTGCGACACCGAACACGCACCTTCGGATGCCCCGTCCGCGCCAGCCACCCCTCCCGCGGACGATGGACCGGTGCGCCGCCCCCTGATTCGCGCGACGCTGCAGCTCCCCGAAGGCACGCCCGCCACGCCGCGCCAGCCGCCGGTGTTCACCATGCACGAGCGGCAACCGTCCGGTCAGACCCGGGGCAAGCCCGGGCGCGACTTCTCCGGCAACGGGCGCCTCCGGGAGAAGGACGGCAACACCGTGCACAAGAAGGGGCGCCGGAGCGGCCCCCCGCGGGCCCTGAAGGACGGTCCGTCGGCCGGCGGTCAGTCCGGCAACACGTGGCGTCCGGGCGAGCAGGGACGTCCGGACGGCCGCCCCGGCGGCCGGCCGCGGTCGGCGTCGGGGCGCCGCGGGCGAGGCCGCTCGCGGTAGGGCCCGCGCCGCAGAACGCGATGCCGCACCCTGGCCCCACCACAGGCGCCCCGCGCTCCCGTCACGAAGCCGAAGCCCTTCCGGAATGGGTGATCTGACCGGCGCACGCGGCCTCGTCGTGGGCGTGGCGAACAAGCGGTCGCTGGCCTGGGCCATCGCGAAGGCGGCCGACGCCGCCGGCGCGCGCCTCACCCTCAGCTACGCGACGGATCGCTTCGAGAAGAACGCCCGGGCCCTGGCCGACACACTCCGTCAGAAGCCGCGCCTGGTGCAGTGCGACGTCACCCGCGACGCCGAGGTCTCGGCCCTGATGGCGGAGGCCGACGCCCACCTCGACGGCCTGGACTTTCTCGTCCACGCGGTCGCGTTCGCCTCGCGCGAGGCGATTGCGGAGCCCTTCGTGCGGACGACGCGCGGCGACTTCGCGCAGTCGCTCGACATCAGCGCCTATTCCCTCGTCGCGCTCGCGCGCGCGGCGGCTCCCTTGATGGAGCGCGGCGGCGGAGGCAGCATCCTGACCCTCAGCTACCTGGGCAGCGAGCGCGTCTTCCCGCACTACAACGTGATGGGTGTCGCGAAGGCGGCGCTCGAGGCCAACGTGCGCTATCTCGCCGGCGGTCTCGGCCCTGCGAACATTCGCGTCAACGCGGTGTCCGCGGGACCCGTCAAGACCCTGGCCGCGTCGGGCATCCGGGGCTTCAGCCGTATCCTGGAGCACTACCGCGAGCGGGCTCCGCTCGGCCGCACGGTGGACGCGGACGAGGTGGCCGCCGCCGCCCTGTTCCTGCTCGGACCGGGCGCCCGCGGAATCACCGGCGAGGTGCTGCGCGTCGACGGCGGCTACCACGTCACCGGCATGTAGACGGCCCGCGTCGGGGGCCCGCGGCACGCCCGGCGGAGCGGGGCTCGGTCCGTCGGACCGGGCTCACCCGTCGGGATCGATCCAGTCGGGGCGGCGGCCGCTCAGCGCGAAGGCCACGAACGCGACGCCGGTCGCGCCGCAGAGCAACCCCAGGCCGTCCGTGAGCCAGCTTTCCCAGCCGTAGTCGGCCCTGCGCAGGAGCGCCGCCGGCGCGAGGAGGACGACGCCGACGCCGACCGCGACGCGGCGGTCGAACGCGAGCCGGAGCAGCGCGCCGCGCGCGCGCCTCAGCGCCGTCCGCCCGGCGGCGCGCCGGTTCCGTGGCGGCGTGCCGCCGCCGGACGAGTCCGCGGGCTCGACGTCCATGGGTTTCCGGAACCGCTCCGCGCGGGTGCTCCGCGCGCGCCCGCGGGGGCCGGCCCCGCGGACGCCGCCGGCCCCCGGGCGAACGGACGGGTGAATGCTACAGTAGCGCCGCCATGCCCCACCGCAGCCCCGGCAGTCCGCAACGCGACGGCGCGGGCTTCCTGAGCGGCCGCCCGATCCGCTACTATCGGCCGCGCGGCAGCGAGGACGTGCGCCGGCTGATCGACGAGGGGTTCCAGGCCTTCAACGCCGGACGGCTGTCCGAGGCCTGCCGGCTCTTCAGCGAGCGCATGCTCGATCCGTCCCACGACACCACGATCGGACTCACCATGGCCGGCGCGCTGACGCCCGCCGGGCTCGGCGGCTGCGTCATCGAGCTGATGGAGCGCGGCCTCGTCGACTTCGTCATCAGCACGGGGGCGAACCTCTACCACGACCTGCACTTCGCGCTCAACTTCACGCTGCGGCGCGGCTCGCCGTTCCTCGACGACGTGGAGCTGTACGACGCCGGCGTCATTCGTATCTACGACGTGCTGTTTCCGGCGTCGGTGCTCCTCGAGACCGACGCCTACGTGCGGGACTTCCTGGTCCGCGGCGGGTTCGACGGTCCGACGTCGAGCGCCGAGTTCCACTACCGCCTCGGCCGCGACCTCCTCGATCGGAAACCCGGCTGCGAGGAGCACTCCCTGGTGGCGAGCGCCGCGGCCGCCGGCGTCCCGATCTACACGTCCTCGCCGGGCGACAGCTCCATCGGCATGAACCTCGCCTACCACGAGCTGCTCGGCGGCAGCCGGTTCATGATCGATCCGAACCGGGACGTCAACGAGGTCTCGGCCATCATCCTGGCGGGGGAGAAGAACGGCGCCGTCATCCTGGGCGGCGGGTCGCCCAAGAACTTCTACCTCCAGGGACAGCCTACCCTGTGGGAGGTCTACGGCATCCCCAAGGGGGGCAACGACTACTTCATCCAGTTCACGACCGACCAGGTGGTCTGGGGCGGCCTCTCGGGCGCGACGCCGGCCGAGGCCGTGAGCTGGGGGAAGGTGAATCCCGGCAGCCTGCCGGACACCGTCGTCGCCTACTGCGACACGACCATCGCGTTGCCCCTGTTCACCGAGTACGCGGTGGGAACGGCGCACGGCCGCCGGGCGCGCAAGGAGCTGGTGCACCGGCGGGAGACGCTGCTGTCCACCCTCGAGAGCCGGGCGCGGGGCGCCCTGCGCCGGGAAGGCGGCTGACGCGGCCGCGGCCGTGCCCGCGCAGCTTCCCCGTGCGCCTGTCGGGCGGGGTCAAGTCCCGGTCCGCACGTCCTGCGGCCGAAACGCGTAGTCCGCCGGGTCCTCGATGCCGGCCTCGTCGAAGGCCTGCAGCCGCTCGCGGCACTTGCTGCACCGCCCGCAGTGCAGGGCCGACGCCCCTGCCGAAACGGGGTTCATGCACGAGAGGGTCAGCTCGAACGGCACCCCGAGCGAACGCCCCAGCGCCACGACCTCCGCCTTCCCCAGGGCGCGGAACGGCGCCGCGATGCGGACGTCGTGCGCGAGCCCCAGCGACAGGGCCCGCTCCATCGCCGCGAAGAACGCGGGCGTCGCGTCGGGGAAGGGGTTGCCCCGCAGGAGGCCCAGCGCCAGGCGGCCGATGCCGTGGACCGCGCACCACGTGGCGGCCTTGGCCAGCAGCGTCACGTTGCGCCCGACCAGGTAGACCTCCTCGTCCGCCGTGCCGTACGCCGGCGGCGTGCCCCGGAGCGCCCAGTGCGTGCGCGGATACGTGTCGCGGGCCGGGCAATCGAGCTGCGCCAGCGGCCCGAGGCGACCCGCGAACGGGGGCGCCGCCAGGAGCTCCTCCGCGCGCCGGCGCTCGGCGGGTTCCCAGGCGAGAGCGCTGTTCACGTAGATCGGACGGACGCGGGCCGGGCTGCCACCCGCGGCGAGCGCCGCCTCGAGCTCCCGGGCGAGCAGGACGACGCTGTCCAGGCCGCCCGAGCAGAGGACTGCGGTGGCGCCGTCCGCGGCGGGTCCCGGAGCGCTGGCGCCCATCGCCGCGGATCCTAGGAGCTTGCGCCGCAGAACGCCAACGGAGTGCGTGCCGCGGCGCCAGGAGTCTGCGCCGCAAGACGCCCGCCCCAAGTGCCTCGCGCGAGCGCAGACTCCCAACGCGCCCGCCAGGGCGCGCAAGCGTCCGGGCTCCCGCTTCCGGCGTCGTCGCTCGGGGTGCGCACTTGACAACGCGGGCGGATATTTTGAATCATCAAAATACAGACCGGCCAGATGTCGAAACTCGGAATTGCAGCGTGCGAAATCGGGCTCGTCGCGCTCCTCGCGGCCGGTGCCGTCGACGCCGCCCCCCCGCAGGACGCGACCGACTCCGGGGATCCGGCGGCGGCCGCGCGGTCCGCGGACGCGGTCGCGGCGCCGGACCCGCCCGCGGCGGACGGCGGGGCCGGAGGGGACGCCGCCCCGGCGGGCGCGGCCCCGGCTCCGCAGACGGGGCCGATCTCCGGCTACATGGACTTCCACGTCAACGACGCGCAACACGCCGACCCGGTGCTCGACTTCCACCGCTTCGTGCTCCTCATCAGCCACCGGTTCTCGGAGCGCGTCCACTTCGTGTCGGAGATCGAGCTCGAGCACGCCGTCGTCTCGCCGGAGACCGGCGGGGAGCTCGAGCTCGAGCAGGCGTACGTCGACTTCCGCATCGCGCGCCCCTTCAACCTCCGCGCGGGGATGGTGCTCGCGCCGGTCGGCATCATCAACGAGCGCCACGAGCCTCCGGTGTTCCACGGCGTCGAGCGGCCGCTCGTCGAGACGGTCATCATCCCCACGACGTGGTTCGGCGCGGGGGCCGGGTTCCACGGCGAGCTGCGCGGCGGCTTCCGCTATCGCGCGTACGCCATGGAGACGCTCGACGCCTCCCGCTTCAGCGCCGACGAGGGCCTGCGGGACGGGCGCCAGAAGGGCGCCGAGTCGAACGCCCGGCACGTCGCCGGCACGGGACGGCTGGAGTACGTCGGCACGCCGGGGCTGACGCTCGGCGCGAGCTTCTGGCGGGGCAGGACCGGCTTCGCCTCTCCCCGCGTCGACTCGGCCCTCACCCTGGCCGAGCTCGACGGCCGCTACCGCGTGGGCGAGGTGGGAGTGCGCGGGCTCTACGCGCACGCCTTCCTCGACGGGACGGGCGCGCTGAACCGGGCCGTGCAGCGGACCACCGGCGTCAACCCGAACATCGCCCGCGAGATGCGCGGCTTCTACCTGGAGGGCTCGTGGTTCGTGGTGCCGCGGCCCGCGCCGCGGGAGGTGGCGGTCTTCGTCCGCTACGAGAACCTCGACACGCAGTTCCGCATGGCGCGGGGGCACGAACCGCTGCCGGCCTTCGACCGCGCGGCCTGGATAGCGGGGGTCACCTACTTCCCGGACCCCGACGTCGCGGTCAAGGTCGACTACACGGTGGTCCGCAGCCGGAGCGCGGTCGTCGACGCCCCCAATTCCTTCAACGTCGGCCTGGGGTGGTGGTTCTGATGGGCGCGCGCTCCGCGCTCGGGCGCGTGCTCGTGGTCGCGGGGGCGGCCGCGTTCGCCGCGGCGGCGCCGCTCACTGCGCAGCGGGCCACGCTGCCCGGGGATCCGCTGTCCGGGTTGACGCCGGCCGAGTTCGAGGAGTTCGTGCTCGGGCTCGAGGATTTCCTGGAGGTCGAGACGGCCGAGGAAGGGCTAGGACCCGCCTACAACGGCACGAGCTGCGCCGCCTGCCACATCGTGCCCGCGATCGGCGGCGTCGCGCCCATGACCGTCACCCGGGCGGGCCTCCGTGACGCCGGGGGCGCGTTCCGGGAGGTCGAGCCGGCGTTCGGAACCCTGTTCCAGAGCTTCTCCATTCCGACGCACGAGTGCCAGACGGTGATCCCGCCCGAGGCCAGCGTCATCGCGACGAGGATTCCGATTCCGCTCTTCGGCGCCGGGCTGGTCGAGGCGATCCCCGATGCCGCGCTCGAGGCGCTGGCGGATCCGCTGGACCTCGACCGCGACGGCATCAGCGGGCACGCCCCCCGCATTCCCGACCGCACGACGGGGGAGCTGCGCGTGGGCCGCTTCGGGTGGAAGTCGCAGCGCGCCTCGCTGATGGACTTCGGGGCCGAGGCGTACCGCAACGAGCTCGGCATCACGAACGACCTCTTCCCGCGGGAGCTGACGTTCCGCCTCTCCGCGGGGCAGCTCGCGCGCTGCGACGCCGTGCCCGACCCCGAGGACATCGCGGACCCCGCCACGGGTCGGCGCGGCATCGACAACCTGGCGGCGTTCCTGCGGTTGCTCGCGCCGCCCGCGCGCGGGCCGATCACGCCCGCGGCCCGGCACGGGCGCCGGGTGTTCGACGCCATCGGTTGCGCCGCCTGCCACACGCCGGCCCTGACCACGGGCCCGAGCAGCCACCCGGCGTTCGATCGCCGGACGGTGTCGCTCTTCTCCGACCTGCTGCTGCACGACGTCGGCACCGGCGACGGCATCCGCCAGGCGGGGGCGGGACCGGGGGAGATCCGCACGCCCGCGCTGTGGGGGCTCCGCTTCCGGCGGCCGCTCCTCCACGACGGCAGCGCGGCCACGGTCGTCGAAGCGATCCGCCGCCACGCCGGAGAGGCGGCTCCGGCGCGGGCCGGATTCGACCGGCTGGCGGATGGTGAGCGGGAAGCGCTGATCGCCTTTCTCGGGTCGTTGTAGGCGGCGGAGGCCGCCGCGGTCGGGTCGCGTACCGGGACGGGGCCCTTGTCGCCTGGGGCGGCGCCGCGTCACCCGGAGGGCGGAGGCGGCGCGACCAGCAGCTTTGCGGCCGCCCGCATGCCGATGGCGATCGACCGGTCGCCGGCGCCGCGCACCAGCACGTGGTCGGCCGCCGCGTCCCGGCTCTCGACGCGGATCGTCTTCCCGGGCGTCAGGTGGCTCTGCTCGAGAAAGCGCAGGAACGCCGTGTCCTGGTCGGTCACCCGCGCGAGCACCACGGCGGTGTCGATGGGGCAGGTGAGCAGCGTCTGGTACCGCGGCGTGGCCATCGCCCCGTCCTGGTCCGGGATCGGATCCCCGTGGGGGTCGACGGCGGGCCGTCCCAGCATCTCGTCGATGCGATCGATAAGGCGGTCGGAGGCGGCGTGCTCCAACCGCTCCGCCTCGTCGTGGACCTCCGCCCAGCTCATCCCGACCACCTCGACCAGGAAGAGCTCCATCAGCCGGTGGCGGCGCAGCACCAGAGCGGCCAGCTTCTGTCCCGCCGCGGTGAGCCTGACGCCGGCATAGGGCTCGTAGCGCACGAGGCCGGAATCGGCCAGCGTCTTGACCATCGTCGTGGCCGTGCCGGGGACGACGTGGAGCGCGCTCGCGAGCCGGCCCATCGGCACCAGCCGCGTGTCGTCCTCCTCGGCCATCTCGGCCTGGTAGATCGCCTTCAGGTAGTTCTCGACCGTGCTCGACGGTAGCGCCATGGTCCTGACCCGCCGGCCCGCCGCTTGACTTCGGCGCGCGGCTCGGCAACAATCGATTTTTGACTCATCAAACTTCTGATTGTCAAGCCTCAAACTCGCGGGATCGACGTGGTGACATGGTAGATCCGGCTCTGGCGCTTCTGATCTTCGCCGGCCTGTGCGTCGTTCTGGCCGCCCTCGGATGGCCGGGCCGCGGTCTGGTGCCCCGCTGGCTGCGGATGGCGCAGCTCGGCGAGCGGGTGCTCCTCGAAGACGCCCTCAAGCACGTCCTGACGTGCCGGCAGACCGGCCAGGGGTGCTCGGTCGACAGCGTGGCCGGCCGGTTGGGGCTGTCGCCGGCGCGCGCGGCGGCTCTGCTGTCGAGCCTCGCGCGCTTGGGGCTGATCCGGATGGAACCGGACGGTCCGGCGCTGACCCGCGAGGGTTCCCGCTCCGCCGTCAGCCTCGTGCGCACGCACCGCCTGTGGGAACGCTACCTCGCCGACCGGACCGGCGTGCCCGCGGCGGAGTGGCACGAGCAGGCGGAGCGGATGGAGCACGCGCTGTCGCCGGAGCAGGCCGATGCCCTCGAGGTGCGGCTCGGCCATCCGACCTGGGATCCGCACGGCGATCCGATCCCCGACGCGTCGGGCGAGCTGCCCCCCGCTCCCGGCGTCAGCCTGGCCGAGGTCGATCCCGGCCGCGCCGTCGAGATCGTCCACCTCGAGGACGAGCCGCGCGAGACGTACGACGCGCTGCTCGACGACGGTCTCGTTCTCGGCGGCCGGCTGGAGGTTCTCGGACGGGACGCGCGGGGCGTCCGGGTGCGGGCGGGCGGACGCGAGTGGACGCTGGATCTCCTCGCGAGCCGCAACGTCAGCGTGCGCCGGCTCGCGGAGGACGAGCGCGCCGAACCGGCCTCGATGACGCTGGATGGGGCGCGCATCGGCGAGCCGGTGCGCGTGGTGGAGATCTCGCGTGCCTGCCAGGGACCGGAGCGGCGCCGGCTCCTCGATCTCGGCCTGGTCCGCGGCACGGAGATCACGGCCCGCTTCGCCAGCGCCGCCGGGGACCCCGTGGCCTACACGATCCGCGGCGCCCTGATCGCGCTGCGCCGCCGGCAGGCATCCTGGATTGCCGTCGAGCCCGTGGCGGACGCCGCGGTGGAGGTGCGGGGATGAGCGCCGCGCAACCGGGCGCATACGGAGGTTGTGCGCAGCACCGTACCGACAGCCTGCTGCGCCTGGGCCTCAATCCGGACAAGTGGGACATCCTGGTCGCCCTCGCGGGCAACCCCAACGTGGGCAAGAGCACGGTCTTCAACGCCCTTACGGGCCTCCGGCAGCACACGGGGAACTGGCCCGGCAAGACGATCACGCGTGCCGAGGGGGCGTTCGCCCACGAGGGCAAGCGGGTGAAGATCGTCGACCTGCCCGGCACCTACTCGCTGCAGGCGGGAAGCACCGACGAGGAGGTGGCGCGCGACTTCATCCTGTTCGGGCGGCCGGACGTCACCGTCGTCGTGGTCGACGCCACCCGGCTCGAACGGAACCTCAACCTCGCCCTCCAGGTCCTCGACATCACGGACCGCGTCGTCGTCTACCTGAACCTGGTGGACGAGGCCCGCCGGCACGGCATCGCGGTGGACGCCGCGCGCCTCGAGAAGGAGCTCGGCGTGCCGGTCGTGAGCGGCGTGGCCCGGACCGGCGTCGGCATCGACGAGCTGCTCGCGGCCGCCTACCGCGTCGCGACGGGCGCGGCCCGCACGCGGCCGTGCCGGGCCGCGCAACTGCCGGCCGGCATCGAGGCGACGGTGGCCGAGCTGACGCGGGAGATCGACGCCGCGTTCCCGGCCGTGCCGAACGCTCGCTGGGTCGCGCTGCGGCTGCTGAACGCGGACGACGCGGTGGTCGAGGTCGTTCGCTCGGGCGAGCTGGGGCAGCTCGGGGACTCCGGCACCGACGACGGCGCGGACGACGGCCCGCCGCCTCCGCCGGCCGAGCGCGAGCGGGTGCTGCGCGCCGCGCGCCGCCTGCGCTGGACGCTGCCGGCCGACTTCCACGACTCGCTCACCGAGCGCATCTACACCGCGGCGCAGCGCATCGCCGACGGCGCCCAGATGCGGGGGCTGAAGAAGGCGGGCTTCGACCTCGATCGCACCCTCGATCGGTTGCTGACGAGCCGCTGGCTCGGCTTCCCGTGCATGCTGGCCATCCTCGCCACCGTGTTCTGGATCACGATCGAGGGCGCCAACGTGCCGTCGGGAATGCTCGCGGCGCTGCTGATCGACGACGCCCATCCCTGGCTGAAGGGCCTCTTCGACGCGGCAGGCAGCCCCTGGTGGCTGAGCGGGTTCCTCGTCGACGGCATCTACCTGGCCACGGCGTGGGTGGTCGCCGTCATGCTGCCGCCGATGGCCATCTTCTTTCCGCTCTTCACCCTGCTGGAGGACTTCGGCTACCTGCCGAGGGTGGCCTTCAACCTCGACGCCCTGTTCCGCTCGGCCGGCGCGCACGGGAAGCAGGCACTCACCATGTGCATGGGGTTCGGCTGCAACGCGGCGGGCGTCGTCTCCACGCGCGTCATCGACAGCCCCCGGGAGCGCCTGATCGCCATCCTCACCAACAACTTCTCGCTCTGCAACGGCCGCTGGCCGACCCAGATCCTCATCGCGACGATCTTCATCGGCGCGCTGGCGCCGGCCCGCTTCTCGGGCGTCGTCTCGGCCGCGGCGGTCATCGCCATCGCCGTGCTCGGCATCGTCACGATGTTCGCGGCGTCGTGGTTCCTGTCGCGCACCATGCTGCGCGGGGAGGCGACGAGCTTCAGCCTGGAGCTCCCGCCGTACCGTCCGCCGCGGGTGCTGCAGACCCTGTATACGTCGGTGATCGATCGCACCCTGATCGTGCTGTGGCGCGCTGTGGTCTTCGCCGTGCCGGCGGGCGCCGTCATCTGGCTGGTTTCCAACATCGAGCTCGGCAGCGTCAGCCTCGCCCAGCACGCCGTCTCGTCGCTCGACCCCATCGGCCTGCTCATCGGGCTGAACGGCGTCATCCTGCTCGCCTACATCGTCGCCATCCCGGCGAACGAGATCGTCATCCCCACCGTGCTGATGCTCACGGTGCTCACCGTCGAGCTGGCGGGCGCCGGCTCCGGGGCGGGCGTCATGTTCGAGCTCGAGAGCATCGCGGCCACCGGCGAGATCCTCCGTGCCGGCGGCTGGACGCTGCTGACGGGCGTCAACCTGATGCTGTTCAGCCTCCTCCACAACCCGTGCTCGACGACCCTCTACACGATCTACCGGGAAACGCGCAGCGCCGGGTGGACGGCGCTGGCCGCGGTGCTGCCCCTCGCCATCGGCGTCACGGTCTGCTTCCTCGTCACGCAGTTCTGGCGGCTCGTGGCCACGGCCTGAAGCCGCACCGGCAGAGTCGGTGCGGGAGCCGGCACGCGCTTCGCATGTCCTGCGCGGTGATACGATGGCGCCCATGCGGGATGCGCAGAAGCGGTTCGGCTACGCCGATCTTCTGGCCCTTCCGGAGGACGGGCGCCGCTACGAGATCCACGGGGGAGAACTCGTCGTGGTCGCCGCTCCGCGGGTCCGCCATCAGCTCGTCGTTCACGAGGTTGCGACTGTGCTCTCCGACTACGGGCGGCGGTCCGGCGGGCTCGCGGTGCCCGCGCCGTGCGACATCGTGTTCGACGAGTACGACGTGGTGCAGCCGGATGTCGTCTTCTTCCGCGCCGAGACGTTGCCCCGGGTTTCCCTCGACGCCGTGACCCGGGTGGCGCCGGACGTCGCGGTCGAGGTGCTCTCCCCTTCCACCGCGGGCGTCGATCGCGGCCGGAAGATGCGGATGTTCGCGCGGTACGGCGTGCCCGAGTACTGGATCGTCGATCCGGTCCGCATGGAGATCGAGATCCACGCGATCGAGGAA
This sequence comes from Acidobacteriota bacterium, assembly GCA_026706755.1. Classification (GTDB taxonomy): domain Bacteria; phylum Acidobacteriota; class Vicinamibacteria; order Vicinamibacterales; family UBA8438; genus JAGWAJ01. The sequence continues at coordinate 14,459 of JAPOYG010000429.1, forward strand.
GGCGCCTATCGTCGGACGCAGACCGCAACCGGCGGAGACACCGTGCGCTCCGGGCTGCTCCCCGACCTGACGTTCCCCGCCGGCCGACTCTTCCCGTTCGCGTAGAGCTACCCCCGCCCGGAGACTGCGCGGCAGAGTGGCGCGGACTCCTGTAGGCTTGGCCGGGCGTCGGGCGGAGCCGTCAGGCAACGACTGGCGAGCCGGCAGCCTGCGCCGCGGAGGGGCGCGGACTCCTGCAGGCCTGGCTGGGCAGGGAATCGGAGCCGCAGGCGACGGCTCCCCGGGCGAGGACCGCGCGCCATGGAGATCGACAGCGAGGGCTGGTCGGGCGAGGGCGACTTCACGCGCCAGCTCGTCGACTGGCTGGCCGAGCAGCCGGCCATCAACCTGCTGCGGGTCGAGGACGCTCCTTCCTCGCGGTCCGACGTGGAGTACAACTTCATCAGCAACGAGATCTACGTGCGCTTCGCGACGCGGACGCGCGTGGAGCGGCGCCGGGCCTGGGGGTTCATCCCCGTGCGGCGCGAGGTGGCGGAGCCGTTGATGACGATCGGCGGCCTGGAGGCGGCGCTCGAAGCCGACCCCGACCTCGGCGCGCCGGACTACGCCGACGACGGCATGATCCAGTACCTCCACACCGAGCGCGTGATTCCCCCCTACCAGACCCGGGGCTACAAGCTGGTCGAGCTGGTCCGCATCTACGAGGCGGGCGGCCCGCCGCGCGCCGACTGACGCCGATGGCCGCCCGCGCGCTGCCGGAGCCCTCGGACCTCGTCCGCCGGGTTCGACGCGCGGTCGCCGACGCCCGCGCGGCCGCGACCGAGCGGCGAGCGGAGGCGGAACCGCAAGCATCGACCGCCTTGCCTGCCGCGCCCAGGCGGGACGGCGAGCCCGAGCGGCGGCGCGAGCACGTCGCGGCCGCGGAGATCCAAGGCCACGCCGTGCTCGACGGTCTCGTCTCCACGCTGTGCAGGAGAGTGGCGGCGGTGCTGGCGGCCGAGGGCCACCGGTTCGAGGTGTCGACGCCGGTTGGCGCCGTCCGTCTCTCTCGGGGCGCAACCCGCGAGGAGTTCGTCGAGATCGTGCTCGACACGTCGCGCAACCCGCCGGCGCTCGTCGGTCGGGCGGCCTGGGTCCGTGGCCGGCGGGAGCGGCAGGTCGCAGAGCGGCGCCCCGGACGTCGGCGGCGCGGCCAGGCAGCCTGGGTCTGGGGCTGGCAGGTGCGGCAGGAGGAGCACATCATCGCCGAGCATCCCGACCTCGGAAGCCTGACCGCCGAGCAGGTACTGGACTACCTGCTGGCGACCCTGGCACCCCTGGTGGAGCGCTGATCGCCCGGAGGCAAGCCGCTCGCTCTCGAACCGGCGCCAGCGCCGCCAGGTCCGTCGCGGGCTCCGGGTTCGGCCCCGGCCCCCACCGGCCCTGAGCCTGCGCCGGCACGCACTCCGTTGGCGTTCTGCGGCGCAAGCTCCTACTGGACCCGGAGCTCGGGGAGGAGCAGGCGCTCGAGCGCCCGGTCCCAGGTCATGGCATCGGACTGCCGCCGCGCCGCGGTGCCCAGGCGCTCGGCGAGGGGGGCGTCGTCCATCAGGGCGCCGAGGGCGGCGGCCAGCGCCGGCGCCTCCGGCGTCACGACCCGTCCGTTCACGCCGTCGGCCACCAGCTCCGCGGGGCCGCCGCTGTCGCTGCAGGTGACGACCGCCTTCGCCGACGCGAACGCCTCCACCGTCACCAGCCCGTAGTCCTCCTGGGCGGCCGGGAAGCAGACGGCGCGGCAGCCGGCGAGGTGCTCGAGCAGCTCCGCCTCGGCGACCGCCCCGCGCAGCGTCACGCGCCCGCCGAGGCCGTGCTCCTCGATGCGCGCCGCGAGCGATGGGCGCTCTTCGCCGTCGCCGAGGATGACGCAGCGAACGGAGGACGCGGCAGGCTCGCGGAGCGCGTCGACTACCAGGTCGACCCGCTTGAGGGGCGTGAGCCTGGACACGACGAGCACGTAGTCGCCGTAGCCGTCGCAGCGGTAGGCCCGGGGGGGCGCCGGGGGGTGGACGACGTCCGCGGCGATGCGACCCCACCGCGCGAGGCGCGCCTGGATGGTCCGCGACTGGGCGAAGAGACGGGTGACGTTCCGCGTCAGCAGGTAGCGGTCCGCCGCATGCAGGATACGCCGCCGCACCCCTTCCTTGAGCGCCCCCCGCCGGGAGAGCGAGCTCCGGAAGCGCGGCCACTGGTCGTAGTACTCGC
>JAPOYG010000058.1:0-8246 GCA_026706755.1 Acidobacteriota bacterium
GTCTCCACCTCGCGGTTGCCGAGCTCGGGATTGGCGTGAATCCGATGCCGGATCTCGGTGATGCGCGGCAGGACACGCTCGATGGCGGCGTCGAACCGATCCTGGCCGGCGGCGCTCGACGGCGCCCCCGCCGCCAGTCCGGTCAGTGCGGACGCCAGTGCGGCGCGAAGAACTCGGTGCAGCATCGACTCCATTCTAGAGCCGCGACTCTTTCTATAATGGTCACGCGGGTCGCGGAGAGCGCAGGCCCGCGCCGCTTGCGCGCCCGAGGACGACATGCAGCAACGACCCCGCGCACGAACCGTTCTCGCGGCCCTCGGGATCGCGGCGGCGTGCGGCGCCTGCGGAGACGCGCCGGAGGCGCCGGCGGCGGGGTCGACGGGGACGGGTGCCGCGGCCTCCCCCTCCGCCGCCGCGGCAGGGCAGCCGGTCAGCGGGCGGGTGCCGGTCTCCCGGGACGGGTCCCTGTCCGTCGTCATCCTCGAGCCCCGAAGTCCCATCGACGTGCCGGCCGTGACCGAGCCGGTGACGATGGATCAGCTCGGCATGGAGTTCCTGCCGCCCGTCCTGCTCGCCGGGGTGGGCCAGCCGGTCCGTTTCCGGAACAGCGAGGACGTGATGCACAACGTCCGCGTCTACAACATCGAGACGAAGGACACCGCCTTCAACATCTCGACTCCGCTCGGCGGGACCTACGAGCATCGCTTCGAGATCGCCGGCACGTACCGCGTGGCGTGCGACATCCACCCCGCGATGGGGGCGAGCGTCGTCATCACCGGCGCGCCCTACGCGGCGGTGGCCGGGCGGGACGGCCGCTTCACCCTGGACGAAGTGATCCCCGGTCCCTACACCGCGGTGGTCCAGGCCGGAACGGCGCGCTCCGAGCACGCGGTCGACATCCGGCCGGCGCCGACCGAGCTCGACCTCACCGGCGACTGAGCGCCCCGACGCGCGGGGGCGACACCCGCACGCGTTGCGCCGTCATGCCGTCCCGCGGGTCCGGGCGGCCCGGCCCACCAATCCCCGTCGCACGGCTCCGCCCTGGCGCCCAGCCGGGCCTTTCCGGAGCCCCGCCGTTCTACTGCGCGGACTCCCGGTCCCGGTCGAGCCGCGCCTTCAGCTCCTCGATCTCCGCCTGCAGGCGGCGCACGTCGTCGGCCATGCGCGGCAGGCGGTTCAGGTAGAACTGCTGCTTCTTGATGTTGCGGAGAGGGCGGGCGGGCGTTCCCCAGTAGACCTCGCCGGCCGGCACGCGCTTCCGGCTCGGCACCCCGCACTGCGCGCCGACGATGCCGTGCGGGTCGATGCGGCAGTAATCGGCGATCCCGACCTGGCCCCCTATCGTCGCCCGCTCGCCGACCGTCGAGCTGCCCGCGATGCCGGTCTGGGAGGACACGGTGGCGTGCGTTCCGATCCGCACGTTGTGTGCGATCTGGCAGAGGTTGTCGATCTTGACCCCGTCGTCGACGACGGTCTCGTCGAGCGCCCCGCGGTCGATGCAGCTGTTGGCCCCGACCTCGACGTCGGACCCGATGGCGACGTGCCCCACCTGGGGAACCTTGAGGTGCCGCTCCCCGTCGAACACGAAGCCGAACCCGTCGGCGCCGATGACGACGCCGGCGTGGATGGTGACCCGATCGCCGATCTCGGTCGCGGCGTAGAGCACCACGCGGGGGAACAGGAGGCAGTCGTCGCCGATCCGGCTGCCCGGGCCGACGTAGCAGCCGGCATGGATGACCGTGCCGCGCCCGATCGTCACCCCCGCCTCGACGAGCGACCAGGCGCCCACGTGAACGTCATCCGCGAGCTGCGCGGCCCGCGCGACGATGGCGGTCGGATGCACGCCGGGCTCCGGGCGGTGGCGGTCGAGCAGCCACTGCGCGGCCCGCGCGAAGGCGACCCGCGGGCGCTCGACCACGATGACCGTCCGGTCCGGGGGCTCCCCCGGAGGCACCAGCACGCACGAGGCGCGCGTGGCGGGAACGCGGGGCAGGTAGGCCGCCTCGGCGTAGGCCAGCGCACCGGGCTCCGCGCGCTCCAGGCTGCCAACGGTGTGCAGCTCTACCTTCTCGTCTCCGTGCAGCGCGCCCCCGACGTAGTCGGCGACCTCCCGTGCGGTGCGTGTCGGCATGATCTCTCCGTCTCGAGCAACCCGGGATCGGGCGCGGGGGAACTTCCCGCCGCCCGCCCGGCGGACGACAGCGTAGCAGGAGCCGCCAAAATCCTAATTGATTAGTTGACATGCTCCTCCGCGGCGGCTACAGTCGTGTGAGCAGGACGACACGCGGGAGCAGGACGACACCGACGCGAGCAGGCAGCATCGACGCGAGCGCGACGGGAGAGGGAGGATGGCGTGGCCCGCACGCGGTCGGCGACGTTGACGGACGGCGAGTTGCGGCTGATGCAGGTCCTCTGGGAACGGGGAAGCGCCAGCGTCAGCGAGGTGCGGAGCGCCTTGCCCTCGCCGCACCGACCCGCCTACAACACGGTGCTCACCGAGCTGGGCATCCTGGAGCGGAAGGGCTACGTGCGGCACACGAAGAACGGACGGGCGTTCATCTACCAGCCGGTGGTGGACCGGGAACGGGCGCGGCGGAGCGCCGTTCGGCGCCTGGTCAGTCAGTTGTTCGACGGATCCCCGGGCTCGCTGGCGGTCAGCATCCTCGAGCACGAACCGGTGGACGAAGCGGAGCTGGCCTCCATCCGGCGCTTGCTGGATCTCGACGAAGGAGCGTAGAAACGGAATGGGCGACGCCGTGACGTGGATCTGGCAGGGCAGCCTGGTCGCCGTGCTCCTTGCCGCCGCCCTCCGGGCGGCGGCCGCCCTCCGCGTGACCGCTGCGACACGCTACGCGCTCTGCTGGATCGGGTTGGGAATCGTGATGACGCTGCCGTTCGTCCCGGCTCTGGCCGGCGCGCTCGCGGCAGGCGGGCACCCCGCGGGAGAAGGACGCGAGGTGCTCACCCTGCCGGGGGCGCCGACGGTGTTCGTGACCGGGACGGTCGCCGCCTGGGCGCTGTTCGCCGCCGGCGCTCTGGCCCGCCTGGCCCTCGACCTGCGCCGCCTGCGGCGGCTGAAGGTCCGTGCGCGCCCGATGCCCGACGGCGTGCAGCGCCGCCTTCCGCTGTGGCAGAGCGCGCGGCACGGCGGACGGCGCGCGCAACTGGCCGTCGTCGAGGACCGCGTCGCCGCATCCGTCCTCGGCTTCCGGCGGCCGATGATCGTCGTGCCGCGTGCGCTCCTGGACGCTCTCAGCGACGCGGAGCTCGACCAGATCGTCGCCCACGAGCACGCCCACGTCGAGCGTCGCGACGATTGGACGAATCTCCTGCAGCGGGTCATCGCCGTGCCGTTCGGCCTGCATCCCGCCGTCTGGCTCATCGGGCGCTGGATGCACCGCGAGCGTGAGCTGGCGGCCGATGAGCGGGTGGCGCTCAGGACCGGCGCGCCGCGCGAGTACGCGCGCTGCCTGGCCCGGGTCGCGGAGGCCATGGCCGGGTGCGCGGCTCCGGCCCTGGCATCCGGCGCGCTCGGCTGCCGGGGCGTGGTCGCACAGCGGGTCGCGCACCTGGTCGGACTCGGGCGGCGGCGCGCCCGCCGCCCGTCGCCCTGGACGATCGGGGCGGCGGGGCTCGTCGCGACCGCCGTCGCGCTGCTGGTGGGCGGCCGCGCCCCGGAGGTCGAGCTCGGGGTGGGCCGCGGCGCCGTCCCCCCCGTCCGTCTCGCGCTTCCCCCGGCGCCGACGCTGTCGAGCGCCGCACCGGTTGCGCCGCCGTTCGTTGCGGGCGCCGCCCGGGACGGGGCCGTGCGGCCTCGCGTTCCCGGGGTCGGGGTCCCGGCCCCACCGGTTCCCGAGCTGCTGGCCGCGGGCCGGACGTTCGATCGCCGCGTGCCGTTCGGTCCGCTGCCGGGAGCTCGACCGGTTCCCGAGCTGCTGGCCGCGGGCCGGACGTTCGATCGCCGCGCGCCGTTCGGTCTGCTGCCGGGAGCTCGACCGGGCATCGTCGGGCGGCGCCCGGATTCGCCGGACCCGCTTCCGGCCCGCGGCCTCGGCCTGCCGGCGCACCAGACGCTCGTGGCGCCCGCGGCCGGGAACGTGGCCGGGGAGTCCCGGTGGGCCTGGGGGGAGCGAACCGGCACGGCAATCGGGTCGTGGTTCGCGGAAGCGGGCCGCACCACCGGAGGCGCCTTCCGCGATTTCGGCGCCTCGCTCACTCGGACGTTCACCGGCCGGCGGTGAGCCTCCCATCAAGCTAAGGAACGGCCGAGCATTCCACACGGCCCGGCCCACGGCGGAGGACGCAGACGTCGATGCGCATACACCTCATCAATCCCAGCCACATCTCGTTCGGCATGGCGGTGATCACCCCACGCTGGCCGTACGTCCTCGCCGAGGCGACGCCGCGTCACCTAGGCGACCCCCTCATCGTCGACGAGACCCTCGCCCCCTTCGAGCCCGCCCGGATCGAGGCGGGCGACGTGGTCGGGATCAGCATCCACACCGGGAACGCGCTCCGCGGCTACGAGGTAGGCCGGATCGCCCGCGAGCGCGGCGCGCGGGTCGTGTACGGCGGCATCCACGCCACTCTCTATCCGGACGAGGCGCACGAGCGGGGCGGTGCGCACGCGGTGGTGAAGGGCGACGGCGAGGGCATCTGGCCGCACGTGCTCGAGGCCTGCGCCGGCGGGCGCCTCGAGCCGTTCTACGAGGGGGGCCGCGTGGCGGGGCAATCGCTCCGCAAGGCGCGCTGGGACCTGCTCCCCCGGGACCGCTACATGTTCGGCTCGGTGCAGACCGTCCGCGGGTGTCCGAAGCACTGCTCGTTCTGTTCGGTATGGCGCACCGACGGGCAGGAGCCGCGGCAGCGGACGACCGACGCGGTGGTCGAGGAGATCGTGGAGCTGCGCCGCATGGGCTTCCGCTTCGTCACCCTCGCCGACGACAACTTCTACCCGGTGACGCTGGAGGACCTCGCGCAGGCGCGGCGACGGAAGGACCCGTCCCGGCTCCGCGAGCTCGAAGCGCTCCGGGCGGAGCGCTTCGAGCTCATGGAGCGGCTGGCCCGCCTGCCCTCCGACACGGTGTTCTACACGCAGATCACCATGGAGGCGGCCGAGGACCCGGCGTTCCTGGAGGCGATGCGGGACGCCCGGATTCGGGGCGCCCTCATCGGCGTCGAGTCGGTGTCGGACGAGGGCCTGAACGACGTCTACAAGGACTTCAATCTCGCCGGCGACGCCCTGATCTCGCGTCTCCAGGAGTTCAAGCGGCACGGCGTTCACGTGCTCGGGTCCTTCATCTTCGGGCTCCCGAGCGATCGACGCGACACCTTCCGCTCGACGGCGGCGCTCGCCCGCGAGGCGGACATCGACTTCGCGCAGTTCCTCACCCTCACGCCGTTCCCCGGCACCGTGGACTTCCAGAAGTGGGAACGGACCGAGGCCGCGGAGATGCCGAAGGTCGACGGCGTGCCTCTCAGCCGCTACTGGCTCATCCCGCAGGCGGTGCGGCCGAAGATCTTCTCCCCGCATCCCGCGATGACCGCGGAGGACATCCGCATCGGGACCCAGTCGGCCTGGGACCACTTCTACCGCCTGTCGTCTATCTGGCGGCGCTCCGCATCGGTCAAGTCCCTCAAGGGGCGCCTGGCCTACGTGCTGGTGTCGAAGCTCTACCGGCAGATGTACGCCAACACGGGGATCGCGACCGACAGCGCGCGGGTGTCGCGCGCAGCGACCTGGGCGAGCCTGCTCGCCCGCCCGCTGCAGCGCCTCTTCGCGGGCCGGCCGATGCCCGATCTGCAGGTTCCCGACCCGCCGCCCGTCGCCCCCGATGCGGCGGCGGCGCAGCCCCAGCCCTCGGTGTAGGTCGCAGGCGCCTCGCTGCGGAGATCGGAACGGAAGGAGGACGGAGATGCGCGTCATGATCCTCGTGAAGGCGACGGAAGCGAGCGAGGCCGGCACCCTGCCGTCGACGGAGGAACTCGAGGCGATGGGCAGGTACAACGAAGAGCTCGTCGCGGCGGGCATCCTGCAGGCCGGCGAGGGACTGCACCCTTCCTCCAGCGGCAAGCGCGTCGCCTTCGACGGCCCCGGGCGCACGGTCGTCGACGGCCCCTTCGCCGCGACCGGCGAGCTCGTCGCCGGGTTCTGGCTCTGGCAGGTCCGGGACATGGCCGAGGCCGTCGAGTGGGTGAAGCGCTGCCCGAATCCGATGCCCGGCCCGAGCGAGATCGAGATCCGTCCGGTCCTCGAGGCGCCCGACTTCGGCGACGCGCTGACGCCGGAGCTGGCCGAACGGGAGGACCGGCTGCGAGACCGGATCCGAGAGAAGACGCCCGACGCCGGGAACTCGCGGTCGTAGCGCCGCGTCGGCGGCCGCCGAGGCCCCGGCCGGGCGGCTCTGCTGCCTGTGCAGACTCCCGACGCGCCCGTCAGAGCACACCGGTGCCAGTGGCGGCCGACCCCGAGAGCGCGCGCTCGACCGCCGCGGCCACGCGTTCCACCGGGATCGCGTCGAGGCACGGCGGTCGTCCGTCCGGGGTCGGAGGCGACGGGCATTCCGCGAAGAAGCGCTCCCGGCACGGGGAGCAGGCGAAGGCGGCGCCCACCTCGACCGCCGCCGCTCCGCCCCGGGGACGCGGCCCGGTCACCCCGGGAGCGGACGGTCCGAAGATGGTGACGGTGGGAACGCCGAGCGCCGCGGCAAGGTGCGCGGGGCCGCTGTCGTTGCCGACGTAGACCGCACACCGCTCCAGCAGCGCGCAGAGCTGCGGCAGCGTCGCCCCACCCGCCCCGGCCGCGCCGTGGGCCCCTAGCCACCCGGAGGGAGCCTCGAAGGGGCTGCGATCGTGCACCAGGAAGCGGCGGCCGGGGGCGCGGCGCGCCAGCGTCTCGACCAGCGCCCGGAAGCGTGCCGCCGACCAGGCGCGCGGCGCCTTGGCGGCCGCGGGGTTGACGAAGACGGGACGCGCATCGTCCGGCCAGCCGGCCGCGGTGAAGGCGCTCTGCGCGAAGCGGCGATCGTCCGCCGTGAGCGCCAGGGACGGCGCGGGCGTGTCGACCGGCGCGCGACAGTCGGCTGCCTCGCCCCCTCCCGCATTCGGGATGCGGGTCGCGAGCGCGAGAAAACCGTCCGCCCGATGGCCGTTCGGATCCGGCGCGACGGCATCGGTCAGGAGCGCCGCGCGACTGTCGGTCGGGTGGCCGATGCGCCGTGGTATCCCCGCCAGCCACACCGTCAGGGCCGCCTCGAAGGAGGGCGCCAGGACGACCGCCGCCGCGGCCCGCAACCGGCGCAGTCGTAGCGCGAGGCGCCAGACCGAGGCGGCGCGCGCCGGGCCGCGGCCGGCCGGCGCCGGCAGCACCTCGTCGAGGACCTCGATGCGCCGCGCCAGCCCGTGGTGCGCGTCGCGCGCCACCCCGACGATCCGGGCCGCGGGCCGTGCGGCGCGGATCGCCGCAACGGCCGGCAACGCCAGCGCGATGTCGCCGACCCAGTTCGGGAGCCGGACGACCACGCACCCGTCGCGCGGGCCCGAGGCGCGCACGCCGCCTCCCACCTTGTCGCGGCGCGGGCCGCGCGCTACCGTTTCGCGATGGCCGCGGCGGTCGTGCTCGATCTCGACGGCGTGCACCTGGTCCGGGACGGCCGGACGATCCTCGCGGGCATCCACTGGCAGGTCCGCGTGGGCGAACGCTGGGTGGTCGTGGGGCCGAACGGCTCCGGGAAGACGACGCTCTGCCGCCTCGCCAGCCTCTACGTCCATCCGTCCGCGGGCGTGGTCAGCGTGCTGGGGCGCCGCATGGGGCGCTCGGACGTTCGCGCGCTGCGGGCGCACCTGGGGGTCACCAGCCAGGCCCTCGCCGACCTGATGCGCCCGGAGCTCCACGCCGCCGACATCGTCCTGACGGGCCGCAATGCCGCCCTTGCGCCGTGGTGGCACGAGTACGACGGGGCGGACCGCGCCCGCGCGGCGTCGCTCCTCGCGCGCGTCGGCTGCGCCCACCTCGCCGGCGCCCGCTACGGGACGCTCTCGGCCGGCGAGCGGCAGCGCGTGCTGCTGGCCCGCGCCCTCATCAACGATCCGCCGCTGCTGGTGCTGGACGAGCCGACGGCCGGGCTCGACCTGGCCGGCCGAGAGCAACTCGTGGCCCTGCTCTCGGAGGTCGCCGCGGCCGACACCGGCGCCGTCGTGCTGGTGACGCATCACGTGGACGAGATTCCCCCCGGCTTCACGCACGT
>JAPOYG010000058.1:8497-13340 GCA_026706755.1 Acidobacteriota bacterium
GCCTCCGCGTGGACGCGGCGCTGCCGGCGGTAGCTGGGGCCGACGCGCAGCATCTCCGCGACCCGCGACAGCTCGCTCTCGCTGCCGAGCCGCCGGGCGGTCGGGCGCAGCGTCTCGACCAGCCCCAGGATGCTCTCCGACAGCCGCTCGAGCCTGCCCTCCTCGTCGACGATGATGTCCGCGTCGACGGCCCAGCGGGCCGCGCGCCACTTGTTCTCCCGCACGATCCAGTGGCGCTGCACCGGGAGGTACATCCCGGCATCGTACTGATCGCCCAGCCAGACGATGAGGGCCTGGACCAGCGCCGTCATGGCGATGACGTCGTTCAGGGTCGGCAGGCCGTCGCAGATGCGCACCTCGATGGTGCCGAAGTCCGGGTGCGGTCGGATGTCCCACCAGATCTCCCGCACCGACTCGATCGCACGGGCGTTGACCAGCGTGATCATCAGCCGCTGGAACTCGGCCCAGTTCCGGAAGCGGTACGGCAGCCCGGCCGTCGGCAGGCTCTCGAAGATCTTGACGCGGCACGACGCCAGCCCCGTGTCGGCGTCGGCGAAGAACGGCGAGCTCGCCGACAGCGACAGGAGGTGCGGGAGGTAGGTGGTCAGGGAGTTGAAGACGGCAATCGCCTTCTCGCCGCTCTCCACCCCGACGTGGACGTGCAGCCCGAAGATCATCAGGCGCCGCGCCGGCCACTGGCACCGATCGACCAGGGTGTGGTAGCGCTCCTTCTCCGTGATCGCCTGCTCGCCCCACTTCGAGAACGGATGCGTCCCGGCGCAGGCGAGCTCGTAGCCGAGGCGGTCGCACACCGCGGCCAGGGCTCCGACGCGCTCCTCGAGCTCCCGCCGCACCGCCCCCACGTCGTCGCAGACGTTGGTGTTCAGCTCGATCGTCGACTGAATCAGCTCGGGCTTGACGTTTCCGTCCTGGCCGCAGGCCTCCAGGATGCCGGGGGCGCCCGCCACGAGGTTGCGGGTCTCGGGGTCGAGGATCTGCAACTCGACCTCGACGCCGAGGGTCGGTTTCGGGGAACCGTTGAAGCGGATGCGCATGACGCTCCCGGCGTCCGAGGCGGGACGCTTGCCGGTCGCGGAGCGGCCTGATTATATATGGTGCGAGCGCGCCCTGACGGGCGCGTTGGGAGTCTGCGCGGGCGCGGACTGCCGCGTCGCAGGTCCTGCGGCGCAGACTCCGAGGCAAGCGAACCCGATGCCGCGCCCGACGAAGCGCCGGTCACCGTTCTGGCGCTACACCGTGTTCCAGGTACCCGGCTGGATCGTGGCAGCCGCCGCCGGCTGGTGGCTGGTAACCTCCCTCGACGCGCCGGAGTGGGTCGCGGTGGGACTGCCCGCGGCATGGTTCGTCAAGGACATGGCCCTCTATCCCCTGGTGCGCACCGCGTACGAGATCGACGACACGCCGCCCATCGCGCGGCTCGTCGGCCGCGTGGGGACGGCCGCTCAGCGCCTCGCGCCGCGCGGCTACGTGCGCGTGCGGGGCGAGCTGTGGCGGGCGGAGACGGATGCGGGCACCGCGGTGGAACCGGAAGCCGCGGTCGAGGTCGTCGGGGCGGCGGGACTGACGCTGCGGGTGCGGCCGCGGGCGGCCGCCGACCCGTCCGTGGAATAATCGCGCGGCGGTGCCCGCCCGACGGCGGGCTCCGTCCGGAGCCGCTCCGCCATGGATCGCAGCTCACGCGCGGCGCTCGCCCTGACCTTCCTCCTGTCGGCGTGCGCCGCCGACGGGGGCGCTCCTCCCGCGGGAGCCGGAGACGCGCCTCCCGGCCCGCTCGACCCGACCGCCTGGTTCACCGATCAGGCGGCGGCGACCGGTCTCGACTTCGACCACTTCAACGGCATGACCGGCCAGTTCTACCAGCCGGAGATCATGGGTCCGGGGGCCGCCCTGCTCGACTACGACAACGACGGCGACCTCGACGTCTTCCTCGTGCAGGGACAACTGCTCGACACCGGGACTCCCGTACAGCCCGTGCCGCCCGAGGGCGAGCTCCGCGATCGGCTCTTCCGCAACGACCTGACGGTGCAGGCGGACGGCACGCGAACGCTGCGCTTCACGGACGTGACAGCCGCAAGCGGAATCGTCGCCCGCGGCTACGGCCAGGGCGTTGCGAGCGGCGACATCGACAACGACGGCTGGGTCGATCTGTACCTGACCGGCTTCGGGCGCAACCAGATGTTCCGCAACGACGGCGACGGCAGCTTCACGGACGTCACGGCGGCCACCGGCACCGCGAGCCCGGACACCTGGAGCGTCTCCGCCGGATTCGCCGACGTGGACCACGACGGCTGGCTCGACCTGTTCGTCGGCAACTACCTGCGCTACACCCTCGACACGCACATCCCGTGCTTCAGCGCGTCGGGGCCCCTCGACTACTGCGCGCCCGAGCGCCATCCGCCGCAGCGCAGCCGCTTCTACCGCAACGATGGCGACGGAACCTTCACCGAGGCGACCGCCGCCGCGGGCATGGCGGAGGAGTTCGGGCCGGCGCTCGGCGTGTCGAGCGCCGACTTCGACGGCGACGGCCGCATCGACCTGTTCATCGCCAACGACCAGCAGGAGAACCAGCTCTGGATGAACCGGGGTGACGGGACGTTCACGAACCGGGCCCTGCTGGCCGGCGTGGCCCTCGACGAGGCCGGCGTCGCGAAGGCCGACATGGGGGTCGACGCCGGCGACTTCGACAACGACGGCGACGAGGACCTCTTCATCACGGAGCTGACCGGCCAGGGGAGCACGCTGTACGTCAACGACGGCCGCGGCCGGTTCACGGAGCGGAGCGCGCAGTCGGGCATCCGCCGCGTCAGCCTGCGCTACACCGGCTGGGGCGCCGCGTGGCTCGACATCGACAACGACGGCTGGCTCGACGCGCTGGCCGTCAACGGCCTCGTCGCCCAGGATCTGGACGCCCTCACGCCCGACAACCCCTTCCCCTTCCAGCAGCGGAACCAGGTGCTGCACAACCTCGGCGACGGCCGCTTCGAGGACGTGACGGACCGGGCGGGCGCAGTGTTCGACCTGCGGGAGGTGAGCCGGGGCGCCGCGTTCGGCGACGTCGACAACGACGGCGATACGGACGTCGTCGTCGCCAACGACGCGGGGCCGGTGCGCCTGCTGATCAACGCGGTCGGCAGCCGCAACCCGTGGCTGGGCCTGCGGCTCGTCGGGAGCGAGGCGCCCCGCGACATGCTCGGCGCACGGGTGGCGATCGTCCGGGCGGACGGGACGACGCTCTGGCGCCGCGCGCGCTCCGACGGCAGCTACGCGTCGGCGAACGACCCGCGGGTGCTGGTCGGCCTCGGCCCGTCGGCCGAGCCGCCGCTGGTGCGCGTCACCTGGCCGAGCGGGCGCGTCGAGGAATGGCGCGACGTGCCCCTGGGCCGCTACACCACCCTGACGGAGGGCACGGGGCGATGACGCTGCGCCCCGGGCGTGTGCTGCGTGCCGTGGCCGCCGCCGGCGCGCTCGCCCTCGCCGGGACCGGGTGCGGCCCGGGCGAGGAGCCGGCGCCGACCGGCGGGGCGCGCCCGCAGACGGACCTGCCGCGGGACGCCGGATCGCTCCCTCCCGTCACCCTGCCCGACCTCTCGTCCCTGCTCGAGCCCGTGCAGGAGCGGCTCCGCGCCCCCTACCAGGCGCTGAACGAGCTGCTCGCCGGAGGCAGTGCGACGCCGGCGGAGCTCGCGGCGGCGTACGGCGAGCTCGGCATCATCATGATGGTGGCCGAGTTCTTCGAGACCGCCGAGGCCTGCTTCCTGCACGCCCACGCGCACGTGCCGTCCGACCCGCGGTGGCCGTACTATCTCGCCCACCGCTACCGGACCGACGGCGAGCAGGAGGAGGCGGCGGAGTACTTCGAGCGCACCCTCGCCCTGCGGCCGAACGACCTCGCGGCCCTCGTCTGGCTCGGCGAGGTGTACCTCCTGCTCGGCCGCACGGACGAGGCGGAGCCGCTCTTCCTCCGGGCGCTGGGGCGCGACGCCGAGTCGGCGGCGGCCCTGTCGGGGGCGGGCCGCGCCGCCCTGGCGCGCGAATCCTACGCGCAGGCCGCAGACTTCCTGGAGCGGGCGGTGGCCTACGACCCCGGGGCCACCAGCCTCTACTATCCGCTCGGGCTCGCCTACGCCGGTCTGGGCGACGACGCGAAGGCCGAGGAGACCCTGGCCCGGCGCGGCGACGGGCTGACCTTCCCGGCCGATCCGCTGCTGGAGGAGCTCCAGGCGTCGGGGCTGCTCGATTCTCCCCTCGACGACCAGGAACGCGGCCTGGAGGCGTTCGCGGCCGGCCGCTTCGCGGAGGCGGCCGAGATCTTCCGCGGCGTCCTCGAGCTCGCCCCGGACAACCTCGCCCTGCGCCTCCGGCTCGGCACCACGCTCTTCCTCGCGGGAGACCCTCGGGGCGCCGCCGAGCAGTTCGAGATCGCCCTGCGCGTCTCGCCCGACCTCCCCCGCGCGCACTTCGGCCTGGGCGTAATCCTCGACGCCGGCGGCCGGCACCGGGAAGCCATCGAGAAGTTCACCGCCGCCCTCGACCTCGACCCCGCGTACCTCGAGGCGCGCCTCGCCCTGGCGGAGGCGCTGCGCGTCACCGGACAGGTCGAGGAGTCCCTGCCGCACTACGAGCGGTTGGTGGAGACGGCGCCCGACTACGCGGCGGAAGCGTGGATCAGCGGCGCGGACATCCTCGTACGACTGGATCGCTACGAAGAGGCCGACGCCTGGCTGCGCCGGGCGCGCGACGCCTACCCCGATCGCGCAGAGCTGGTGCAGCTCGCCGAGACCGTCGAGACCATCCTGTCCGTGCGCCGCGCCCTCGCACGGTA
>JAPOYG010000058.1:13511-16613 GCA_026706755.1 Acidobacteriota bacterium
CTGCCCGCGGTGGGGCAAGCCGCCGGTCAGCCTCCTACCAGGTGAAGTTCGCCCCGATCTTGACGAAGCGGGCGAGCATGAACAGCGTCGGCTTCTGCCAGTCGGGTCCGTAGACCGTGTTGATCTCGGTCGACGTGCTGCTGTTGGTCAGGTTGTACGCGTCCAGGAAAAGGTGCAGCCGCGGCCCGTCGCCCATGTCGAAGTACTTGCCGACGCGGACGTCGAACTGGTTGATGCGGTCACCGTACATCGAGTACGGCTGGATGAGGTTGATGTTCTGCGTCGCGCGCCCACCCGAGAGCGGCCGCCCGAGCGACATCTCGATCTCCTCGCTCGTCGCCGGGTAGATGGCCCGGATCTCGACGCCGGGGACGCCCTGGTACGACCCCGCGACGGAGATGTCGTACCACGGCAGGGTGTACGTCCCCGTCCACTTCCAGTGCGGCTGGTAGAACGGCTCCGAGACCGCACAGAAGCGCCCGACGGGGTACGCGGCGCCCGCCGCGCCGGCGCCGGTCTCGCCCCACTTGCCGAAGAGGCCGGTCGAGTCCATGGGGCTGTCGATGCGCGCGGAGCAGTCGTCGCTCTTGGTGCGGCCGAAGTTGACGCCCCCGTACATGTAGAGGCTGCCGCTCGGCCGGGCCGTCAGCGCGATGTCGATCCCGTCGTAGATCTGCGAGACCCCGACGCCGAGGTTCGCTGCCGTATCGATCGAGCTGAACCGCTTGCCGAACGCGGCCTCGGACACCTCCGCGAGCCCCGTGCAGCTCACCGTCCCGCTGAGTGCCCCGAGCCGCGGATCCGTCGGGACATTGATGCAGTACGGGTCGTAGTCGGCGGCCGTCGTCCGTGCGTTGTCGCGGACCGTGAAGCCGCCCTGCCTGCGGTGCCAGTACGAGATCTCGGCCGAGACACGTGGCAGGATCTCGTGCTCGAAGCCGGCCGAGATCTCCCAGTTGTGGCGCCGGTTGAACCAGCCCAGCCGGACGTCGTCCGCCCAGTGCGTCTGGACGTTCGACTGCCCGAAGTTCTCGTTGTCGAACGCGCCTATCTCGTTGGGATCGACGATCAGGTCACCGTTCAGGTCGTCCCAGGCGACAGACGTGCTGTTGATCGACGAGATGATCGGGTTCAGGTTCTCGCTCATGTGGACCGTGTTGGTCTGCAGATACCTGCTGAGCGAGGCCTTGAGCGCCGTCCGGCCGTCGCCGAACAGGTCGTAGGCCACCCCGAGCCGCGGATTGAGGTCCTTCCAGTTCGCCGCCTCCGGCACGGCGGGGTAGGTCCTACTCGGAGCCCACGATCCGCCGACCGCCGTCCCCGGCTCGAGGTCCAGGTAGGCCGAGGTGTCCTGGGCCGGCACCGACTGGCGCGTGATGTCCAGCCGCACCCCGAGGTTCAGCGTCAGGCGATCCATCGTCCATACGTCCTGGACGTAGAGGCCGCCGTCGTAGTCGACGTTCAGGTTGACGGTGTACGGGGTGGCGTAGATCGTCGCCGCCACCGGGACGCCGTCCAGCAGGAAGCCTTCGCTGTCGGTCGGGGTGTCGAAGAAGTGGCTCCGCTTCCACGGGCCCTCGGAAAGCTGGAGGCCCGCCTTGAAGGCGTGCGAGCCGGTGACGTAGGACACCGACGCCTTGTAGGCGCGGTGCGTCTCCAGCCAGCGCCGCCACTGTCCCCACGAGCGCAGCCAGCGGCCGTCCGAGAGCTCGATCAGGCGCGTCAGTCCCGTCGTCCGGGTGCAGCCCCAGAAGAAGTCCTCCTCGGAGTCGGTCATGCCGGGGCAGGGATCGAGCGGCTCCGTGGTGGCGTCCTGGAGCTGGGCCCCCATCCCGGCCTCCAGCAGCAGCCGGTTGCTGACCGTCGACGTCCAGGTGGCCGTGGTGTGGGCGTTGATGGGGTTCACCTGGTTGCTGGACGCGTCTGGCGGCCGGATGCGGCTCGTGTAGAGGTAGGGGTAGTGGCGGGGCGCCACGTTGTAATAGACGGAGAACTTGTTGTTCTGCGTCGCCTGCGAGGTCAGGCGCAGGGTGACGCTCTTCTGGTAGGAGTTCTCGAACGCCGGCCGGGCCGGGTTCGGGTCGTAGACGTTGTCGGTCGGGTCGAACTCGAAGAACGCGTCCGCCCGCTGCAGCGACAGGCCCGTGTCGCGGTACGTCGTATGGAACCAGAGGCGGTCGCGGACGATCGGGCCCCCGAGGGCGCCGCTTGCATCCCAGATCCGCTCCAGGCGGTCCGGCGACGTCACCCCCAGGTCCAGCAGGCGCTGCCCGAGATTGTCGCCCTGCATGGAGTGGTTGGCCCAGTTGATGAATCCCGAGCCGCTGAAGATGTTGCCGCCCTCCTTCGGGATGATGTTCACGCGGACGCCGCCTCCCTGCGAGTCGGCCGACGCGGCGCCGATCTCGAACGTCAGCTCCTCCGTCGCGGCGTCGTCGCCCTGCAGCGTCGTGCACGAGTAGCCGCACGAGAAGTTGCCCATCGCCAGGCCGTCCATCGTGCGCATGCCGTCGTGCTCGCTGCCGCCGTGGGCCGACACCAGCGGGTGGTACTGCGTCCGCGCCCCGCCGACGTCCTGTCCCCGGGCCTTCACGCCGACGGTCAGGACCGCCATGCTCGCCCAGTTCTTGTTCATCGGCAGCGCGTCGACCACTTCCTTCGTCAGCACCTGCTGCTGCTGCACGTGCTGCACGTCGACGAGCGGCGACTCCCCGGTGACGGTCACCGTCTCCTCGAGCGCGCCCACCGCGAGCTGCGCGTCGATGTTCGCGGTGAACTGCGCCGTCAGGACGATGCCCTCCCGAATCACCGTCGAGAAGCCCGGCAGCGAGAAGGTCATGGTGTAGGTTCCCGGCCGCAGGGCCGTGAACGTGTAGCGTCCCGAGCCGTCCGTGAACGCCACTCGGGACTGCTCGATGAGCGCGGGACTGGCGACCTCCACCGTCACACCCGGTAGCACGCCGCCGGTGTTGTCCGACACCTCCCCGGCAATGCCGCTGTCCTGCGCGGCCGCCGGGTTCGGGACGGTCAGGAGGAACGCCGCCGACGCCAACGCCGCGAGTCTTGCCCGCCGTCGTAGGCCGGTCATCAACGAACCCTCCT
>JAPOYG010000534.1 GCA_026706755.1 Acidobacteriota bacterium
TCGCGGTTGAAGTCCGCGTACTCCGCCACGTCGTTCCACATCATCCAGCCCGTCCACGGGCGGCGCCGCCCCTCCTCGCGCCGGCCACGGCCGGCGTACGTCGAAGGGAACGCGTCGCGGCCGGTGATCACCCGCTCCACGCCCTCGATGCTCGCGACGGCGCGCGCCAGGGTGTCCGGGAACGCCACGCCGCTCCCGCCGTTGTCGCGGTCGATCTCCGGCGTCGCCTTCCCCGGGAACAGGTCGCCCAGGAAGGCGACGCCCTTCTGCGGGAAGACGACGATCGTGTCGCCGCCGGTATGGGCGGGACCGAAGTGGTACAGCTCGATGCGGTCGAGGTCTTCCAGCAGCGAGTGGCGGTCCCCGAAGGTCGTGAGGGTCACGCCGTCCGGCACCGCGCCGGCCAGGGCGGCCGCCGCCCTCTCGTGCGCCACCACCTCGACCAGGTCGGGGTACTCGCCGAGGCTTCCGGCGCTGTCGTCGTGCGGGTGCGTGGCGACGATGGTCGTGACCGGCAGATCGGTCACCCCATAGACCGCCTCCATCACGGCCGGAGCCCAGCCGGGGCTCTTCGCGTCGATCAGCACGACGCCGCCGTTGATCTCGTCGATGAGCGCCATGGCGTTGGCGCCCCCGTCCGACAGGTGGTAGAGCGTGTCCCTCACGTTGAGGGTGTCGATCCGGACGATGCGCTCGTCCTCCTGCGCCGCGGCTCCCGAGCCGCCGATCGCGAGAGCGAGTGCTGCCACGCCGGCCGCTGCACCTTGCCGGACCCCCCGCCTCATGCCGACCTCCCTGCCAACGCAACCCGGCCCCCGGAGCCGGGGGGGTGCGTCGACCGCGCGATCATACCGTGGCCCGCGCGCGGCGCAACAAGCTCGTGCCACGCCCGGCGTCCGCGCCCGGCGACGCGCGCGCGAGCGCCGCGTGCACGTGTCGTCGCCGGCGCTGCCCGCGGTGCCCCCGGCGACGCGCGCGGGGCGCGGGACCCGGCCTCAGCGCTTCCCGAGGATCCCCCGGCGGGCGATCTCGGCGAGCGGCTTCCGGTGGCTGCGTGCGCCCTCGCGTTCCCGGAGCTCCGCCGGCAGCGCCTCGCGCGGGCCGCGGCGGCCCGCGGCGATGCCGCACATGGCGGCGTACGACTCGCGGTCGACGCCGAGCCGTTCGTGGGCCGCCGCGAGATCGATGCCGGCCATCGCGTGGGTGGAGATGCCGAGAGCGTGCGCCTGCAGCGCCAGCGACATCCAGGCGGCGCCGGCGTCGAACTGCGCGGTGCGCGGCTCGCGGCCGTCCGGGGTCCGGACGTTCGCGAAGAGGAAGGCGAGGAGCGGCGCCTTCGACGCCCACGCGCGGTTGCGCGGGTTGAGGATCGAATCGAAGACCGGCCGATCCGGGCCGTCGGTCTCGTACAGGAAGAGCCACGGCTGCACGTTGGACGAAGACGGCGCCCAGCGCGCGGCCTCGAACAGCGAGGCGATCTCGGCCTCGCTCAGGGGCTCGGGGGCGAACGAGCGCGGCGACCAGCGGTCGACGAAGAGCGGGTCGACGCGGGCTTGCGCGACGCGGGGATTGACGGCTTGGCTCATCGGTCGGTCTCGTGACGATGGCCCGGATCGTATTGGATCCCGGGCGTCCGGGCGGCGCAGCGCACGCGCCACCCGCGGAACAGCGCACGCGCCGCCCCGCGGCACGGCTGCCGACCTGCGCCAGGGAGCCTCCCGCGACGAGCGGCGAGGCCGAGGTGCCGCGTTCGCCCCAATCGGTCCCTCATGCCGGCTTGCCCTCAGGGCGCCGCCGGCCGCCACCGCTGCTTGCAGGGTCCCGGCCCGCCCACTACGATGGCGCTCGATGGCGTCCTGGCTCGCGTTCGCTCCGGTGGCCGCGTTCGTCCTCGCCTGCGCGCTCGGCCTGCTGGTGCTGGCCCGCGGCCTGCGGAGTCGGCGCCGCGCAGCCGCCGGAGATCCGACACCCGCCGTCCCCTGGGGCATCGCCATGTTGCGCTCGCCGTGGACGGGCGGCTTCTGGCTCCTCTTCGGCCTCGTCGGGCTGGTCCTGTGGCGGCCCGCCGTCGGCTGGCAGGCGGAGAGCTCCGCCTATTGGACGGACGGGCGCGTGCCGGCGCTCGACGAGGTGGTGCGCCGCGAGATCGTCGACTGGGCCCGAGACGAACGCCCGGTCGGGGTGGCGGTCGGCCTCGTTACACCGGCCGGAACCGTGCGCGCGACGTTCGGGAGCGCCCGGTTGCCCGGGGGACCGCCGCTCCGGGACGCGACGTTCGAGATCGGATCGATCACGAAGACGCTCACCGGCATCCTGCTGGCGTCGCTCGTCGACCGGGGCGTCGTCAGCCTGGACGACAGGCTGGCGGAGTTGCTGCCCGTCGACGTCTCCCTGCCGGCGGAACTGCAGTCGATCACCCTCGCCCACCTCGCGACGCACACCGCGGGCCTCCCGAGGACGCCGCCGGAGATGGGCGGGCCTCGCATGCTCCTGCGCATGATCCTCGGCCTGAATCCCTACGAGGGCTACTCGACGGACCAGTTGTTGCGCTCGCTGGAGGTCACCGATCTGCGGTCCGAGCCGGGGGATCGTTCCGAGTACTCCAACTTCGGCTTCGGCCTGCTCGGGTGGATCCTCGGGCGCGAGGCGGCCATGGGGTATGCGAGCGCCCTCCGGGAGTTCGTCTACGGACCGCTGGGGTTGACGGGCATCGGGCTCGGACCGGGCGGAGAGGCCGGGTCGCCGCGGGCCACCGGCTACCGGGTCCGGCAGGTTGCGGGCCCCGTCCGGCTCGGGCTGGTGGCGGAGCCCTGGGACCTGCCGGAGGCGTTCGAGGGCGCCGGGGCGGTGCGGAGCACCCTGGAGGGGATGGTGGGATTCCTCGCCGCCAACATGGGGCAGGGGTCGCACGCGGTCGAGGCGGCGATCCGGCTGGCGCAGCAGGAGCACTTCCAGGTCTCCCGGCGGCGCGCCCTCGGGCTGGCGTGGGTGCGGGACCGCCGCCGCGACATCGGCCAGACCGTGATCTGGCACAACGGGGCGACGGGCGGCTTCCGCAGCTTCCTGGGTTTCACGGAGGACCGGCGCTTCGGCGTCGTGGTGCTGGCGAACGCGCCGGCGTCCGTCGATCCGCTCGGGGCGAGGCTCCTGCGGGCGATTGCAGGCGTAGGCGAGGCGGCTCGGAGCGCGAACGGGGAGTAGAGGCGGCCGGCGGGGCCGGGAGACCGCACCGCATACCCTGCGGCGCAGGAGTCTCCGGCCACGACGGGCTTCCAACGAGACCCGCCCGTCAGGGCGCGCGGGTCCGAGGAGGGCAGGGTCATGAGGACGCGACATACGAACGCGGGCTGGATCGCAGGCGGACTCGGCGGCCTGCTGCTGGCGGCGGCCGGGGCGGCCGGGCAGACGGCACAGGGAGAGGCGGCGCCGCGCGATCTGCAGGGGGTCTGGGACTTCCGCAGCGCCATTCCCTTCGAGCGTCCCGACGAGCTGGCCGGGCGCGCGACGTTGAGCCCGGAGGAAGCGGCCGCGTTCGCGCAGGAGCGGGTGGACGCGCAGAACGTCGACCTGTGGCGCGACGAGAACGGCCGGCTCCCGGTGTCCGGCGGCTACAACAACTTCTGGTACGACCGCGGCACCACGCTGGGCGAGGAGCGCCGGACGTCGCTGGTGGTCGATCCGCCGGACGGCAGGATCCCGGCCCGCAGCGCCGCGGCCGAGGCGCGCGGCGAGCGGCAGCGAGAGCTGCGCGCCCGCGACGCCTACGGACCGGAGGACCGCGGGGCGTTCGAGCGCTGCATCATGGGCTTCAACTCCGGCCCGCCGATGAACCCCAGCGCCTACAACAACAACATGCAGCTCTTCCAGACCGCCGACCACGTCGTGATCCTCAACGAGATGGTGCACGACGCCCGGGTCGTGCCTCTGGACGGCTCGCCGCACCTTCCCGACCACGTCCGGCAGTGGAAGGGCGACTCGCGCGGACGGTGGGAAGCGAACACCCTGGTCGTCGAGACCCGAAACTTCACGGCCAAGACCAGCTTCCGCGGGTCCGGGCCCGACCTGCGTCTGGTCGAGCGGTTCACGCGGCTCGACGCCGACCGCCTGCTCTACGAGTACACCATCGACGACGCCGCGTCGTTCGCGCGGCCGTGGTCGGTGCGCGTCGTCATGCAGCGCTCCGACAGCCCGCTCTTCGAGTACGCCTGCCACGAGGGCAACTACGGCATGGAGAACCTGCTCGTCTCGGCTCGCGCCCGCGACCGGCAGCGCGCGCAGCAGTAGCGGACTGGCGTCGCCCGCCGCGCCGGCTAGCGCGCCGAATACCCGGAAGCGGCGAGGTTCCCCACGTCCGCGATGCACGAAGCGCCGCCCGGGAGCCGGCGCCGCAGAGCAGCGCAGTGAAATTGGCGGCGCACGCTCCCGGGGCGGTGGGGCTGCGGCCGGACACGGACCCAGCGACAGGCTGGCGTCGCTACGGCGCCGGTGCGGACGTTCGATACGAGACGACCATCGCGGTGACGTCGTCGTGTTGCGCGGCGTTGCCGGTGAACTGCTGCACGGCGGCGAGGATCTGCTGCAGGCGCTGTTCGGCGTCGCCCTCGATCGAGGTGACGCAGTCGACGAGGCGATCGTCCCCGAACTCGTCCTCCGACTGGTTCATCGCCTCCGTGACGCCGTCGCTGAAAAGCACGAGATGGTCATCTTCCGCGAGGGTCTCCGCGCCCTCCAGGAACGGGACGTCATCGAACACGCCCAGCACCATCCCTCCGACGTCGAGCCGGCAGACGTTGCCGTCGGCCCGCACGAGGACGGGCGGGTTGTGGCCGGCGTTGCAGTACGCGAGGCTGCCGTCGGGGCTCAGTACGCCGTAGAAGAGCGTTACGAAGCGACCCTGGATCCCTCGACGCACGATGGCCGCATTGACCGCGGCCACCGTGGTCGCGGGCCCCGGGCTGGCGTGCGCCTGCGCGACCAGCGACCCCTGCATCAGTGCCCCGAGGAGAGCGGCGGGCGGCCCCTTGCCGGCGACGTCGCCCAGCACGAATCCGAGTGCGCCGCCCGCGAGGTCGAGGTAGTCGAAGAAGTCGCCGCCGATGGACCGGCAGGGCTCCGACGCCGCCGCCGCGTCGAAGAACGAGCCGGCGCGATGCGTGTTCGGGAGGAGCGCGCGCTGGATGGCCGACGCGGTCCGCATGTCGTGCTCGAGGGTCGCGAGCTGGCTGACCGCTCTCGACAGCAGCGCCCAGCCCGCATCGCCGCGAAGGCGTTTCCGACCGGTGGTGGTCACCTCGTAGTACTTCGCTTCGCGTCCCTCCGGCGCCGACCTCCAGGCTCCCGCGACCAGGCGCTGTGTTTCCAGGCGATGGAGCGCCGGGTAGAGCGATGCCTGCGGGAAGCGAACCACCTCGGGAGAGAGCTGATCCAGTCGCTGCATGATGCCGAAGCCATGCATCGGCCCGGCCGCCACTGCCTGCAGCACCAGCATGTCGAGCGAGGCCCCCGGCAGGGCCGGTTTGGCGGGCGCCATCCAGCCGGATCCTACTATCGCCGGCGCACGACCCGGCGTTCGCGGGCCGAGGCGCGCGCCGCGGGTGCGCGGCCGCTCGACCGCCGACGCCGACGTCGGCGCAGGTGGCTCGATCGCCGGCCGAGTGCTCGAGGTGGCCCAGCGACCGGCCGCCGGGAGTCGCCGTGGAGGCGCTCGGCTCTCTATTCCGATTTGAGCAGCATGGTCGTCGGGGTGCGGACGGCCCGGATGGCCGGTGCGAGGCAAGCGGCGAGAGCGATTCCGAGGACGACCAGCGTCGCCGAGGCGAGTACCGTCCAGTCGTTCGGCGCCACCTCGTAGAGCAGCGCCGCCATCGTCCGGCCGGCAGCAACGGCTGCGGCGAGGCCGGCTGCGGCGCCCAGGACCACGGGACGCATCCCGTGGCCGAGCGCCATGGCGAACACGCGGCGGGCGGTGGCGCCGAGGGCCAGGCGGACCGCGATCTCGGTGCGCCGCCGCTCGACCGCCGACGCCACCACGCCGTAGACCCCGAGTCCCACCAGCAGCAGCCCGGTCACGGCGAACGCGACCGTCAGCGCGAGCTGGAAGCGGCGCCCGGCGACGGCGTCGGACAGCACTCCGTCCATCGTGCGGATGTTGTGGATCGGCAGCGCGGGGTCGATGGCCTCGACCGCCTCGGTGACCGCCGCCACCAGCGCCAGCGGATCAGTCTCGGTTCGCACGACGAGCGTGGCCTGCCGTTGCGGGAGCATCCAGTACGGTACGTAGGCAACGAGCCCGGCGTCTCGCTCCAGTTCGACGACCCGGGCGTCCGCGACCACGCCGACGACCTCCAAGGGCTCGCCGCCGCGGTGGACGAGCCGCCCGACCGGGTCTTCGCCCGGCCACAGGGTCCGGGCCGCGTGCTCGCTGATCACAATGGGCCTGCGCGTTCGATCATCCTCGGTGAACATGCGGCCGCGCGTGACTGCGATGCCCATCGCCCGCGCATAGTCCGGGCTCACGATGCGGTAGTTCGCGACCGGTCGTTCCAGGATCGGTCGCGTGTCATCCATCCGGCTCAGCCCATCGAGGAACGCGTGTCCCTCCAGGGGAAGGCGCTGCACGAGTCCGACCGCACGCACCGCTGGCACGCTCTCCAGCCGGCGCAGGAGGTCGCCGTGGACGCGCGCTGCGTCGTCGGCGTCCGGGTATCGGAGACGCGAGAGCTGCAGGTCGGCTGCGAGCACACGATCGACGTCGAACCCGCGGTCCACCTGCATCACGCGCACGAAGCTGACGAGCAGCAGTCCGGTCACGACCATCAGGCCGATGCCGAGCCCAGCCTGCAGGCCGATGAGCAGTCGTGGCGCGGTGCCGCGCCGCCGCGCGGCGGCTTCCCGCACGGTCAGGGCCTCCATCGGGGCCACGCGACCCGCGTGCCATGCGGGGGCGAGGGCGCACAGCACGCCGCAGGCCAGCGTTACGCCGAACGAGGTGGCGAGCACCGTCCCGTCGACAGTCACCTCGTCGAGCCGCGGCAGATCGGCCGGTGCCGCCGCGACCAGGGCACGCAACGCGCCGTCGGCCATCAGCACGCCGCCGAGACCCCCGGCCAGCGCGACCAGCAGGCTCTCGCGGAGTGCGCGCCGCGCCGCGTCGCCCGGCGGTGCGCCCAGGGCTCCCCGGAGCGCCAGGTCGCGGCGGCGTTCGAGCCAGCGGGCCCCGAAGAGGTTCGACACGTTCGCGCACGCCACCAGCAGCACGGCGACGACGGCAGCCAGCAGGAGCCAGAGGGGCCGGCGCGCGGCACCGACCACCTGGTCGACCAGCGGCAACACCCGCACCCGCGGATGGATCGGAGCGTCGGCGTACACGCCATCCAGAATGCCGTTCAGCTCGACGGTGGCCTGGGCCGCGGTCACGTCAGGCGGCAGGCGCAGCAGCGCCGGGTAATCGAAGGCGCCGGGCGAGCGGAGCTGCGCCTCGGTCCAGGCGAGCGGCTCGAAGAACTCCGGCCGGCCCGATGAGCCGCTCTCGATGGGCGCCAGGTCCTCGAACCGCGGAAAGCGGAACGCGGCCGGCAGGACGCCGATGATCTCGACCGGCTGATCGTCGAGCGTAATGATGCGGCCGAGCACGGTGGGATCGGCGCCGTAGCGGCGCTGCCACAGCCCGTGCGTCAGTACTGCCACGCGCGCGCCGCCGGCGGCGTCGCCCTCGCCGGCCCGGAACATCCGGCCGAGCAGCGGCTCGACTCCCAGCAGCTCGAAGAAGCCGGGCGAGACGCGCGCGCCGGGGAGCGGTTCGGCGGAGCCGCCTCCGGTGACGACCACGCCGACGTGTTGAAGCGCGGCCATCTCGCGGCAGGTCACCTCGCACGTGCGCTGCCAGGCGTCCATCGAGAAGGCGTTGACGAGCAGCACCGGAAACTGGTCCGCCAGCTCGGGAATCGCGACCTGCACCGTCATCAACCGGTCGGGCTCCCGGTAGCCGAGCGGCGAAAGGAGGATGCCGTCGACGAACGAGTAGATCGCCGTCGTGGCGCCGATGCCGAGGCTCAGCGTGGCCACCGTCACGACCGTGAACAGGGGGCTGCGGCGCAGCGAGCGCAGCGTGAGTCCGATGTCCCGCAGCGTGTCGGACAATGGACGGATACCCCGTGCGTCCCGCACCGCTTCCTCGATGGGCGTCATCGCCCCCAGGCGCAGGTGCGCCTGCCGGCGCGCTTCGCGGGCGTCCAGGCCGGCGGCGAGGTTCTTCTCCGTTTCCAGGTCCAGGTGGAAACGAAGTTCCTGCTGCATCTCGGCGTCTTCGTGCCTGCCTCGCACGAGACTCCGGAGCCGTCGCAGCCATTCGCTGAGCATGCCCATCACCCGCCCCCGTTCACCACGCGGTCGACCGTGTCGAGCCCTCTCCGCACGCTCCTCTTGTTTCCCTTAAGGTCAGTGTGCGTCGGGCTCCTTCAGATTGTCAAGAGGGGGCATGCCTTGACAATCTACAATCGCGAGCTTATTGTCGATAGTCGAGGTATGACGGATGGGCAAACCGACCGATCTCGTGCAGGGCACCCTCGATCTCCTGATCCTGCGGACCATCGAGCATGAGCCGAAGCACGGCTGGGCCATCGCCAAGCGCATCCGGCAGGTCTCGAACGACGTTCTGCGGGTGCAGCAGGGTTCGCTCTATCCGGCGCTCTACCGCCTCGAGAGGGAAGGGTGGATCGCCGGCCACTGGGCAGCGACCGACACCGGCCGCGAGGCGAAGTTCTACTCGTTGACCCCGACCGGCCGGGCTCACCTGCAGCGCGAGGTCGCGACCTGGGAACGGCTCTCCGGGGCGATCGACCTCGTCATCCAGCGCGCGTGATCGGCTCGCCCACCGCAGGAGGGAAGGAACCGTGGGACTCCGCACACGCCTCTCACGTTGGTTGCACCGGCTCCACCGGCGCCGCGCGGAGAAGGAGGTCGAGAAGGAGATCGCGTCTCATCTGGAGTACGAGACGCGAGAGAACTCGAGCGGGGGATGTCGCCGGAGGAGGCGTCGCGTGCCGCGCGGGTGGCCCTGGGCAACGTACCGCTGATCCGCGAGGACGTGCGCGCGGTCTCGGGATGGCGGTGGCCGGAGCAGGCGCTTCAGGACGCAAGGTACGCAGCTCGCGCCCTGACGCGTAGTCCCGGGTTCACTGCGATGTCGGTCGCGACGCTCGCCCTCGCCATCGGAGCCACCACGGCCATCTTCAGCGTCGTCCATGGAATCCTGCTGCGGCCGCTCCCCGTCGGGGAGCCGGATCGGCTGGTTCGGATCGTCGGCATCGCGTACATCGGCGAGCTGTTGGAGTTGCGGACTAGGGCGCGCACGCTGGAGGTCGCGGCGTATGGACCGCCGGGCGACAGGACGCTGACCGGCCTCGACGAACCGCTGCGGCTGAGCGTGGTTGCCGTCACCGGAGACTTGCTGGAGCGTGTCGGCCGGACACCGGAGCTCGGCCACGGCTTCCGATCCGAGGACGAACTCCCCGGAGCGGAGCCGTCCGCCATCCTCAGCCACGCCCTGTGGCGCCAGCGATTCGGCGCCGATCCCGCGACGGTCGGGCAGACGCTCCTGCTCGACGGGGTCGCCCACACCGTGCGCGGGGTCATGCCGCCGGACTTCGAGTTCCCTGGCGCCGGCGTGGACCTGTGGGTGCCGATGACGGTCGATGTGACGAACCGGATCGGCCTGTGGGCGCGCACCGCGTACCTGGTCGGCAGGCTCCGTCCCGGCGTCACGCTGGCCGCCGCAACGGCAGAGGTCCGGGCGCTCGGCCCGCAGTTCGGCCAACTGTTCCCGTGGCGGATGCCAGACGACCACGGTACCACCGTCAGCCTGCGCACGTGGCGCGAAGACCGGTTGGGCGAGGTGCGCCCGATGCTGCTTCTGCTGCTCGGCGCGGTCGTTGCCGTGTGGCTCATCGGCGCGGTCAATCTGACCAACCTGCAGCAGGTTCGAGCGGCGGCCCGGCAGCGGGAGCTGGGCCTGCGGACGGCCCTCGGCGCGGGCCGCGGCCGGATCGTCCGGCAGTTGCTGACCGACAGCACCATGCTCAGCCTGCTGGGAGGGGCGGTTGGCCTGTCGGTCGCGTACGCCGGAGTGCCGGCTCTCGTGGCGCTTCTTCCCGCCGACGTGCCGCGCGCGGGGGGAATCCGCGTTGATGCCGTTGCCCTCGGCTTCGCCCTGCTCGTCTCCCTTGCCACGGCCATCGCCGCCGGTACGCTCCCGGCGGTTCGCGCGGCGCGGTTGGGCCAGGACGCCGCCCGCTCGGGCCTGCGAGGGGAGGTCGGCGTCGCGTCGCGCCGCCGTCTGGGCACCCTCGTCACGGTCGAGATCGCGGCGGCCGTCATGCTCGTGATCGGTGCCGCTCTGCTGGCCAGGAGTCTCGCCGAACGGATGAGCATCGACCTTGGTTTCGCGGCGGATCAGCTCGTCGTCGCCGAGGTCGCTCCGTCGCCCGCGAGACATCCCAGCGATGCGCTCCGGCTCGACTTCTACGCGAATCTGGAGCGGCGCCTGATCGCCCTGCCGTTCGTGCGCGGGGTCGGGCTGGCAACGGTCTACGCGCCGTTCGGGGCTGGCGGTGGTGGCAGCGTGTTCAAGATCGAGGGGCGGCCGGATCCCGCCACGGAAGGCGGAGACTGGCCGTGGGCGGACCTCCGAACCGCCGTCAGCGCCGACTACCTGCGAACCCTGGGCGTGTCGATCGTCGAAGGTCGGCCCTTCTCCGTTGCGGACGCGGGGTCCGCGCAGCGAGTCGTGCTGGTCAGTCAGCGACTCGCCTCGAGCTGGTGGCCCGGTACCACCGCCGTCGGCCGGCGCATTCGGTTCCCGGGGAGCGAAGGAGAGGCCGATCCCTGGTGGACGGTGGTCGGGGTCGTCGCGGACGTGCGCTGGCAGGGGCCGACGAGCGAGGGCACGACGCTGTACGTCCCGATGGCCCAGTACAGCGGTGCGATGGACGCCATGTCCGTGACCGTGCGGTCGAGCTCCGACGTGGCGCTGGTGGCAGACGGCTTGCGCGGCGTGGCGGCTTCCCTCGACTCCGACACGCCCGTCAATCGGATCCGGGCCGCGCACGAGCTCGTGGCGCAGGCCGTCAGCCGGCCGAGGTTCACGACGCTGGTCGTGCTGGGCTTCGCCGCCCTTGGCGTCCTCCTGGGAATGGTCGGCGTCTACGGGGTCGTGGCATATGCGGCCGCGAGCCAGCGCCGCGACATCGGGGTCCGGCTCGCGCTCGGCGCGACGAGGTCGAGAGTCCGCGGCCGCTTCGTGCGTCAGGCGCTAGCCTTCGCGGGCGCCGGCGTCGTCATCGGAGAGCTCGGCGCGGCCGTCCTGATGTCCTCGCTGTCGTCACAGCTCTTCGGCGTGAGTCCCTGGGATCCGATCACGTATGCCGCGGTCCCCGCGCTGTTCATCCTGCTCGCCGGGATCGCCGCCTACATTCCCGCCCGTCGGGCGACGGCGGTCGATCCGAGCGTGACGTTGCGGGCCGAGTAACAGCGATGCGACTCCAGGAGATGCGGACCGTCACGCGCCTCGACGGTTTGGTGCGGCGCAGGCGTGCGTGTGCATCCCGGACCGAGCGGCGAGCCGGCTGCCTCAGGCGTCCGGGGCTCGGTCAGGCCTGCAGGCGCCGGGCGGCGTCGGCGTCCGGATGCTCGAACGCCGACGCCATGCGGTCGATGTCCCGCCGCGAGGCGCCGAAGCCGCGAGCTGCGTCGCGCCAGGTCGCTGCGGCGGCAGCCACCTCCGCGACGACCGTCCGCGCTTCCCCGGCGCCCAGGCCGTAGAGCTCCGCCGTCTGCAGCGCGAGGTCGAGCGAGGCGGCGGGGTCCTCGGCGTGGATGGACGTGGAGAGCACCCGCGGTCGGACGTCCGCTGGGACCGGGTTGAGGTCGTACGCCGGGCTGAGGCGCCAGCCTCGGTGATCGGCGTAGAGGAACCCGTGGTTGCGCAGGTGGTCGTCCGTGTTCGAGATCAACACGCCGAATACGACGCGCCGCCAGAGCTGGCGGAGATCCTCCCGGGGCGCCGCACCGTGGCGGCGCAGCGCGTCGGCGATTTCCGGGTAGGAGCGCGGCTCGCGGTCGGCCGCGCCCAGCATGCTCATGGCGGAGAGGAACGGCACCCGGCGGCCCGCGCGACGGTCGAAGCGCGGGAGGATCAGCACCGGTCGACCGGCGATGCTCTCGAGCCGCCGCGCCGGCACGTTGATGCCGCACCGCTCCGCGAGCGCAAGGGCAACTGCCTCCCAGAGCACGACGTTCACTTCGTCCCGGACATGGGCGAACTTCGCGATGGCCAGCCGACCGCCCGTATCCCGGACGGAGGCCTTCGGGCGGGCGCCCCCGAGCGAGGAGCCCGCTTCCAGGAGCAGGCGGAGGTCGTCGTCACCCTCGGTGTCGCCGGATACCCGGTCGGCAGCGGCCAGCAGGCGCGGCAGCTCGACGAGCGGCGGGATGCGAGCGTCGCCGGGCTCGGCCAGGAACGGTCCCCCGGGACGGGTGGCAAACCGGAGCGCGCCCTGTCGCGCCTCGTCGTCGACGCGCAGGAGGACGTCCACTTCCGACAGCGTTCGTCGTACGCGCTGCTCGCGCTCGGCACGGCGGCGTTCCGCGCGCCGCATCAGCAGGCGTCCCCAGCGGTCAGGAGTGGAGTCGCCGATGGCCCCGAACAGCGCGCGTCCGGCCGGGGTGTGGAAGGGGCCGGAGGTCAGGGCGAGGGCCGGGTCGAGCGCGAAGCGCTCCGGATGCTCGAGCCACGCCGCGTCGTACTCGAAGGACGCGCTCTCCCGTCCCCCGCGGCTGCGCCACCACAGGCGACCTGCCTCGATCGGCGTTCCCTGGAGGTCGACGAAGACGAGGACTTCCCGTTCCATCAGTCGGAGGCCGGGCCAATCCGCGTGCGTTGCGCACGTATCCGCTTGGGCAGGGCCTCGGCTTCCAGATCCAGCCCCACGGCATCGTGTCTCGGGTCGATCAGCTCGGCGACGCGGTTTTCCAGGCCCAGGACGAACAGCACGGTGGCGTAGATGCCCAGAGAGACTCCCGGATCCCCCTTCTCGACCTTGCTCAGCGTCGTGCGGCTGATCATCGCGCGCTCCGCCATCGTCGCGGTGGGGATGCGCCGTCGGCGCCGGGCGTCCCGCAGATCCGTCCCCACCTTGGTGAGGGCGTGCCTGACGGGCAATGGGAGCGGGCTTCTTCGACGTTCCATAACGTTCATAGTAGATTACGCAAAGTAGTGTATTGACCAGTTTCACGAGCCTTTCGACGCGCGGCTCGGCCGCTTCCCCCGCTTCCATGCCCGCAGCCCGGCGGCCGTCACCCGCTGGCCGGTCTCGTAGTGGATCTTCTGCGCCAGGGTGATGTCGCGCAGCAGCCGGGCGATGAGCGGGCGGAGCAGCGCGCGGTCGAGCCGTGCGCCCCATGGGACCGGCCGGAGCGAGTAGCGCGCGCGGTTGACCAGCCAGGTCCGGCCGCCGCGATCGACGAGGCCGTACTCGAAGAGGAAGGTCCGGAACGGCGGCGGAGGTCCGCGGTCGCCACGGTGCAGACGGATCGTGAGTCCCGCAGCCTCGCGCCATTCCGTCACGGTCTCGTCCAGCGTCAGTAGCCGGGTCGCGCGGACGCGGCGGCGGGTCCCGACCCCCACGCGCTGGGGGCCCGTGAAGGCGGCGCCGGTCAGTCCCGGCACGTACAGGTGCGGAGCCGAGAGGTCGCGCAGCCGCCGCCAGGCCGCGGTGAGATCGAGGTCTACCGGGAGCTCGGCGCGGACCGCATGCACGGGACCATGGTAGTACGCTTCCCGGCATGGCCATCGAGGTCACCTACCGCAAACGGATCCCGTACCCCTTCGCCCGGGTGCTGTCGCAGTACTTCGACCTGGAGCACATCGAGACGGTCCACCCGACGACGCTGGGCAGCTACCGCGCAGTCGAGGTCGCCGGGAACCGGATCGTCTTCGAGCAGCGCTGGCCGTCCTGGCTCGGCCTGCGCCTGCGGAGCGTCGTCGAGCAGGTCTGGCTGCCCCCCAACCGGATCCGCATTCGATTCCGCCGCGGCTTCCTGCGAGGTGTCGGTGTCGATACGGAGCTGGCGGACCAGGGGGACGCGACCGCCATCGAGGAGGCCTACCGGGTGCCCCTCGTCCCGGGATGGAGTTGGCTGCGGCCGTGGATGGGCCGTGTCGTCGAACGCGGCGCGGGCCGCATCTGGGAGGAGGATCTGGCCGTCGAGCTCTGCCACGGCGGTTGGCCGGGCGTGCCCGGACGGGAGGGCCCGGTTTCCGCCTCGGCTCCGTCGGGACCCGCGACGCCGCCTCGGCCCGGCACACGTCAGCCCTGCACGTCGCGGGCGGCGAACGGCCTCGGTCGCTGGATCCGCGTGGCGGAGCGGTCTGAGGTTGCGGACGGCCGGCCGGCGAGGGTCGCGGTCGACGGGACGGAGATTGTCCTTCTGCGGCACGCCGGACGCCTGTACGCCCTCGACAACCGCTGCACGCATACCGACGGGCCTCTCGCGCTCGGGTGGATCGAGGGCGACCGGGTGGTCTGCCCGTGGCACGGCGCACGGTTCGGCCTCGCCGACGGACTGCCGTGCTCCGGCCCCGCCGACCGTCCGGTCGCCACCTACGCCGTGCGGGAGGAAGGCGGCGGGGTGTTCGTGCAGTTGGACGGCGCCGCTGCGGCACTATAGTAGACGGGCTCGCGGCCTCGCCGCGACAGAAGGGGCTGGTGCGTCGGCGCCGCCGCATTGTCGAAACAGGGAGGGCGCGATGATCAGACGAGCGTTCGCACTCATGGCTCTGGGCGGCCTGCTGGCGGCCCTGCCGGCGCCGCCGGCCGACGCGCGGGTGGTCCGCATCGAGGTGGAGCGGACGGCGCCGTATGCCGGCGGGAAGGAGTTCGGCGACGCCGGCGCGTTCGAGCGCCTCGACGGCACGGTCCACATGGAGGTCGACCCGGACGACCCGCTGAACGCGCTGATCGTCAACCTCGACCGCGCCCCGCGCAACGACCGCGGGATGGTGGAGTTCAGCGCGCCGTTCTTCATCATCAAGCCGGTCGACATGGCGCGCGGCAACCAGAAGCTGCTGTACGGCATCAACAACCGCGGGAACGCGATCGAGCTCGGCTTCCAGACCTTCCCGTCGCTGCCGTTCGGGGCCGATCCCGAGTCCGGCGACGGCCTGTTCTTCCGTCTCGGCTACACGCTGGTCGACGCCGGCTGGGCGGGCGACATCGTGACCACCCCGACGCGGCTCGGGGCGAACCTGCCGGTCGCCGTGCAGGCCGACGGGAGCCCCATCGTCTCCCGCATCCGGATCGAGTACTCCACGGACCTCGCCCAGGCCCCGGCGGGGGCCGACGGCCTCTACAGCGTGCCCCTCAAGGGGAACGACCGGTTCGTGAGCTACGCGACGGCCGACACCGAGACGGCACATTCCACCCTCACCGTCCGCGATGCCATCGACGGCACGCGCCGGCCGATCGCGGCCGACCGCTGGGCGTTCGGAACCTGCCCGTCGGGCGAGGCGTCGCTCGAGGCTTCGGCCACCGACATCTGCCTCTTCGACGGATTCGACCGCGACAAGACGTACGAGCTGATCTACCCCGCGAAGGACCCGTGGGTCATGGGGCTCGGCTACGCGGTGACGCGCGACGTCGCCTCGTTCCTGCGCTACCAGACGGCGGACGACGCGGGGACTCCGAACCCGCTTGCCGCGAGCGCCGACGCCACGGGCATCCGCCGCGCCTACGGGCTCGGCATCTCGTCGACCGGGATGTACCTGCGCGACTGGCTCTACCTCGGCTTCAACGAGGACGAGGCGCACCGCCGCGTTTTCGACGCCGTCCGCATCCACATCCCCGGGTCGCACCGCCTGTTCGCCAACGTCGAGTTCTCCGATCCCAACATCTACTCCCGCCAGGATCGGACGACCGATTTCACGTCGACGTCGGCTCCGCCGCTCACCTACGCCGTGACCACCGACCCGGTGACGAACGTCCGCGACGGCATCCTCAAGCGGCCCGCCACCGACCCGCTCGTCTTCCACGTCGACACGAGCAACGAGTTCTGGCAGATGAAGGCGTCGCTGAACGTCCACGACGGCCACGGCAACCCCGTGCCGATTCCCGACAACGTCCGCCTATACCTGTTGGCCAGCCACCCGCACGGCGGGGCAACGGGAGTAGGGGTCGTGCCGACCGACCGCGGGGCGTGTCAGCACGTCGCGAACACCAACCGGAGCGCGGCGCCGGCGATGCGCGCGCTGCTCGTGGCGCTGGACGAGTGGGCCGACCGGGGCGTCGAGCCTCCGGCGAGCAACTATCCGGACGTGCGTCGCGGCACGCTGGCGACGGTCGACGAGGCGGCGCGGACGTTCCCCGCCATCCCCGGCGTCAGCTTCCCGACCACGGTCAACGGGCTCGA